>RFGL01000332.1 GCA_003697015.1 Acidobacteriota bacterium | reverse complement strand
CGCCGCCGACCCCGCCCTCTTCAACCATCTCCTCGCCATCCACTGCCGCCACCAGCCCCCGACCAGCCTAAAACCCAACGAGCTGATGCCGATTTTTAAAAATCGTTGATTCTAATATATAGGCGGCCAGGGACACAAAAAATAGAGCTATCTCTGGAATAGAGAGTACAATTCCGCTGGTCAATCAAATGCGACTCAAGCAACCCGAGACGCCAAATCAAAAACTCGGGGCATAGCCTGACAGCCAATTGACAGACTCGAGATATCTACGTATAATCTCGAGTCTGGTCCGGCGGTTCCATTCGTGTGGGAACGCCATTCCGTGAACTCTTAAGGAATAAAGGATAGGATACAAGCCATGGAAAAGATCAATCCAACCGATGGACACGTGATTGCTGGCGTCAAGATCGACGAGACTCGCTTCTTGGGTCGGGTCAGAGCCGCTCAACTTTTTCAGCTCGCTCCAGATCCAAGGCAAACTGAGAATCGGAGTTTGGTCGAGGCAAACAGAGAGCTCCGAGAGATTCAGGAAATCCGCCAGGAGGTACAGCGGCTGTTCGAAGGGGCCAAGAGAAGGAATGTTCCAAGCTATGCAGAGTATATTGCTGGGCTAAAGTCGAGTCAAAACGGATTAACTCCGCCCATTATTCTTTTCTCACAGCAAAAGCTCACCGTCGAAGACAAGGAGGACGGCACAGCACTTATTCAAGTACCGTGGGGTATTAAGCTTGTGGCAATCGACGGTGAAACGCAGCTCGCTGCTAGATTCGAAGCTCGTAACATAGAACCATCAACGGAAGATGACTTCGTTGCAATCATGCTATGCCACGGGCTATCCCTTGAATGGGCGCGACAAGCGTTCCATGACCTGAATATGTATGGCGTGAAGCCAAATGCTGCGATCGCAATTGGAATGGATCTCCGAGATCCCATGACGAGGATAGCACGTTATGTCGAACGCTCTGTTCCATTCTTTAAAGGTAGGGTCAACGAGGTACGCAGACAGCTTCGAAGGAGTGATACCGATGTTGTAACCATTGCCGCTCTTCGTGGAAGCTGCGTAACTCTCGCTACCGGCATTGGCGGCGTCAAGTATGGAGCCAAGAGCGTTCCAAGCCGGGCTATTCCAGAGAACACTCAGGACGTCGCCGTTGAATGGTTTATTGCTGTTACGGAGATGATCGGTCCTGCAATTGAAGATAGATCTCGAACTGTTGCGGCTGCCCCATCAGTCCTCGCCGCCATTGGGGCGATGGGACATGACCTCGTGAATATCGATCCTGCCACGAGGTCAGAGAGCCTACGCGGGCAATTGAACAAGCTGCGCAGTGTTGACTGGAGCCGGGGCAAGCACTGGGAGGGCATTGCAGGCAAGTTCACACCCAAAGGCACATTTTCCATCGGAGGGAGTAAGGAGACCTCGTACGCAGTTTATGCAGCACTGAACGATACGACTTCAAAGGGATATCGCAGAGTAAGAAAACAGAGCGGTAGCGCAGAAGCAGTGTAACCAGAAGGACAGCGTACGACACCGCGCAAGATAGGAGTGGGAGGCGACTGAAGATCCCCCCATTCCTAGTGTTTTTCCAAGAGCCACGGAGCTAGTAATGTACTATAATAGAATCCAAGATGTATTGTCGAGCGTAGAAGATCGCTGTAAGCACACTACGGAGTTCATCACATCTCTACATATATTGATTGAAGGAGATGCAAGAGAGCTTTTTTATATTGAGGATAGCACCGTACACTTAGTCGTCACATCGCCTCCCTACTGGACCCTCAAGGAGTACCGGGACCATCCCGGGCAGCTCGGCCACGTGGCGGACTACGAGGACTTCCTGGACGACCTCGAGCGGGTATGGCGGGAATGCTTCCGCGTCCTGGTGCCGGGCGGACGGCTGGTATGCGTGGTGGGCGACGTCTGCTTGTCGCGGCGCCACGGGCGGCACGTGGTGGTGCCGCTCCACGCCGACATCGCCGTCGCCTGCCGCAAGATCGGCTTCGACAACCTGAATCCGATCATCTGGCACAAGATCGCCAATGCCAGCTACGAGGTGCAGGGCGGGGGCGCGGGCTTCCTCGGCAAGCCCTACGAGCCGAACGCGATCATCAAGAACGACATCGAGTTCATCCTCATGCAGCGCAAGCCGGGGGGCTACCGCAAGCCGAGCGAGCGGCAGCGGCGGCTGTCGCGCATCGCTAAGGCGGACTACGAGCAGTGGTTCCAGCAGTTCTGGCGCATCACCGGTGCGTCGACCCGCGAGCACCCGGCGCCCTACCCGCTGGAGCTCGCCCTCCGCTTGGTGCGCATGTTCTCCTTCGTCGAAGACACGGTCCTCGACCCCTTCTGCGGCACCGGCACCACCATCCTGGCGGCGATGCGCTGCGGCCGCAACAGCATCGGCGTCGAGATCGATCCCGCCTACTGCGACCTGGCGATGGCGCGGCTGGAGCGGGAACGCGCCAACCTCAAGCTCTTCGGCCGGCCCGAGCTCGCTCGGGTACGGGCCGCCGACTTCCGCGACGGCGCCGGACGGCAGCAGGCCGCCGGCTCGTCGTAGATCGACGCCGACCGGCCCGTTCCGCCCTCGACGCGGTACAATGATCGGTTCGGCCGCCCGTCCGGCGGCAGATCGCCGGCTCCGCGCCGGCTCCGCCCTCGCGGCGACGAAAGGGGTCCCTCGCGGCGACGAAAGGGGTCCCTTGCGGTTGCTGGTCGGCGGGCGGCGCGATGAGCCGCCGCCAAGCCCAACGCCGCCCCGTTCGTGGCGCCGGGCGAGGGTGCCACCCGAGATGAGACGATGAGACGCCGCAGGCGAACGAAGAACCACGATTGGGCGCCCTATCGGGACGCCGAGCGGCCGGTGCGGGAGTTCGCCCGCCACGGCGCCCGGCGGCTGGCGCTGGCCTACGCCAACGTCTACGCCGTCGGCATGTCGAGCCTCGGCTTCCAGCGCACCTACGAGCTGGTGCACGATCATCCGGAATGGGTGGCCGAGCGCTTCTTCAGCGACGGGGCGGGCATGCCGCGCTCGGTGGAGACCGGGGCGGCGCTCTCCGACTTCGCGTGTGTGGCGTTCTCGGTGTCCTTCGAAGAGGACTACGTCGAGCTCCTCCGCCTCCTCGACCGTGCCGCCATCCCCCTGCGTCGCGAGGCGCGCGAGCCGTGGCATCCGCTGGTGGTGATGGGAGGTTCCTGCGCCGCCATCAACCCCCTGCCGATGGCGGGATTCGTCGACGTCTTCGCCCTCGGCGCAGCCGAGAATCTGCTGCCGGCCCTGCTCGGCGCGCTCGCCGAGGAGGAGGACAAGACGGCGGTGCTCGAGCGTCTGGCGGCGGCCCCGGGCTTCTTCGTCCCCGCCCACCACCGGCCCGAGGACGACGACGCCCTGCCCAAGCTGAAGAAGCTCGAGCTCAGCGCCGAGCAGCTGCGCCAGCCCGGCCATCTGCCGTCGAGCTGCATCGTCACCCCGCGCACCGAATTCGCCGACAAGTACCTGATCGAGATGTCCCGCGGTTGCCCGGAGAAGTGCAAGTACTGCTGGGCCACCTTCGGCATGGGATCGTTCCGCTACCACCCGACCGACTACATCCTCGCTTCCCTCGAGCGGGCGCGCGCCGTCACCGACCAGGTGGGCTTCGTCGCCACCGCGGTGGGGGACCACCCGCAGATCGCCCGCATCCTGCGCCAGGCCTGTGCCCGCGGCTTCCGCTCCTCGGTGTCGTCGATCCGCATCCCGGCGGTGCGCGAGGAGACCCTGGAACCGCTCTACGCCTCCGGTGCGCGCTCCATCACCCTGGCGCCGGAGACCGGCAGCGACCGGCTGCGTTTCCTGATGAACAAGCCGATTCCGAACGAGCTACTGCTCGACAAGGTGCGGCTGATCTTCCGCCAGGGCTTCACCCAGCTCAAGCTCTACTTCATCCTCGGCCTGCCGGAAGAGACCCCGGAGGACGTCCACGCCATCCTCGAGCTCGCCGCGCGCTGCCGCCAGCTGATGCTCGAGGAAGCGCGCAAGAGCGGCGTGGTCGGCAACGTCCACCTGGGAACCAACCTGCTAATCCCCAAACCGTACACCCCGTGGCAGCGCCAACCGCTCGACGACGAACGCAGCTTGAAAGCGAAGCTGTCGCTGCTCAAGCGCGGCGTCGCCCAGCTGCCGAACGTCACCCTGAGCACCATGTCGGTGCGCCAGGCGGTGTGGCAGACCTACTTGAGCCGCGCCGGCCGCGACGCCGCGGACGCCCTGGAGCGCGTCGCCCGCGGCCAGCACGTCGCCTCGATCCTGCGCGACTTCGCAGACCGCATCCACCCCGAGGTCTTCAAGCCCCAGCCCCGCCGGCTGCGCTGGCACTTCATGCGCATGGGGTGAGGTCGCCCGGGCTCCGCCGGTGCGCCGCTCGCTGCGGGCCGGGCCCGCCCGGCCCGCAGCAGATTGCGCCGCTAGTCCTTCGCCGTCTCGAAGAGGGCCTTCAGGGACACGATCAAGAGCGCTGCGGCGATGAAGACCACCACGTTGTTGAGGATGTCGGTGAGGTAGCCGCCGACGTAGGGCAGGCTGGCCACCGCATTGGCAGAGAGCAGCAGGCCGATCGCCGCCAGCAGAAACATCTTGGTCTCACCGGCACCGACGTTCATGAAGCCGACGATCAGACCGAGGATCGCCAGCACCCAGGGCAGCCAGGACCACGACGTGCCGATGAAGGCCGCCACCACCGCCAAGACCAAACCGGCGATAAACGCGTACTTGCCCACGTTTCCCATACGAGCTTCCTCCTTGTCCTTTTCGCATGAGGCGACGCAGGGCCAAGCCAAGCGGGGGCTTGCCCCGCATCCCGCTCAACACGTGAGTGAATGGCGAAACCCTAGCACAAAGTGGAGGGAAAATCGCGCCCCGAGCTCCGTCTAGGGGGGGTTTGGAGTATTTGTCCTCGCGGGCGGCGAGGCCGGCCGCGGGGCGACGGCGGACGGAAAAGGGCCTACACCCCCTGGGTCAGGTTCCAGATCCAGTTGGCGGCGAGCAGGGCGGCGAGCAAGACCTTCAGCCAGGCGGGCATGCGGCGCGGCCCGGCCAGCGGCCGGCCGGCGGCGGCGGCGGCGGCAGCGACCACCCCGCCGGCGACGAAGAGCGTCCAGCCGGCTGCCGCCAGGGGGTAATGAGCGAAGGCCTCGAGCGGCGCGAAGCGCGCCAGGGCGAGGAGGGCGCGGGTGCTGCCGCAGCCGGGGCAGGGGATGCCGGTGAGGGTCTTCAGCGGGCAGGCCGGAACCAGGGTCGCGAGGGAGGGCGCGGCGGCCGCCGCGGCGACCAGCAGCACGGCGGAACCTCCCCACAGGAAGGCGAAGGATCGCCGTGGCGGATGGGGGGGACGGCGCATCGGGTCCTCAGGGCGGATCGTCGGTGCCGGCGGGGGTCCAGGCGCCGCAGCGCAGCAGGCGCCACGCCGCCCGGCCGCCGCCGATCAGCGCCCCGTCGCGACGGACGACCGCCTCGGCATAGTGGCTGCAGGTGGGACGGAAGCGGCAGTGGACCCCCATCGCCGGCATCCACCGCGACAGGCTCGCCTGGTAGAGGTCGATGCCGGCGAGGAGCACCCGCGCCGAGACTTGCGCCGGCGGCGGACGACTCAGGTCGAGGGCCAGGAGCGGGCCGGCGACCAGCAGCGCGGCGGCCAGCCGCCGGCGGCGGACTCCGGCCCGGCGTCCCGGGGCCTCGTATGCGGGATCTCGTGCCACGGCTCTACCCGGCTACCCCACGCCGCGGCCGGGCCATCCGCCCGGCCGCGGGGGGACTCGACGCCCGGATCAGAACTGGTCGGCGTAGTGGCTCAGCCCGGGGATCAGCATCCGTTTGCCGTTCAGCGCCTGGACGATCATCATCACGTGCAGGATGACGATGGCGAGCCAGACGAACATGGCGATGATCCCCGCCAGGCAGCTCAAGATGCTCGAAAGGACCATAAGCACGATCCAGACCAGGAATTCCGCCACCATCAGCACGATGCCGTGCTTGGCGTGCCACTGCACCTCCCTGTCCTCCTTCTCCACCAGCAGCGGAATGAGCGCCAGCAGCCACAGGTAGGACAGGACCAGCATGATCGAGCGGTTGCTCGAGCCGCCGCCGGCGGGCGGCTCCGACGGGGGCGGCGGCGGGGTCGACGGCGGCGGCGGCGGTGGGGTGGCGTTCTCGTTCTCGTTCTCGTTCTCGCTCATCGCTTCGCCTCTCCTTTCAGACAGGGATCGCAGGTTTCGAATCTTGCCGCGGAGTCTACCGCAGGCCGCCGGGGAGGAGGAGCATCGGATCGCCGACCGCCAGCGGCTGGCGGCACCAGAAGGGCTCGCCGTAGGCGGCGCCGATCAGCTGGCCGTAGTGCTGCGCCCGGCCGACGAGGGCGGCGGCGAACTCGGGGCTCGACACCTTGGTCATCGGCTCGTCGCGGCCGGCGGCGCCGGGCTGGAAGAACTGGCTGCCGTAGCACCCCAGGGCGCGGCGCTTCTTCTCCCAGGTCGCGGTCACGTCCACGATGAAGCTGGGGATGAAGAGATCGTGCTCCATGTAGCAGAAGACCGCTGCCGGCCGGTGGGGCTCGCCCTGGCCGCGGCGCGCCAGCCCGGCGTAGAAGGCAGCGGCCGCGACCAGGCGGTGGCCGCGGGCATGGTCCGGATGGCGGTCGGCGGGGGGCGGGGCGAAGAGCAGCTCCGGCCGGTGCTCGCGGATGACCTCGATCACCGCGTCCTCATAGGCTTCGCCGGTCCGTAGGCCGCCGTCGACGCAATTCAAGAACCGCACCACCTCGACCCCGAGCGCCGCCGCCGCCGCCCGCGCCTCCGCCTCACGCTCCGCCACCGTCCCCCGGGTACCGCGCTCCCCCCGGGTCAGATGGACGATGCCCACCCGGTAGCCGCGCTCGACCAGGAGCGCCAGCGTGCCGCCGCAAGCCAGCTCGACGTCGTCCGGATGCGCCCCGAACGCGACGACGTCCAGCTTCGACGCCTCAGGCCGACTCATCGCCCGGCTCCTCAGTCTTCAGCCTCTCGAGAACCGTGTTCCAGGAAGCCCGATCGAGCACGTGTGCGATCTGGATCTCGCTGGTCGGAACGACCATTGTCATCGTCGCCCCTGCCACCCCGTCTTCAAAGCCGGGATAGAGATACCGATACCGTACTTCCTGGGTGCCGGCGTCTCGATAACCGCTCATCAACGGCGCGAGCATTACGTACTCGTCATCCGGAGAGAGGTTCGGCGAACGCGTAACGTAGGCTGCGTAGATCTTGCCGCTCTTGAGGGTGATGCCAACCACCGTGCCGTCGGTTGAGCTGCGAACGGCGACGTCATGGAGGATCTGTTGAAGCCCGTCGCCGGAGCGCCGGATGGCGCGATCCAGATAATAGTCCCGGCTCGCCTTCCACCAGCGCCGCAAAGGACGGCTGAGGCCGGAGAATCCGGCCAGTTTCTCGGTTCCGATGCGCTCCCGATGCCGGAATCCGGCTCCCAGATTCCACAGGATGGCCGCCAGCGGCGCCAGGATGACCGCCAGCGAGGAGGTCCCGACGAGGGCTGTGTCATTGGTGAACTGGGGCCAGCGAGCGAGGAGCCACTCCGGCCAACCGATCGCCACGAGAATGAGAATCAGGATGCGGGCCGGGATCAAGAAGAGGATGCCGACCACAGCAGCCTCGAAGACCAAGCGATGGCCGCGTAAGGCCTGGGCTCTGAAATGGAAAAAGTGCGAGGTGGTGTTGAACAGGTAACCGCCCAAGATCGGCAGGAGGAGCAGGAAATTGGACGGCACCGTTATCGGACGCTAGCGGTTGGCGGCGACGGGCTTCCTCACGGAACGCCGAACAATCTCGCGGGCGAGCTTGGCAACTTCTTGAACCGCTGGGCTCTGGCGAAGGACGTCGACTTCAACCACCACCTGTCCCGATGGCGTGACGTCGTAGCCGGACCGCACATCCAGCTCGCCACTCCCGTTGTTCTTGCCCTGCTGCGCTTGCATCGCCGCACCTCCTTCGGCAGTGCACGCCCCCGGTGCCTTTTGCCAAAGGCGAAGATCTGCAAGCCTACCAACGAACTTTCGCCAAGTCAATCGGCCCATGACGCCTCCTCGCCGGGAAACAACGCTCCTGGTACCGCTGCCGCGGCCACCATCGGAACTCCGTCAACTGACGTCTCTTGCACGAGCGTCTCTTGCAGGAGCTCGGGTTGAAACCCAAGACCGGTGCATCCCCTGCTTGATTCTACGGCGGAGCGGCCCGTCATGTTCAGCTGACCTCGTTCTGCCCTCCTGCAGAGCACGCCGGCAAGGCTCTTCGGCAAAATCGGGCTGATTATACCTACATAGCTCCGAGAGTCAAGAGCTATTTTATTGTAGAATCAATACGATTTCGATTGCCACAGGCCAGTTTAGGGTGCAAAAAACCTATGCCGCGCGGCGACAGCAAACCTCTTGGGCAGGACCGCCCGTGGATTCAATGGTGTACCCGCGTTCACTCGCAGAACAGGATTCGCATAGCAGCCAGCCGCTTGGCCCCCCTGCTCCCTTGGCTCCCGTCAAAACCGGGGCGCCTCGACTGCGTGGCGAGCGTTGGACCGGCGGGAGGCTTGATCATCCGACGCGAACCGCCAGCTGCCCAGACCGAGCTGGCCGAGGCCCTCGCAGCCGCGATCGACGAGGAAGATCCTGGGACTGAGATCGCCTCCTACGTGCGTTATCTCGCTACCGCTTGGCGAGTGTCGTTATCCGCAGAAGGGAGCGGAAGGGAGGATGGGGATCGGGTCAATCGCTATTCGATCTCGATGCCGGAGGAGCCGCGCCTGTTGGGAGTGGCGCCGGCGACGGGCGAGGCGGCGGTCGTATTCGTCGCTTGGGAGCGTCTCGAGATCTGGCGAGCCGAGGACTGGCTCACGCACGTGCGGTCGGTGGCCCGGGATGAGGCGCAGATTCGTCAACGCCTCAAGCGGCTCCTCTAACCATCATCGACCTCGATGCCGCGGCTGGCGAGGAGTTTCTTCAGTCGGCCGTAGACTCGGTCGCCGAGCAGGCTGTCGGCGGTCTGGAGGACGTCGCGGAGGACTGCCCGCAGCCGGGCCGAGCCGCTCCAATGCTTCTCGGCGTAGGGTGCCAGGTCGCCGCTGAAGGTCCGCGACAGGATGATCACCGCCAGCACCAGGTCGTCGGCATAGCCCACCGTACCCAGGGCCAGCTCGGGCATCAGGTCGAAGGGCAGGACGAAGTAGGCCAGAGCGCTCGCCACCAAGGCGCGCTCGGCGCGCGGCACCCCGCGGTCGAGGGCCAGACGCACGAGCAGCATGAAGACGTCCGGCACCAGGAGGAGCGCGTCGGTCATCGCCGGGCTCAGCCGGCCGCCGCGCTCGATCCGCGCCACCACCCGCTCGCGCAGGCGGTCGTAGAAGGACAGGAGCCCGGTGCTCGGCAGGTGGTCGAGCTCTCCGCGGGCGGCCCGCGCGGCGTCGCGGGCCAGAAGGTCGAGGCCGGCGTCTGCGGCCGCGGGTTCGCTGGATTGGCTGTTGCTGGCGCTCACCGCGTCTCCTCGGTCGGTCGTGAGAGGATTCTACGCCACCGCCATCGAGCTTGCCAGGTCTGCCGTCCGGCGGTCTTCTCACGGCTCGTGGGCCACGAATCCGCACCCCTAGCAGGCTGCGCCAGCCCGCGCCCGCGGCCGTGGCCGGCCGCCGCAGGGGACGGCGCGCTTCCTTGACCGTCCGCGACCCCTCCAGTACAGTCGAACGGCTGTTGAGGACGGCGCAGGCACCGGTTTTCGGCGCCGGTTGAGGTCACTCCATGGCCCGGGATCCCCACTACCTAGCACTCGAGCGGATGTATCTTTCGGCTCCGATCGATGCGTTCTACGAACCGACGATCGAGGTGTCGGAGTCGCGAGCGGTGATCGAAATCGAGGTCTGATCCGCGGGAGCGTAGCGTTGACGAAATCCCCAACAGATCCCCCGGCGCGGGCGCCTGCCTGCAATGGGACGTCGGCGCCCGGCGCGGTCTACACCATCGGCTATGGCGGCCTCCGGATGGACGAGCTCCTCGGCAACCTGCGGCGCCACGGCGTCGCCTTCGTCGTCGACGTGCGTTCGTCGCCCCACTCGCGATTCAATCCCGACTTCTCCCGCCTCCCCCTCGAGAGTGCCCTCGCGGAGGCGGGTCTGCGCTACGTCTTCATGGGCGATCTCCTCGGCGGCCGGCCGCAGGATCCGGCCTGCTATCGCGACGGCAAAGTCGACTACGAGCGGGTCAAGATGACGGCGGCCTTCCGCCGGGGAATCGATCGCTTGAAGGACGCCTGGCGCAAGGAGCTGCGGATATGCATCCTGTGCAGCGAAGGCCAGCCCGAACGCTGCCACCGCAGCAAGCTGATCGGCACCGTGCTCGACGGCAGCGGCATCCCGGTCCAGCACATTGCGCCCGATGGCAGCCTGCGCAGCCAGGAAGAGGTCGTGCGCCGTCTGACCGGCGGCCAGAAGAGCCTCTTCGGCACAGCGTTTACCTCGCGCAAGCGGTACCGGCCGGGCACGGCTGGGGGTGCGGAGAGTGGCTGATCTGCGGCTGCTGACGATCGGCGTCTACGGCTTTACCGAAGACGCCTTCTTCGCCGCCCTCGAGGCCGCGGGGGTGGACGTCTTCTGCGACGTGCGGCGGCGGCGAGGGCTGCGCGGCTCGCGCTACGCCTTCGCCAACAGCCGCCGGTTGCAGGATCGGCTGCAGGCGATGGGGATCCGCTACCTGCACCTGAAGGATCTGTCGCCGGCGGAGTCGGTGCGCGAGCTGCAACGGCAGGCGGACAAGGCCGGCGGCTTGCGCCGGGGCGAGCGCACCGCCCTGTGCGACGACTTCGTGCGCGCCTACGCCGCGCAATGCCTGGACGCCCTCGACGCGGAGGCCTTCGTCCGCCGGCTGGGAGAAGGCGCCCGCGCCGCCGCCCTCTTCTGCGTCGAGGACAATCCGGCCGCCTGCCACCGCTCGCTCCTCGCCCGGCGCCTGGCGCAGGAGCTCAACCTGGAAATCGAGCACGTCACGCCGTGCGGGTCCTGATCGTCGCCCGCACCCGCATGCACGGAGGTCACCGGTGCATCGGCGGGATCACCGAGACGAAGCAGCCGGTGCGCTTGCTGAGGGCCACCGGCGAGCACCCCGACGCTTCGTCTCCGGCCCGCGTCGGAGACGTCTGGGAGCTGGTCTTCGAAAAGGTCGACAACGTCGTGCCGCCGCATGTGGAGAACGTCCGCGTACTCGAGGCGCGGCGCGTCGATCGCGTGGCGCACCTCGACCATCACCTGCGCGCCTTCGTGCGCCCCTGGCGCGGCTCGATCGCCAAGCTCTTCGACGGCCTCGTGCGCTTTACCGCAAACGGCAACGGCTACGTCTGCCGGCGCGTCGGCGTGCCCGATCACAGCACCGGCTTTTGGATCCCGGATCGGGATCTTGTCCTGCGGTCGGACGGCAGACATCTCGATTACCACCACCCCAACCTCAACGACTTGGTCCGCGGCCTAGCCTACGTCGGCGAGCGGAAACCGCCGCCGCGGATTGCCGCCGGCACCCTGGTCCGGATATCCCTCGCCACCTGGTGGAAACCGGAGGAGGCGGAGGACTTCGAGGAGCGCTGCTATCTTCAATTATCGGAATGGTATGGTTCTGACAATGCGAACCCAAACGGGAGGTCACGATGACACGTGCACGACTTCTGCTGATCGCCGCCTTGTTGATCACCACCCTCGCCGCCCATCTACCCGCCAGCGCAGATTCCGGCTGGGTGGAGCAGCCGATCTCGCTGAGCGTCAAGAACGCGCAGCTCGGAACGGTGCTGCAGGAGATCGCGCAGCGCGCCGGCAAGAAGCTGGCGATCGAGGTCGGCCTCGACGTGAGCGCCGGCGTGACCGTCGAGCTCCACGGCGTGCCCTGGGACCAGGCGCTCGATCAGCTGGTGCGGATCAACGACCTGCAGGCGGTGATCGCCGGCCGCTTCGTGGTCGTCGGTAGCAGCGACGGCGAGCCGGGGCTGGTGCGCCTGGGCGACGCGGCCTACTGAGCGGCGAGGACGCCGGCGGTCAGGGCCCCGGCCAGGGTGGCGAGGAAGTTGACCGCTTCGTTGTCGAGCAGGCCGCGGCGCTCGAGGGTGGCGCCGAGGAGGCTGTCGGCGGTGGTGCCGGCGAAGCCGGCGACGACGACCAGCGCCGCGCCGGCGGCGGGGTAGAGACCGGCGGCGGCGCCGAGGGCGGCGATCGCCAGGGCACCGGCGAGACCGGCGAGGGTGCCGGCGGCGGAGATCGCGCCGTCGGTGCCCGGCGGCGCGCGCCGGAAGGTCGTCAGGAGGACCGGCCGCCGGCCCCAGAGCTGGCCCAGCTCCGAGCTCAGGGTATCCCCCAGGGCGGTGGCCAGGGCGCCGGCCAGGGCGAGCAGACAACTTTCCCGGTACGGGGTCACGACGGCGAACGTCGCCGCCAGCGCCGCCACCGCACCGTTGGCCAGGGCGTGGCGCGCCCGCCGCCGGCCGCCATGCTCCTGGCTCAGGCCCGCCGCCCGCTTGCGCGCGTAGCCGGCGCGGGTGGCGGCGGAGCCGAGGACGACGAAGGCCACCAGCAGCAGGTAGCCCCGCCAGCCGGCGCCGGCGTAGATCGCGGTGCCGACGACGACCCCCGCCACCGCCCCCGAGGCGCTCAGGGCACGGCTGCCCAGGGCGGCGGCGGCGAGCACCAGGTTGAACGCCAAGCCGGCGGCGGCGCCGGACGCCAGGGCCGGCCAGTCGAGGAGCGCCCAGCGGCCTTCGGTCAGGCGCAGGGCGAAGAGCAGCAGGCCGGCGACGAGAGGCACCCCGAGGTTGTCGTCGAGGCCCAGGGGCAGGGACTCCAAGAAGGCGGCGGCGATGGCGGTGACGGCGCAGATGGCGGCGACGAAGCCGAGATCGATCGGCCGCCCGCCGGCGCCGAGCGGGTGGCTCACGGTCCACCACAGGAGAACCGCCGACGCCAGGCCGCCGCAGGCGGCGTAGGCGAGGCTGCCGAGCCAGGTCTTGGCCGGATTCCACGGCAGCGGGCGGCGACCGAAGCGCATGCCGACCAGCCCCGCCATGCCGTCGCCGAAGGCGAGCAGGCCCCAGGTCGCCGCCGCCACCTCGGGGTGGCGCCGGAAGGCGAGGATCAGGATCAAGACCGACAGGGGGTAGAAGACGATGCCGGCGGAGACGCCGCGCGCCAGCTCGTCTTCCCGCCACAGCCGCTTGCCGCCCACCGCCGGCAGCACCAAGAGGTTGGTCGCCAGCCCGAGGAGCGCGACCAGAGCGCTAGGCGCCGGGCCGAGGAAGACGACGGCGAAGGCGATCGTGCCGGCGCCGAGGTGGATCAGCTTGCGCGCCAGCTCGCCGCGGCTCAACCTCCGGCCCATGGCGCTCGTCGCGGGCGGCCCTCACCCCGCCACGGTGTGGCACCAGAGGTCGCGCAGGGCGTGGTCGAGATCGCGCGCCGGCGCCCAGCCCAGGGCGCGCAGGCGGCTGCCGTCGCCGCACATCACGGGCGCGTCGCAGGGCCGGAAACGCGCCGGATCGGGGCGGATCTCGGCCGTCACCCCGGCGATCGCCATCAGCCGTTCGAGCACCTCGCGCATGGCCACCGCCCGGCCCGAGGCCAGGTTGTAGACCACGCCGGGCGCCCCGCGCTCGAGCAGCAGGCGGTAGGCGGCGACGGCATCGCCGACGTGGGTGAAGTCGCGCCGCGGGCTCAGGTCGCCGACCCGGATCACCGCCTCCTGCCGTCCCGCCCGGATGCGCGCCAGCTGCTGAGCGAAGGCGGGAAGGGCGAAGGTCGGCGCCTGGCCCGGACCGATGATGTTGAACGGCCGCACCACCACCCCGCCGGCGGCGAGGGCCAGCTGCTCGGCCTCGACCTTCGACTCGGCGTAGGGCGAGCGCGGATCGGGCGAGCGCTCCTCGACGATCGGCTGCTCCGACGCCGGCACCGGGCCGTAGACCTCGGCGCTCGAGGCGACCACCAGGAGGGCCCTGGGCGCCGCGGCGGCGAGGGCCCGGCACAGGGCGTGGGTGCCACCGGCGTTGACCCGGCGGTAGGCGGCGGGGCGGTCGAAGGAAGCGCCGACGTGGCTCAGGCCGGCGAGGTGGACCACCGCCTGGGGCCGCGCCTCGGCCACCAGCTCGGTCAGAGCCTGCTCGTCGAGCAGATCGACCACCCGCACCTCGCAGCCGGCGGGCGGCGTGCCGGCCTCGTTGGCAAAGCCCCAGACCTCGTGCTCATCGAGCAGGGCACGGGCCAGGTGATCGCCTACGAAGCCGGTGATGCCGCTGATCAGGACGCGCATGCTCAAGCGTTGACCGGCGCACCCTCCGCCACCCGCTGGCGCCAGTAGTCGAGAGTGTCGCGCAGGGTCTGGTCGAAGGGGATCTCCGGTCGCCAGCCGGTGTCGGCGCGGAACTTGGAGCTGTCGCCGATCAGGATCTCGACGTCCGACGGCCGCAGGCGGGCGGGGTCGGTCTTGACCTCGACCTCGACCTTGGCCAGGGCGATCAGCCGCTCCAGCAGCTCCTTGATGGTGATCCCTTCGCCGCTGCAGAGGTTGTAGACCTCCCCCGGCCGCGCCCGGTTGACCGCCAGCCAATAGCCGCGGACCATGTCGCGCACGTCGGTGAAGTCGCGGATGGCGTCGAGGTTGCCGACCCGGATCACCGGCTCCTGCACCCCGGCCTCGATCGACGCCACCTGCTTGGCGAAGTTGGAGGTGACGAAGACCTCCCCCCGGCGCGGGCCGGTGTGATTGAAGCCGCGGGTACGGATCACCTTCAGGCCGTAGCTCTTGAAGTACTGGTAGCCGAGGAAGTCCTGCGCCACCTTCGACACGGCGTAGGGCGACAGCGGACGCAGGGGGTTCTTCTCGGTGATCGGCGTCTCGTCGGGCTTGACCAGGCCGTACTCCTCGCTCGAACAGGCGATCTGGATCACCGGATCGAGCTCGAGGGCGCGGACCGCCTCGAAGATGTTGGTCTGGCTCAGGATGTTGGTGTCGAGGGTGGTGCCCGGGGCGCTCCAGCTGGTGGGCACGAAGCTCTGGGCCGCGAGGTGGAAGATGACGTCCGGCCGCACGTCCTTGAGCAGATTGTAGACCGCCGCCGCGTCCCGCAGATCGCACTCGCGCAGGTCGACGCGGCCGGCGGCCTGCCGCAGATTGGTCATCGGGCTGCGCCAGCGGCGGGTGCCGACCACCTCGACCTGCGGTTGGTGGGCGAGCAGGTAGTCGGCCAGGTGCGAGCCGGCGAAGCCGGTGATGCCTGTGATCAACGCTTTCATTCTCTAGTCTCCCGAGTTCCCCTCCCGGCGGGCCATGGTATCGAGAAAGTCGGTCAAGCCGGCGAGCCACGGCTCCACTGCGCGGCCCACCAGCTCCTCGAAGCGGCCGACGTCGAGCACCGAGTAGGCGGGGCGCGGTGCCGGCCGCGGAAACTCGCTGGTGGTGACCGGGACGACTTCGGCCCGCGGCCGCACCGCCGCGGCGATTTCGCAGGCGACGCCGTACCAGGATACCGGAGGGCGGTTCCGGTAGTGCACCACCCCCGTCGCCCGCCGCTGCGCCAGGTCCCAGATCGCCCGCGCCAGGTAGGGGGTGTAGGTGGGGGCGCCGACCTGGTCGTCGACCACCCGGAGCGGCGTCTTGCCGTCGGCGATCAGCCGGCGGATCGTCGCCGGAAAGCTCGGCCCGCCGGCGCCGAACAGCCAGCTGGCGCGCACCACCAGCGCCCGCTCGTAGGCCAGGGCCCGTTCCTCCCCCAGGCGCTTGCTCTCGCCGTAGACCGACAGCGGGCCGAGGGGGTCGTCCTCGCGGTAGGGCCGGCTGCCCCCGCCGTCGAAGACGTAGTCGCTCGACACCTGGACCAGCGCGGCGCCGGCCCCGGCCGCCGCCGCCGCGACGTGGGCCACCGCCTCGCCGTTGACCTCGAGGGCGTGCTGGCGGCGTTCCTCGCAGGCATCGACCTGGGTGAAGGCGGCGCAGTTGACGATCACCTCCGGGGCGAAGGCGCCGGCCCAGTAGGCCAGCCGCCGGCGATCGCGGACGTCGCCCTGGGCACGGGAGAGCGCCAGCACCGGCTGGTTGCGCCGGCGCCCCTCCGCCGCCAGCGCCCGGCCGAGCATGCCGGTGCCGCCGAAGACCAGCATGCGCATCAGACGATCTCCACCTCGGAGTTGTCGCCGAGCATGAAGCGGTGGGCACGGGGCTTGAGCTTGGATTTGACGATGCGCACGCCGCGGCCGATCAGCGAGCCGTCGATGCGGCGGTCGACGTCGCGGATCTGGCTGTCGGCGAGAATGATCGAGTTCTCGACCTCGCAGTGGGCCAGGGTGCAGCTTTCGCCGATTGAGGTGTAGGGGCCGATGAAGGCGTGCTCGAGGCGGGTGCCGGCGCCGACGATCACCGGCCCGCGGACCTTGGCATCGATCAGCTCGACGCCCGCGCCGAGCTCGACCCGCCCTTCGATGCGGCTCGCGGCGTCGAGACGGGCCGAGCCGGCGCCGGTGAGGGGCATCGTGTCGAGGACGATGCGGTTGGCCTCGAGCATGTCGTCGAGCTTGCCGGTGTCCTTCCACCAGCCCTGCACCTTGTGCGGGTGGACCTCGAAGCCGCGGTCGATCAGGTCCTGGATGGCGTCGGTGATCTCCAGCTCGCCGCGCGCCGACGGTTGGATGCGTTTGACCGAATCGAAGATGTTGCGGTCGAAGAGGTAGACCCCGACCAGCGCCAGGTTGCTGCGCGGCTGCGGCGGCTTCTCCACCAGGCGTTTGACCCGCACCGGACCGTCGCCGTTGTCCTCCTCCAGCTCGGCGACGCCGAACTGCTGCGGATTCGGCACCTCGGCGAGGAGGATCATGGCGTTGGGCCGCCGCTGCTTGAATTCCTCCACCAGGCCGGTGATGCCGCCGGCGATCAGGTTGTCGCCCAGGTACATGACGAAATCCTCGCCGGCCATGAACTCCTCGGCGATCATCACCGCGTGGGCCAGGCCGCGGGGCGCGTCCTGCTCGAGATAGGTGACCCGGGCGCCGAAGCGCGAGCCGTCGCCGACCGCGGCCTCGATCTCGGCCCGCGTATCGCCGACGACGATGCCGAGCTCGGTGATGCCCGCCGCCACCAGGGATTCGATGCCGAAGAAGAGCACCGGCTTGTTGGCCACCGGCACCAGCTGCTTGGCCGAGGTGTAGGTCAGCGGCCGCAGGCGCGTGCCGCGCCCTCCGCTCAAGATCAAACCTTTCATCGTCCGTGGTCTCCGTGGCCTGCGCCGCCGCTGCCGGCCGGCACGCGGCGCCGCACGGCGCACCGTCCCGATCTCAGAAAGAGCCCGTGCTGCTGGTGAAGTCGAGGAAGGTCCCGACGTGCTTGAGGGTCAGCAGAAAGCGGACGTCGCTCTGGTCGACGTTGGCGAAGTTGGACTCCCGCCACTCCAGTTGCAGGCCGTAGCAGGAGCCGTTGTAGCGCAGCCGGAGGATCTGTTCCAGGGTCTCCTCCAACCGCAGGTCGAAGCGGAAGGCGCCGTCGAGGAAGAGGCGCTCGGGCAGCAGGGCGAAGCTGCCGAAGAGTTGGGCCTGGTTGCGCTGCTCGGCGCCGGTCTCGGCATTGAAGCGGGTGAACCAGGCGGCGCCGAGCTCGTTGTGCTTGCCGAGGGCCAGCCGGCCGCTCAGGCTGGCCGACTCGAAGCGGCCGAAGAGGGTGTTGTACGCCGCGTCGAGCTTCAGACTGGTGCGCTGACTGGGATTGAGCCGCAGGCTGGCGAAGATCGGGCTGGCCTGGCTCTTGCGGTCCCGGTCGCGGCGGCCGAATTGCAGCGGCCGGTCGTCGTCGAAGCTGTATCCCTGGGCGAGGCTGAAGCTGGCGATCTCAAAGGCGCCGCCGGCGGACGGATCGTCCTCCTCGTCCGCCGCCGGCTTGGCGATCAGCCGGTGGTTGAAGGAGAAGACCACGTCCTGGCGCGAGAGGAAGTTGTCGACCTCGTCGAAGACCGGCACGAAGAGCTGGTCGTCGAAGTCGCTGACGAAATTGAAGTCGAAGCGCGGCTCGATGACGTGCTTGATCTTGGCGAAACGGCCGAGGCCCTTGTTGAAGATGCGCGAGAACGCCGGTCCGACCACCTCCAGGGTGGCGCTGCCGAAGGTGCGGGTCAGGGACTCGCCGGAGAACTCGCTGCGGCGATCGTTGAGGCTGTCGCTGTAGAAGGTCACCCGGCCGCCGACGTCGAGCTTGGCCGACAGCCAGGGGATGGTGCTCAGGGGGATGGAGAAGAAGGGCAGCAGGTCCGCCCGGCCGTAGTCGAACTCGTCCTCGTCGAGCTGCACCTGGAAGTAGTTGAGGGACGACAGCAGGCTGAAGTAGATCGGCGTCGACCCCAGCCGGGTGGGCCGCAGGCGGTATTCGATCTCCGGCAGCTGGTGACGCACGTCGCGGCCGCCGCGCCGTACCCGCTCGCGGCGGTCGACCAGGATGTTGAAGGACTGGTTGCCGACGTTGGCGGTCAGGTAGGCGTTGGAGTAGACGAAGGACTGGGCGCTGCGGCTGACGTCGCGCTCGTAGTCACCCTGGAAGTTGAAGTCCGAGTAGTCGACGAAGTCGATGACGGCGCGGAAGTGCTTGAAGATCTTGTCCTGCTGGTGAAAGAAGCGCAGCTTCCAGCGGTCGTCCCCCTGCATGAAGTTGGGATCGATGCGGACCGGCGGCACGTCGGCGGGGTCGATCTCGTCCGGCTCGGTGATGAAGTAGCCCTGAAAGAGCCCCCGGGAGGTCTCGGACGGCCGCCAGCGCAGCTCCATGCCGCCGCCGAAGTAGCTCTCGCTGTAGGCGTCGCCGAGCAGGGTCAGGTCGGCGCTGCGGCCGAGGGTCTGGTAGTAGGCCACCCCCAGGTAGGCGCCGCGGCGGCTGGAGAAGCCGGGCTTGGGGATCAGGAAGCCCGAGCTGCGTTCGGTCTTGGTCGGCCACAGGATGTAGGGCACGTAGAGCACCGGCACGTTCTTGAACCGCATGCGGGCGTTCTTGATCCGGGCGTAGTCTTCGAGGGTCACCTTGGCGCTCGACAGGGCGATGCTCCAGGGGGGGGAGTCGCCGCTGCAGGAGGTGAAGACGCCGTCGGTGACGGCGTAGTCCTCGGGCCCGGTCTTGGCCAGCTCGACGCCGGAGAAGTAGTAGTCGGGCTGGACGTAGGCGGTGGCGTTGGTCAGCCGGCCGGTGCGGCTCTCGAGGTGGTACTCGAGGGTGTCGCCGCTCAGCCGGCGCGGACCCTCGTCGAGCACCACGTTGCCTTCGGCGGTGATCAACTGGGTGGGGATGTCGAGCCGCGCCCGGTCGGCGGTGAGCACCAGGTCTTTGTAGCGCACCTCGACGCCGGCGGTGGCGATCATGTAATCGCCCGGCTGGTAACGGAAGTCTTCGGCCCGGATCACCGCCCGGCCGTCGGCGAGCTCGACCTCGAAGCGCACCCGCTCGTCGTCTCGCTCGGCGTCTTTCTTGCCCTCCGCCGGCGTCGCGTCGCCGCGCTCGGCCGGCGCCGGCGCCGGCGGCGCCGCTTCCTGTGCCGCCAGCGGGGCCGCCGCCAGGATCGCCGCCAGCAACGCGCCCGCCCAGCGCCTCTCGATCAGGTTCCGTGGCAGATTCAAGCTTCAACCTCTCGCTCGATCAGGACGGCGGTGGCCTCGCCGCCGCCGAGACAGATCGCGGCACAGCCGCGGTGGACGTTGCGCGCCTCCATGGCGTGCAGCAGGGTGGTCAGGATGCGCGCCCCGGAGGCGCCGATCGGATGGCCGAGGGCGACGGCGCCGCCGTGCACGTTGAGCCGCTCGCGGGGGATCCCGAGCTCGGCCATGCAGGCCAGGGCCACCACCGCGAAGGCCTCGTTGATCTCGAAGAGATCGACGTCGCCGGCCGCGAGACCGGCGCGCTCGAGCAGCCGCCGCACGGCGCCGACCGGGGCGGTGGTGAACCACTCCGGTTCCTGGGCGTAGGTCGCCTGCGCCACCAGCCGGGCGCGCGGCCGCAGGCCCAGCCGCGCGGCCTCGTCCGCGGTGGTCAGCACCAGCGCCGCGGCGCCGTCGTTGATCTTGCTGGCGTTGGCCGCGGTGACGGTGCCGCCGTCGCGCTGGAAGACCGGCGGCAAGCGCTTCATCTTCTCGAAGTCGACCCGCTCGGGCTCTTCGTCGCGCTCGACCCGGTGCGGCTCGCCGCGGCGCTGGGGGACCTCGACCGGCACGATCTCGGCGGCGAAGAGGCCCTGCTCGGTGGCCGCCCGGGCGCGGCGATAGCTGTCGGCGGCGTAGTCGTCCTGGGCCTGGCGATCGATCGCGTACTCGGCGGCGCAGGTCTCGGCGCAGTTGCCCAGTGCTGGTCCTTGTAGGGATCCCACAAGCCGTCGTGGATCATCGAGTCGACCACCTTGCCGTGCCCCAGGCGCAGGCCGTCGCGTACGCCGGGCAGGAGGTAGGGCGCCCGGCTCATGCTCTCCATGCCGCCGGCCACCACCAGCTTGTAGTCGCCGCAGCGCAGGTCGTTGGCGCCGCTCATCACCGCCCGCATGCCCGAGCCGCAGACCTTGTTCAACGTCACCGCGCCGGTCGACGTCGGACAGCCGGCGCCGAGGGTGGCCTGGCGGGCCGGCGCCTGCCCCAGGCCGGCGGGCAGCACGCAGCCCATGTAGACCTGCTCTACCGCCGCCGGCTCCACCCCGGCGCGTTCGATGGCGGCGGCGATGGCCCGCGCGCCGAGCTGCGGGGCGGTGAGCGGGGCGAGGGCGCCCTGGAACGCGCCGATGGGCGTGCGGGCAGCGCTCAGAATGACGACTTCCTGCATAATAGCTCCCGACGATGTGCCTGCTGAGCCCGGCACGACGCGCGCCGGGACGCTGGGTTGCGGCGGCGATCGTACCACAGCCGCGCGCCTCCCGCCCACCGCCGGACGCCTGCCCATGAACAAGCCGAAACCGCCTGCGACCCGCGCCCTGGGGATCGATTTCGGCGAGCGCCGCATCGGCCTCGCGCTGTCGGATCCAGCCGGCCGCTACGCCCTGCCGCTCGAGGTCGTCGAGCGCCGGAGCGATCGCCGGGCGGTCTACCGGATCGCGGCCATCGCCCGCCGCGAGGACGTCGGCCTGCTGGTGCTCGGCGATCCCCACCGGCCGAGCGGTGAGCCGAGCTCGTCGCGCGAGCGGGTGCGCCGCTTCGGCCGCAAGCTGATGCGGGCCACCGGCCTGCCCCTGCGCCTGGTGGACGAGGCGCTGACCACCGACGAGGCGCGGCGCCGCCTGGCCCGCATCGGCGCCGACCGGCGCAGCGCCGAGGAGCGCCGCGACATGGTGGCGGCCCAGATCCTGCTCCAGGAGGCCCTCGACGGCGGCGGCCGGCCGCTCGAGGCAGCGCCGGCGGCGGGGGTGGAGCGATGAGGCGCCGGCTGCTGCGCGCGGCGGCGCTCCTGGCGGTGGCGGGGATCACCGCCGCCGGCTGGAGCTGGTGGGCGATCCACCAGCCCTACCGGGGGTACGACGGCGAGCTCGGCTTCGAGGTGCGGCCGGGCCAGGCGGCGCGGGCGGTGCTCGAGGAGCTGGCGGCGGCCGGCGTGCTGGCCGACGCCCGCCTCGCCCGCCTCTATCTGGTCTACGTCCTCGGCGACCCGCCGATCAAGGCCGGCGAGTACCGCTTCGACGCCCCCCTGTCGACCCCCGAGGTGCTCGCCAAGCTGATCCGCGGTGCCGTCGTCGCCTACCCCTTGACCCTGATCGAGGGCCTGACCTTGAGCGAGGTCGCCGCCGCCATCGAGGCCGCCGGCTTCAGCGACGCCGGCGCCCTGCGACGGGAGATGGAGGACCCGTCGCGCATCGCCGACCTCGATCCGGCGGCGACGGACCTCGAGGGCTACCTCTTCCCCGACACCTACCACTTCGCCCGCGGCACCAGCGCCCGGACCATCGTCGACACCCTGGTCGCCACCTTCCGCCGCCGCTACGCCGAGCAGGTGGCGCCGCTGCTGGCGGCGGACCGCGACCCCGCACTCGGCGGCGGCGTGCGCGCCGTCGTCACCCTCGCCAGCATCGTCGAGAAAGAAGCCCTGCTCGACGACGAGCGACCGGCCATCGCCGGCGTCTTCGCCAACCGCCTGCGCCGCGGCATGCGGCTCGACGCCGACCCGACGGTGATCTACGCCATCAAGCAGCGCGGCGACTGGGACGGCAACCTGCGCCGCGCCGACCTGCGCTACGACTCGCCCTACAACACCTACGTCTACGCCGGCCTGCCCCCCGGGCCGATCTGCTCCCCCGGCCTCGCCAGCCTGCGCGCCGCAGCGGCGCCGGCGGCGGTGCCCTACTTCTACTTCGTCAGCCGCAACGACGGCAGCCACGTCTTCGCCCGCACCCTGAGCGAGCACAATCGCAACGTCGAGCATTGGCAGCGTCGCTACTGGCGCGAGCGCTGGGCGCGGGAACGCGATGGCGGCTGACGCCGATGCCGAACGGCCGGAGAGAGGGCCGAGCCCCAGATTCGAGCGAGAATCGGCTGCCGTAGAGCCGCGGGCCAGACTGGCCGACGTCGCGGTCGAAGGTTTGGAGTGACCCTCCTGTCGATCGTGGAAGCCGACGTTTGGCGGTGCGGGGGCGCGGAATCGCCGGCGCTGGTTCCGGGTCGAAGACGACCGGCGATTCGGGAGTCGCCGGGCGCGTCCACCGGCGATTCGGCCGTCTGGGGGCTCGCTCACCCGCGGCGGCGGGAGCTCCATCACGGACTGCTAGGCTGTGGGCGGCTGGCATAGTAAGATCGGGGCTTCCGGCACATGACGAGGGGGGCTGCTAGCGGGATGAGACCTCGGGTCAGCCGGCGGATCACGGACGGAGTCGTCATGAACACGCGAGAACAGTTCGGCAACTATCTGCTGCTCAAGAAGCTCTCCGAGGATCAGCTGGGCGAGACCTTTCGCGCCGGCATGCTGAGCGCCAAGGGCATGGAGCGGGTGGTGCTCCTGCGGGTGTTCAATGGCCAGGGCATCGACGGCGAGCGCCTGTGGCAGGCCTGTCGCGAGCGGGCCGAGATCCAGCGCGCCCTGCGCAGCCCGAACATCGGCGAGGGCATCGAGATGGGGGAGGTGCAGGGCATCCCCTACGTCGCCTACGACTACGTCTCGGGCAAGAACCTGGCGGCGCTGATCGAGCAGGCCGGCGCCATGTCGAGCCCGATCCCGACCGAGCATGCGCTGCTGATCACCGAGCGCGTCGCCCTGGCGCTGGCGCTGGCGTCGGAGCACCGCTTCGGCGGCGAGCGCATCCTGCATGGCTTCCTGGTGCCGCACCTGGTGATGATCTCGAACGAGGGTGAGTCGCGCCTGCTCGGCTTCGAGGTGGCGCCCGCCCTGCGGCTGTTCGCGACCAATCCGGTGATGCGGCAGCATTTCGGCCGCTACCTGTCGCCCGAGGCCCTCGCCGGCGCGCCGCCGGACCGCACGGACGACATCTACTCCCTCGGCGTGCTGCTCTACGAGCTGCTGACCGGCACGTCGCTGCCCCCGCCGGCGGCCGATGGCTACGGCACCACCATCGACCAGGCGGTACTGGCCACCGAAGGCAAGGCGCCGCTGCCCGCCGAGCTGCGCCAGCTCCTGCGCCAGAGCCTGGTGGCGCGCGAGCAGCGCCTCGGCGACGTCGTCGCCTGGCACAAGACCCTCAACAAGTGGATGTTCGAGGGCCGCTACAACCCGACGACGTTCAACCTGGCGTTCTTCATGCACAACCTCTTCCGCCAGGAGATCGAGCGCGAGAGCCAGGAGATCGAGGTCGAGAAGACCATGCCGTTGCCGGTGACGGCGCCGGCCAGCGGCCCGGCGCCGACCCAGCCGCCGGCCAGCGGCCCCGCCCCGGCCAGCGGCACGGTGGCGACGCCGACCTCGGGAGCGGTCGCCGCGGCACCGCCCAAGTCGTCGAAGACCGGCCTGATGATCGGCCTGGCGGCGGTGCT
Source organism: Acidobacteriota bacterium (assembly GCA_003697015.1). Lineage (GTDB taxonomy): Bacteria > Acidobacteriota > Thermoanaerobaculia > Multivoradales > J023 > J023. Next base: position 15,207 of record RFGL01000332.1, on the reverse strand, counting down.
GCTGGCGGCGGTCGGCGGCGGCCTGTGGTACGTCCTGCGCCCGGCGGCGGGCGGCGCGACGCCGCCGGCCGTCGCCGCCCAATCCCCCCTGCCGCCGCCGGCGACGCCAACCGAGATCGACCCGGAGCCGACGGACGCCCTGGAGGATCTGGGCGAGGCGCCGTCGGAGGAGGAGCAGGCGGCGCTCCAGGCCAAGATCGACGAGCTGGTGGCCCAGCGGACCAGCGAGCTCGAGTCGGCCCTGCGAGCCAAGGTCGACGAGCAGCTTCAGACCCTGCGCCGCCAGCTCGCCGCAGCGGAGAAGGCGGCGGCGGAGCGCGAGCGGCTGCTGCGCGAGCGGCGGGCGGAGGAGGCCCGCCGTCAGCAGGAGGCGGAGGCCGAGGCCGAGCGCCAGCGGCTGGCGGCGGAGGAGAAGGCGCGGAAACAGAAGGAAGCCGAAGCCGAGGCCGCTCGTCTGGCCGAGGAGAATCGCCGGCGCCAGGAAGCGGAGGCGGCGAAGAAGGCCGCCCCGCCGCCGCCGCCGCCGCCGCCACCACCGCCGGCGGTGCGCCGCGGCGATCTGGTCGAGCCCGGCCCCGGGGTGGTCAACCCGCAGCGCGTCCGTCTGCCGCCGGCCCACTTCCCGGAGATGGCCCGGCGGCTGGGCAAGAGCGGCGTCGAGGTCGTGGTGCGGGTGCTGGTCGACGAAAACGGCAAGGTGATCGAAGCCGAGCTGGTGGGCGACAAGGTCGGCTTCGGCTTCGACGCCGAGGCCCTGAGCGTCGCTCGCGGCGCGATCTACAAGCCGGCCACGGTCAACGGCGTGCCGGTCAAGATGTGGGTCAACCTGCGGGTCAAGTTCCAGTAGGAGGCCCCGAGCCGGCGATGGCGTCGACCTCGATCTCGACCACGTATTCGGGGGCGATCAGCTTGCTGACCTCGACCATGGTGGTGGCCGGGCGGACGTCGCCGAAGACCTCGGCGTGGGCGCGGCCGACACCCTGCCAGTCGCGCTCCACGTCGGTGACGTAGATGCGGGTGCGCACCACGTCGGCGAGGCTGGCACCGGCCTGGGCCAGGGCGTCGCCGATGATCTCGAGCGCACGCCTGGCCTGGGCGTAGGCGTCGCCGGGGTGGGGCCGGCCGTCGGCGCCGACGGCGACGGTGCCGGTGACGAAGATGCGGTCGCCGACCCGCACCGCGCGCGAGTAGCCCACCCGTTCTTCCCACGGCGTGCCGGTCGAGACCGTGATCCTCTTCCGGTTCTGCATCATGCCGCCGATTCTATGCGCCGGCGCGCTCAATCCGCGCCGGTTCGCCGGCCGTAGCTCTGGCAGCACGCGACCTCCGGTAGCTCCCAGCACCGTACCGCGTGAAACGATCGGAGGTCGGGGCGCATCTCACCAGCGGCCGTTGACCCGGCCGGCGCAGACGCCGGGACGAGACGGCATCGACAACCCTAACTGCCGACAAAGGGGACTCGCCATCAACACCGCAAGCCTCAAGAAGCTCGCCATTCTCCTGCTGGTGGCCGCGCTCGCCGCCGTCTTCTTCCAGCAGGGGTGGCACGAGCAGCTGACTTTCGCCAATCTCAAGGCCCGTCAGGCCGAGCTGCAGGCCGCCACCGCGGCGCGGCCGGTGCTGTGGATCGCCGGTTTCTTCGTCGCCTACGTGCTGATGGCGGCGCTCTCCTTGCCGGGAGCGACGATCATGACCTTGGCTGCGGGCCTGCTCTTCGGCCTGGGGGTGGGGACCGTCGTCGTCTCCTTCGCCAGCTCGATCGGCGCCACCCTGGCCATGCTGGTGGCGCGCTATGTCTTCGGCGACGAGGTGCAACGGCGCTACGGCGCCAAGCTCCGGCGGCTCAACGAGGGCATCGAGCGGGAAGGGGCTTTCTACCTCTTCACCCTGCGCCTGATCCCGATCTTCCCCTTCTTCCTGATCAACCTCGGCATGGGCCTGACCCGCATGCCGGCGCGCACCTTCTACTGGGTCAGCCAGCTCGGCATGCTGCCGGGCACCGCGGTCTACGTCAACGCCGGCACCCAGCTGGCGCAGATCGACTCCCCTTCGGGCCTGCTCTCCCCCGGCCTCCTCGGCGCCTTCGCCCTGCTCGGCCTCTTTCCGCTGATCGCCCGCCGGATCGTCGCCCTGATCAAGGCGCGGCGGGTCTACCGCGGCCATCGGCGGCCGCGCAGCTTCGACTACAACGTGGTGGTGATCGGCGCCGGCTCCGCCGGCCTGGTGGCCTCCTACGTCGCCGCCGCGGTCAAGGCCAAGGTGGCGCTGATCGAGAAGCACAAGATGGGCGGCGACTGCCTCAACACCGGCTGCGTACCGTCGAAGGCCCTGATCCGCTCGGCCAAGATGCTGCACTACGCCAGGCGGGCCGAGGACTGGGGCTTTCGCAGCGCCACGGTCGACTACGACTTCGGCGAGGTGATGCAGCGCGTCCACCGGGTGATCGAGACCGTCGAGCCCCACGACTCGGTCGAGCGCTACCAGAGCCTGGGGGTCGACTGCATCCAGGGGGAGGCACGCATCGAATCCCCCTGGACGGTGCGGGTCGGCGACCGCCTGCTCACCACCCGCAACGTCATCATCGCCACCGGCGCCACGCCGCTGGTGCCGCCGATCCCCGGCCTCGATCAGGTCGACCCCCTGACCAGCGACAACCTCTGGCAGCTCAAGGAGCGGCCGGAGCGGCTGGTGGTGCTGGGGGGCGGGCCGATCGGCTCGGAGATGGCTCAGGCCTTCGCCCGCCTGGGCTCGCAGGTGACCCAGATCGAAATGCTGCCGCGCATCCTGAGCCGCGAGGACCCGGACGTCTCCGCCCTGGTGCTGAAGCGCTTCGAGGAGGAGGGCGTGCGGGTGCTCACCGGCCACAAAGCGAAGAGCTTCGGCAAGGACGACGACGGCCAGGCCTACGTGCTGTGCGAGACCGCCGACGGCGGGGAGGTGCGGGTCGACTTCGACCGCGTGCTGGTCGCCCTCGGGCGCCGGGCACGCACCCGCGGCTTCGGGCTCGAGGAGCTCGGGGTGGAGGTCGACCGCACCGTCCGCCACGACGACTTCATGCGCACCAACTTCCCCAACGTCTACGTCTGCGGCGACGTCGCCGGGCCCTACCAGTTCACCCACACCGCCGCCCATCAGGCGTGGTACGCCGCCGTCAACGCCCTCTTCAGCCCGCTCAAGACCTTCCGCGCCGACTACCGGGTGATCCCCTGGACCACCTTTACCGATCCCGAGGTCGCCAAGGTCGGCCTCAACGAGCTCGAAGCCCGCGAGCAGGGCGTCCCGTACGAGGTCACCACCTACGGCATCGACGACCTCGATCGGGCGATCGCCGACGGCGAGGCCTACGGCATGGTCAAGGTGCTGACCGTGCCGGGCAAGGATCGCATTCTCGGCGCGACCATCGTCGGCCCCCACGCCGGCGACCTGCTGGCGGAGTACGTTCTGGCGATGAAGCACGGCGTCGGCCTCAACAAGATCCTCGGCACCGTGCACCCCTACCCGACCCTGGCGGAGGCCAACAAGTACGCCGCCGGCAACTGGCGCAAGGCGCACGCACCGGAGCGCCTGCTGCGCTGGCTTGAGCGCTTCCACGGCTGGCGGCGCGGCGAGCCCATGCCGGCGCTGGCCAAGGCGGCGGTCGCCACCCTTGCGGTGCTGCTGCTGGCGGCGGTCGGCGCCGGCGTCGCCGCGGTATCCGACGGTGCCCCGGCGGCGACGGCGACGGCGGCGGATCCTGCGGCGACGGCGACGAGCGCCGAAACGAGCGCCTTCTCCTACGCCGCCTACGCCCGGGTTCTCGAGCGGGTCGACGAGCGCGGCCTGGTCGACTACGCCGGCCTCAAGGCGGAACCGGGCGACCTCGATGCCTTCCGCTCCGCCGTCGCCGCCCTCGACCGCACGACCTTCGAGGCCTGGGACGACGACGCCCGGATCGCCTTCTGGATCAACGCCTACAACGCCCTCACCCTCTACGCCATCGTCGACCACTACCCGCTCGAGCGCGGCCTCAGGAACGCCGCCCTGACCCTCGCTCACCCGCGCGGCATCCGCTGGATCCCCAACGTCTGGGACACGCCCTATACGGTGATGGGGGAGGCGCTGACGCTCAACGACATCGAGCACAAGATCCTGCGCGTCGATTACGACGAGCCGCGCATCCACGCCGCGCTGGTGTGCGCGGCGATGAGCTGCCCGCCCCTGCGCGGCGAACCCTTCGTCGCCGAGCGCCTCGACCGGCAGCTCGACGATCAGGTGCGTCGCTGGCTGGCACGGCCGGAAAGCGGACTGCGCATCGATCGCCAGGCGGCCAAGGTCTACCTGTCGAAGATCTTCGACTGGTACGGCGAGGACTTCGTCCCCCGCTTCGCCCCGGGGCCCGATCGCGCCGACAGCTTCGCCGGCCACGGCGAGCGCGAGCGGGCGGTGCTCAACTTCGTCAGCCACTACCTCGGGGAGGAGGACCGCGCCTACCTGGAGGCGGGGCGCTATGAGCTCGACTACTTGCCCTATGACTGGTCGCTCAACGAGCAGCCCGCGTCGTGACCGGATCGGCTGCTCGCCCCACCCCTCGGGGTGGGGCCGATCCCGTGCGCCGGCGTGTGGCGTCCCGCCCCGATGGAGGTCGCAGCCATTGGGACGGCGGCCGTAAGCTGATCATCCGACGGAGCAGCAGGGACCTGAGCCGGAAGCATCGCATCTACCTCCCGCACCGGCTCGGAGGTCCTCCGACTCCGCCGCCTCCATCCCCTCTCCCCCGAAACGGCGCCGGCAACCCGGCGTCGCTTTTTATGCGCCGGGGCCGCCGTCACGGCTCGGCGGATGCTACGCTGCCGGCGGACGGAAAAGGCGGCAGGGATGAACGAGACTCCGGATCAGGCGCGGGAAGAGGCGGCGGCGCCGGCGACGCAGCCCGCCCCCGCCGGCGAGCTGCCGCCGCTCCTGCCCGATTCCTGGCGCGGCGCCCGCGGCCTCTGGCGCCTGCTTCTCCTGCTCGCCCTCACCGCCGGCCTGATCCGGGTCTGCACCGCCCCCCACCCGTCGCCACCGCCCGCCGCCGGGCTGAGCCCGCCGGCGCCGGCCTGCTGCTCGCCGAGCGCCACGTCCTGACCACGGCGCCGCCACACAGGCGTCATGGTGGGGTGATGGGCTTGACGGCGCGCCCGTTGCGGGCGATTATCGGCCGCCCGTGTTTTGACCCGCGCTGATATGCTCGCCAACCCCATGCTCACCGAGAAAGACAGTCCAGCCGCCGCCCCGCCGCGGGCGGTCAAGAGCACCGCCGAGCTGATCGGCAACACGCCGCTGATCGAGCTCACCCGTTTCGCACCCGAGCCGCCGCGGGCGGCGCTCTTCGCCAAGCTCGAGCTGCTCAATCCCGGAGGCTCGGTCAAAGATCGGCTGGGCATCGGGCTCATCCGCTGGGCCGAGGCGCACGGCCACCTGAAGCCCGGCGGCACCCTGGTCGAGCCCACCGCCGGCAACACCGGCATCGGCCTGGCGCTGGTCGGCGTCCAGCTCGGCTATCGCGTGATCCTCTGCGTGCCGGAGAATTTCTCCCTCGAGAAGCGCAAGCTGATGGCGGCGCTCGGCGGCACGGTGGTGCTGACGCCGGAAGAGGACGGCATGAAGGGGGCGATCAAGAAGGCTCGCGAGATCGCCGACGGCATTCCCGGCGCCTACGTGCCGCAGCAATTCGAGAACCCGGGCAACCCGGAGATCCACTACCGAACCACGGCGCCGGAGATCTGGCGTCAGATGGAGGGCCGTATCGATGCCATGGTGGTCGGCGTCGGCACCGGCGGCACCTTCTCCGGCATCGCCCGCTTTCTCAGCGAGCGCGCCCCGAGCTGCCTGCGGGTGGCGGTGGAGCCCAACGGCTCGATCCTGCAGGGAGGCGAGCCCGGGCGCCACAAGGTGGAGGGCATCGGCGTCAGCTTCATCCCGCCGGTCCTGGCCCGGGAGCTGATCGACGAGGTGATCATGGTGCACGACGACGACTCCTTCGCCACCGCCCGCCTGGTGGCGCGATCCGAGGGGCTGCTGATCGGCGGCTCGGCCGGCGCCAACGCCAACGCCGCCTTGCAGATCGCCCGCCGCCTGGGACCGGGCAAACGGGTGGTGACGGTCTTTCCCGACAGCGCCGAGCGCTACGTTTCGACCGGTTACCTCGATCCCGATCCCTGAGCCGAGAGGACGCCTTCATTGAAGCTCGATCCACGACGTTGTGGCTTCGCCACCCGCGCCATCCACCTCGGGCACGACCCCGCTGACCGCCCCGAGGACGCCACCCGCGCCATCACCGTCCCGATCTACCAGACCTCGACCTACGAGCAGCCCGGCCTGGTCGACGATCCACCCTACGAGTACGCTCGGGTCCAGAACCCGACCCGCGCCGCGCTGGAGCGCAACGTGGCGGGGCTCGAGGGGGGGCGCTCCGGCCACGCCTTCGCTTCCGGCATGGCGGCCATCCAGGCGCTCTTGTCGGTGCTCAGCCCGGGCGAAGAAGTGGTCGTGTCGCGCGACGTCTACGGCGGCACCAACCGCTACTTCAACCAGGTGCTGCGGCGCTTCGGCGTCGGCATCCGCTGGGTCGACACCAGCCGCGTCGAGGAGGTCGAGGCGGCGGTGGCGGCGGGCGAGCGGGTGCGCATGGTCTACGTCGAGACCCCGTCGAACCCGCTGATGGAGATCACCGACCTCGCCGCCGTCGCCGAGATCGCCCACCGCGCGCGCGCCCTCCTGGTGGTCGACAACACCTTCATGACCCCCTACTTCCAGCGTCCCCTCGAGCTCGGGGCCGACGCGGTAGTGCATTCGACGACCAAGTTCCTCAACGGCCACAGCGACTCCCTCGGCGGCGTGGCGATCACCGCCGGGTCGATCGATCCGGCGATCCTCGCCGCCTTGCCCGGGCTCTACGACGGCGATCTCGCCGCCCACCTCGCCTTCATGCAGAAGTCGGCCGGCGGCGTCCTGGCCCCCTTCGAATGCTTCCTGGTGCTCCGCGGCCTGCGCACCCTGGCGGTGCGCATGGAGCAACACGAGGACAACGGCCAGCGGCTCGCCGCCTACCTGGCGCGCCGGATGGAAGAGGGATCGTCGATCGACCGCCTGCTCTACCCCGGCCTCGACGGCCACCCCGGCCACGCGATCCAGCGCCGGCAGGCGGGCGGCGCCTTCGGCGCCATGATTTCCTTCGATCTCGGCTCGAGGGAGGCGGCGCGGCGCTTTCTCGAAGCGCTGGAGGTCTTCACCCTGGCGGAGAGCCTGGGCGGCGTCGAGAGCCTCGCCTGCTTGCCGGCGAGCATGACCCATGCCTCGGTGCCGGCGGCGATGCGCCGGGAGTTGGGCATCAGCGACAGCCTGATCCGCCTGTCGGTCGGTCTGGAGTGTTACGAAGACCTGGAAGCGGACGTCGAGCAGGCCCTGGAGCGGGCGTCCGCGGCGTAGCTCGGTCAGATCCCTTCGAGATCGGAGAGATCCTCCTCCTCGTCGAAGGCGGCGTCCTTGTCGAGGCTGGCGGCGACCCAGTCGAGGAAACGGGGCTCGCCCTGGCTGACGTCGAAGGCGAGGATCTCGGGCACTTCGTAGCTGTGCAGCTCGTGGATGGTGCGGGCGACGGCCGGATACTCGTCGGCCATGGTCTTGATCACCAGCAGGTACTCGCTGTCGCGGCAGATCTTGCTGCGCCAGCGGTAGACCGACTTGACGCTGGAGATCATGTTGACGCAGGCGGCGTGGCGGCGTCCGACGAGCTCCCGCGCCAGCAGGTTGGCCTCCTCCTCGTCGCCGACGGTGGTCACCACCACGATCGCACCCATGGATCCGGACCTTACTCCAGTGAAGCCCGGCGGTCAACGCGCGGGTTCTGGATCCGCGCGCGGGTTCTGGATCCGCGCCCGGCACTCCGCTAGAGTACGCTCATGTCCGCCCCCGTCAAAGCCGCCGCCGCGTCCAAGCCGGAGAACACGGCCGCCGCTCCGCCGCGCGCGGTCGGCCGCGAGTACTTCGAGGCCTTGCTCATCGCCGCCATCTTCCTCGGCTTCACCAACAACTTCCTGATCAAGACCTTCTACATCCCGAGCGGCTCGATGGAGGACACCCTGCTGGTGGGGGATCACCTCTTCGTCAACCGCTTCATCTACGGCCCCGCCAGGACCGCGCTCGAGCGCCGGCTGCTGCCGCTGCGCGACGTTCAACGGGGCGACGTGGTGATCTTCCGCTCGCCGAAGACGCCGCAGCAGGACCTGGTCAAGCGGTGCGTCGGCCTGCCCGGCGACACCATCCGCATCGTCGACAAAGTCCTCTTCGTCAACGGCCGGCAGGTCGACGATTCGAGCTACGCCGCCCACCGCGACCCGCGGACCTTCCCCGACCGTCCGGCGTTCAGTCCCCAGGTGCGGCTGCGCGACAACTTCGGCCCCTTCACCGTGCCGGAGGATCATTACTTCTTTCTCGGCGACAACCGCGACCACTCCTACGACTCGCGCTATTGGGGTGCCGTCCCCCGTCACCTGATCAAGGGGCGGGCGCTCCTCATCTACTGGTCCTACGGCGGCCAGACCCCGGACGGAGCCTGGCATGGTTGGCGCAGCAAGCTGGTGCAGATCGGCCGCACCGCGACCGGATTCGTGACCAAGACGCGCTGGTCGCGCACCTTCCACCTCGTCCGCTGATGGGCGATTGGGCGAGACCGCTCCGCTGCTGATGGACGGACGGCCCGAGCCGGCGGTGGAGGCTGCTGCGGCCGGCGGTGGGGAGAGGACCGCAGGGCGGAGGGGGATCCTGCGCGAGTACGCCGAGGCCCTGCTGGTAGCGGTGATCTTCGCCTCCTTCGCCCGCGCCTTCCTGCTCCAGGCCTTCAGCGTGCCGACGCCGTCGATGGAACCCAGCCTGCTCGCCGGCGACCACATCCTGGTCAACAAGATGATCTACGCCCACCAGCGCGGCGGCGGCGGCACGGTGCGGCTGCTGCCGATGCGCCCCGTCCGCCGCAGCGACGTGGTGGTCTTCCGCCACCCCTTCCGGCCGCGGCAGGACTTCGTCAAGCGCTGCGTCGCCGTCCCGGGCGACACGGTCGAGATCGTCGACAAGGTGCTGTGGCTCAACGGCCGGCGCGTCGACGAGAGCGCCTACGTCCGCCACGCCGATCCCCAGGTCTACGCCAGCTCTCCCTTTCTCGACGAGCGCTACCGCCATCGCGACAACTTCGGCCCCTACACCGTGCCGCCAGCACACTACTTCGTCCTCGGCGACAATCGCGACGAGTCGAACGATTCCCGCTTCTGGGGCCCGGTACCGGCGGCCAACGTCAAAGGCCGCGCCTTCCTGATCTACTGGTCGCGGATGCCGGCGGCGTCTCGGGATAAGATCGGCTGGCGCCCGAGCAAGCTCGCCAGCGCCCTGAAGGGCACCCGCTGGGATCGCTGTCTTCTGCTGGTCCGCTGAGCGCAGTACGAGACACACGGAGAGGAGTGGGCACGATGTGGCAACGACTCAGAAGCCAGAAAGGTGAAAGCCGGGCCGGCTGCATTCTCTGGTCCCTGGCCCTGGTGATCGGCATCATGGTGGCGGTCAAAGTGATCCCGATCAAGATCGCCACCATGGAGCTCAAGGACAAGATGCGCGAGGCCGCTCAGCTCATGCCCCGCGGCACCGAGCGCGACTACGTCAAGTACATCCTCGACAAGGCAGCGGAGCGCAACCTGCCCGTCACCCGGGAGAACGTCAAGGTCCAGAAATGGCCCAATCGGGTCGTCATGGACGTCGAGTTCACGGTGGTTCTTGACTTCTTCATTATGGATTACGACTGGAACGTGAAGATCCACGTTGATCGGGACATCTTCCTCATCTGACGACTCCGCCGCCATCCCGGCCGGCGCCGACCCCCGCCGGCGGTGGGTCGACCTGGAGATCGTCGCGGCAGGCTTCCTGCCGGGAGCGCTGGCCGGCACCCAGATCGCCGGCCTGCTCTTCTTCCTCAACCCCCACCTCCCCTTCTCCCCCGCCCCGGTGGCGCGGGCGGTGCTGCTCTACGGCGTGCTGCTCGGCCTGGTCAGTCTGGTGCTCCACCTGCCCTTCACCTGGGGCCGGCGCCGGCGGGCGCGGGCGATCCTGCCCTGGAGCCTGACCCTGGTCCTCGCCGTCGCCGCCCTCTCCGCCTGGGCCCACGCCTCGACCTACTCTTACTTCCTTCCCGGCGGCATCAACCGCCGGCTGCTGAAACTCGCCAGCTTCCTCAGCGCCAGCGCGGTGATCACTTTCTACACCGTCCTCCTGCACCAGCTTCGCAGCCGGCGGTACGGCGCGGGCAGCAAGCTCCTCATCGCCCTGATGGCCGTGCTCTCGGTGTATCTGGCGCTGGAGCGGCGGGAGGCGTTCAAGCCCGCGCCGCGCCCCACGCCGCGGGCGACCACGGTCGAGGGCAGCCTGCGGCCGCACCTGGTGGTCGTCGGCCTCGACGCCGCCACCCTCGACGCCATCCTGCCCCTGGCCGAAATGGGCGAGCTGCCCTTCTTCGCGCGTCTGCAGCAAGAGGGGGCGTTCGGCAATATGGAATCGATCAAGCCGGCGGTGCGGACGCCCCTCTGGACCACCCTGGCGACCGGCAGCTACCCCTACAAGCACGGCGTCGTCGGCGAGGCGCTCTTTGCCGCCCCCTTCGCCGGCGAAGATCAGAGCCTCAGCCTGCTGCCGATGGCGGTGGCCTTCGACCGCTGGGGCACCTGGCCCCTGGCGCGACGCCTCGACGCGCGCGCGGTCCGGGTCCTCAGGCTGTGGGAGATCCTGGCGCGGCTCGGCATGCCGGCGGCGGTGATCGGCTGGCCGCTGGCCGCACCGCCCAAGGCCGACCTCGCGGTGCTGCTGTCGGAGCGCTTCTTCCGCGGCGCCGCCGATCCGATCGAGCGCTCGCCGGCCGACCTCGGCGAACGGGCACTCCTCTTCCGGCCGCAGCCGGAAGAGCTCGATCCCGGTCTCGTCGCCCCCTTCGGCAGCCGGCCGCCGGCGGTGATCCTCGACAGTCTGGTGCAGGACGCGTGGCGCGGATCCCTCAGTGAATTCCTCCTCCGCCAGGGCCCTCCGGTCGAGGCGCTCTTCCTGCAGCTTCCCGGCTTGGGCCCGGTCTCCGATCGCTTCTTCGCCGCCCATGCCGCCCACCACGTGGACGGCGTGCTCGATCCCGAGGTGGTCGAACAGACCCAGCTCCTCGCCGCCTACTACGGCGTACTCGACGACTTCCTCGCCCGCCTGTGGGAGGCGACGCCGCCGCCGCGCCTGCTGGCGGTGGTGTCGGCCGAGGGCAGCGACGACCGTCGCACCTGGCGCAAGGCCTTGCGCGCCCTGACCCGGGGCCCGATCTCCGACGCCCTCCTCCAGCGCCCGCCGCCGGGGGTCTTCATGCTCCTCGGCGACGACGCCATCCGCCCGGGCACCCGGCTCAGCGACGTCGACCTGGTGGACGTGGTGCCGACCCTGCTCTACGGTCTCGGCTTCCCGGTCGGCGAGGATCTCGACGGCACGGTGCTCACCCGTGCGTTCGACACCACCTTCCTCGCCCGCCACCCCCTGACGTTCGTGCCGTCCTACGAGACCCTGAGCCCGCCCTGACGGCGCTCAACCCCGCTCGGTGGCCAGGGGCATGTGGCGCACCTTGTCGCTGCTCACCGCCGGCTCGCCGGCGCGCCCGGGGCCTTCCATCGAGCAGCGGCCCTCGAAGAAGGCGCCGTCTTCGACCGCCAGCGATGGGGTCTTGAGGTCAGCATAGACTTTACCGATAGAAGTGATCTCCAGCTGCTCCAGCGCCTTGACCGTACCCCGCACCGTGCCGGAGATGAAGACCCGGCGGGCGCAGACGTCGGCCTCGACGACGCCGCGCTCGCCGACGATCAGGTCGCCGCCGGTGGCCTGGATGCTGCCGCTGAAGCGGCCGTCGATGCGGAAGGTGTCCTCGAACCGCAGCTCGCCGTTCATTTCGCTGCCGGCATCGAGGAAACCGTTCAAGTCACCCTGCGCCGACGCAGATCCTCTGCGAATCATGTCACTCGTCCCCTTTTCCCTGCGTCAGGTGATCGAAGAGCCGGATCAGCTCCTCCTCGGAGTGAAAGTGGATGCGCACCAGTCCCCCGCGACGGCGCCGCACGATGTCGACGCGGGTCTGAAGGGCGCGGGTGAGCTTATCCTGCGCCGCCCGGGTGTGGACGTCGAGCTCGGGCTTCGTCTTGCCCTTCGGCCGCTCGGCGGCCGGGCGGCTGTCGGCGGCGACCCGCTCCAGCTGGCGTGCGGTCAGCCCCTTCTCCACCGCCTCCTCGGCGAGCTCGATCTGCCGCGTCTCGTCGGGCAGGGCGAGCAGCGGCCGCGCCTGCCCGGGGGTCAGCCGGCCGTCGCGCAGCAGATCCTGCACCGGGGCGGGAAGACGCAACAGGCGCAGGGCGTTGGTGATCGCCGGACGGCTCTTGCCGACCCGCTCGCCGATCTGCTCCTGCGACAGACCGAAGCGCTGGGCGAGCATGCGGTAGGCCTCGGCCTCCTCGATCGCGTTGAGATCGGCGCGCTGGAGGTTCTCGACCAGCGCCAGCTCGAGCAGCTGCTGGTCGTCCGCCACCTCCCGCACCACCACCGGCACCTCGGCGAGCCCCGCCCGTCGCGCCGCCCGCCAGCGCCGTTCGCCGGCGATGATGGTGTAGCGTCCGTCGCCGCGGTCGGTGACCACCAGGGGCTGCACCACCCCCTGGCTGCGGATCGAAGCCGCCAGCTCCTCGAGGCTGCTCTCGTCGAAACGGTTGCGCGGCTGGAAGCGGTTGGGCTCCAGGCTTTCGACCGGCAAGGTGGTCAACCCGCCGGCGGCGACCACCGCCGGCGCCGGCACCAGCGGCTCGCCGCCGAGCAGGGCGTCGAGACCACGACCCAGGCCGCGCCGGCGGCTGCTCATGACAGCCGTCCCATGAGCTCGCGAGCCACCGCCAGGTAGGCCAGGGCGCCGCGGCTCTTGACGTCGTAGTGCAGGATCGGCCGGCCGTGGCTCGGTGCTTCGGCCAGGCGGACGTTGCGCGGCACCACGGCCTTGAAGACCACGTCGCCGAAGTGGCGGCGTGCCTCCTCGGCGACGTCGCGGGACAGCAGGGTGCGATCGTCGTACATGGTGATCACCACCCCGCCGATGGCGAGTCGCGGGTTGACCCGAGCCTGGACCCGCCGCACGGTGGCGACCAGGGCGCTGATGCCTTCGAGGGCGAAATATTCGCTCTGCAGCGGAACCAGCACCTGATCGGCCGCCGACAGGGCGCTGACCGTCAGGTGGCCGAGGGAGGGAGGGCAGTCGAGGAAGACGTAGTCGTAGTCCGGCAGCAGATCGGCGATCGCCCGGCGCAGGCGCAGCTCCCAGGCGTCGGTGCCGACGAATTCGACCTCGACGCCGACCAGCTCGTGATTCGCCGGCAACAGACTCAAGCCGGCGAAGCCGGTCTGCTGGACCGCCTCCCGGGCCCCCTTCTGGCCCGCCAGGACGTGGTAGAGGTGAGGCGGCTCGGCCTCGGCTCCCAGGCCGCGGGTGGCGTTGCCCTGCGGGTCGCAGTCGACGATCAACACCCGCTTCTCAAAGGCACCCAAGGCGGCGCCGAGGTTGATCGCGGTGGTGGTCTTGCCGACGCCACCCTTCTGGTTGGCGACCGCCACCACCACCGCGTTCCGGGCGCGGCTACCCCCGAGCTCGGGCCGGCGGCACGAGGCGGGCGGATCGGTGCGGGGATCGGTCGACGGCTCCATGGGTCATCCGTGGATCGTTCTTGACGCGCCGATCTGGCCGCGCGTCACGCCGCCGCTTCGGGACCGATCTCCACCAGCCAGCGTTGTTGACTGTAGGAGAGCTTGTGGAGCTTCAGGACCTCGAATCCGAACGGCAGCCACCGCCGGGCGCCCTGCCAGAGGAAGAAGCGCACCTGCGGGCTGTGCTCGACGAAGGTCCCGAGCACGTCCGGGGAGAGTCCCGCCGCACGGCTGGTGACGATGTCGATTCCGGCCGGCAGTGCGGGCGGCAGCGATCGTTCGATCCTAGCATTGATGCACCGGCAGGACAACGCAGACGACGCAGCGCCCTGCTCCGCCTGCGCCGCTTCGGCGCGGCGCACGGCGCTCTTGAGAAAGCTCCACTTGCGCTCCCGCGACTCGACCAGATAGACCTCGAGGCCCGGTCGCGCCGCCGCCAGGACGAAGCCGGGGAAACCGGCCCCGGAGCCGACGTCGACCAGCACTTGGTCCTCCGGCCTCAGCCACGGCAGGGCAGCGAGAGACTCGCCGTAGTGCCGGCTCAGGACTTCGCCGGCGGTTCCGGGGCCGATCAGGGAAAGGCGCCGATTCCAGCGCCGCAGCTCCTGATAGTGGGCGTAGAGAGCGGCGAGGGTCGCGTCGCTCAAGGGCACTGCCGACATCTCGCGGAGATGGCAGGTGAAGGTGTCGAAGGGGTATGCAGGAAGCTCGCTTGCCATGGTTTCACGTGGAACGCAATCCAGACCTCCCTGGGGCCTCCCCCTCACCGCCAGCCGTGGCTGGCATCGGCCCGCTGGCTGAATGAGCGCCGCCCAGTGTAGCGTTTCACGTGGAACCCTACCGCTGCCGCTGGCAATCCGCCCTCGTGCAGGGACCGGTCGCCCGCTCAGGCCGGTGAAACCCGGACCCGCTTGGTGAAGCCACTCCCCTCGCTCCGCGTTTCCACCGTCGGGTCGTTGGCCAGGGTCACGTGCACGGTGCGGCGATCGGCCGGCGTCATCGGGTCGAGAAGACGGGAGCGTTGGGTCTTGCGCACTTCCTCCGCCACCCGTTTGGCAAACGCCTCGAGACTGGATTCATGGAGCTCGCGGAAGCCGTTGCAGTCGAGGCTGCAGGGCAGGCTATGGCCGAGCTTGGCTCGCAGCAGCCGCGGCAGAAGATGCTCCATCGAGCGCAACAGCTTGCCGTCTTCCGCCACCAGCCGCTCGGCGTCCTCGCCGCCGAGCTCCACCTCCAGGGCATTGTTCTCGTCCAGGCGGATCTCCCACTGGAGATCGAAGAGCATGAGCTCGGCGAGATCTCCCAACGCCATGTCCGCCGCTTCGAGCGGATCGTCGGTCACCGGCTCGCCTTTCACGCGCCCGGCGGCAGCGGCCGGCGGCGGGGCGGTGGTGGACGGCGGTGGGGCTGGGCGCTCCGCCGCCGCGGGCGGCGGCGGAGCGGCGG
>RFGL01000331.1 GCA_003697015.1 Acidobacteriota bacterium | reverse complement strand
GGTGCGGGTGAGCGGGGCGAGCACGGTCTACCCGATCGTGGTGATGGCGGGGGAGGAGCTGCGCCGGCAGGGCATCCTGGTCGAGGCGCAGGCCGGGGGCAGCACCCGCGGTTTCGAAGACACGGTCGCCGGGCGCAACGACCTGGGGGCGATGGCGCGCGATCCGACGCCGGCGGAGGCGTCGCAGATCCTCACCTTTCCGATCGCCTACGACGGGGTCGGGGTGGTGGTGCACGCGTCGAATCCACTCGCCGGGGTGAGCACCGAGGACCTGCGGCGGATCTACGCCAAGGAGGTCACCTCCTGGGCCGAGCTCGGGGGCGCCGATGCGCCGATCGTGGTGGTGACCAAGGCGGCGGGTCACGCCACCCTGGAGACCTTCCTCCACCACACCGGCCTCGGGCGCACGGAGCTTCAAGCCGACGTGGTGGGGGGCGACAACGCCCAGGTGATCCGGGTGGTGGCCAACACCGAGAACGCCATCGGCTACGTCAGCCTGGGGGAGGTGCTGCACGCCATCGAGGAGGGCATGCCCCTGCGCCTGGTGCCGCTCGACGGCGTCGAGCCCACCCTGGAGGCGGTGGCCGACAAGAGCTACCCGATGGCGCGCACCCTCTACCTCATCGCCCGCGACGAGCCGCAGGGAGCCAGCCGGGCGTTGCTCGACTTCCTGCGCAGCGCCGAGGGGGCGCGGATCATCGAGCGGGGACGCTATGTTCCGCTCGGCTGACGCGCGGCTGGGCTGGGGGCTGACCGCGGCCCTCGGCCTGCTGCCGCCGATCGCCGTCGTCGCGCTCGGCGGCTTCATGCTGGCCAGCGCGCTGACGGCCTTGCGGCAGGTTCCGATCGCCGAGCTGGCGTCGGCCACCTGGTCGCCCCTCGCCGGCCGTTTCGGCCTGCTGCCGCTGATCCTGGGCACCGCCACCAGCACCGTCCTCGCCCTCCTCCTGGCGGTGCCCCTGGGGCTCGCCGCCGCCCTCTACCTGGCGCTCTACGCCGGGCCGCGCACCCGGGCCGCGGCGGATGCGGCGGTGGCGCTCCTCGGCGGCATGCCGTCGGTGGTCATCGGCCTCTGGGGCATGACCTGGATCGTGCCGGCGACCGGCAACTCCCTGGCCGCCGCCGTGCTGGTACTGGCGCTGATGATCACCCCCACCTTCACCCTGCTGGCCGGCGCCGCCCTGCGCCAGGTGCCCGCCAGTCTGGTGGAGGCGGCGCGCGCCCTCGGGCTGGGGGAAGACGTCGCCGCCGCTCTGGTGGTCCGCCACGCCCGCTGGGGCATCCTCGGCGCCGCCACCCTCGCCGCCACCCGCGGCCTGGGCGAGGCGGTGGCGGTGAGCATGGTGGCGGGCAACGTCGGCAACCTGCCCTCCCTGCTGGGGCCGGTCGCCACCTTGACCACCACCCTGATCGTCGAATTCGACGGCGCCACCGGCGTCCACCGCAGCGCCCTCTACCTGGCGGCGGCGGTGGTGATGGCGCTGATCGCCGCCGTCAGCCTCGCCGGCCGCTCGCTGCAGCGCAGGGGTCGCTCGTGATCCGCCGCCTCGGCGCCCTGGCGGCGTTCGTCCTCGTCGCCCTGGTGCTGTGGATGGGCGTCGACCTGGCGGTCCGCGGCGCAGCGGGCTTCTATCCGGGCTACCTGATCGACCCACCGCGGGATCTGGGGCGGGCCGGCGGCATCGGTCCGCTGCTCCTCAATACCGCCCTGATCGTCGGCCTGGCGGTGGCCCTGGCGACCCTGGTCAGCCTGCCCGCGGCGGTGCTCTACAGCGAACGCCTCGCCCGCCCTTGGGCGCGGCGCCTGCTCGACGCCCTGCTCGACGTCGGGGTGGGGGTGCCGCGCATCGTCTGGGGACTGTTCGGCGGCGTCCTCTTCGGCGGCGTGCTCGGCTTCGGCTTCTCGGTGCTGACCGGCGCCGTCACCCTCGCCTGTCTGCTGGCGCCGATCCTCGCCACCGGCTTCATCGCCGGCCTCCAGGCGGTCGACCCGGCGCTGCGCGAGCAGTGCGCCAGCCTCGGCTTGAGCCCCTTCGTCACCGCCTGGACCCAGGTGGTGCCGGCGGCGCGGCCGGCGCTGGTGGCGTCGGTGGCGCTGGCGGTGGGGCGCGGCTTCGGCGACGCGGCGGCGCTCTTTTTCACCGCCGGCCTGGTCGCCGAAGTGCCGTCGTCGCTCTTCGACTCCGCCGCCACCCTGGCGGTCTTCGTCTTCAATCTGCTGGCCACCGTTCCCGGCGGCCAGCAAGCGGCGTACTCGGCTGCTACCATACTCTTCGTCGTCACGCTCCTGATCCAGATCGGCATCGCCGCCGCCGGCCGCGAGGAGAGCCTGGCCCGATGAGCACCCTCGAATATCGCCAGATGACCCTGCGCTGCGGCGCCACGCCGATCCTCGACCGCATCGAGCTGGCGATGGCGGGGCCGGGGGTGTTCGCCCTGCTCGGGCCGTCCGGCGTCGGCAAGAGCTCCCTGCTGCGCGCCACCCAGCGGCTGATCGAGGACGGCCGCGGCGGCTGGCGGCGGACGGGGGACGTACGGCTCAACGGCGACAGCATCTTCGACCCCGGGCTGCGCCAGCAGGAGCTGGCGCGGCGCATCGGCTTCGTCCAGCAGCGGCCGTGGATGCTCGCCGGCTCGGTGCGCCACAACGTCGAGCTCGCCCTGCGCCACACCACCCGGCTGTCGCGGGCGGAGATCCGCCGCCGGGCGGAGGCGGCCCTCGAGCGGGTCGGCCTGGCGGGGGAGCTGACGAGCCTCGAACGGGCGGCGTGGAAGCTCTCGGGGGGGCAGGCGCAGCGCCTGGCGATCGCCCGCGCCATCGCCCTCGAGCCCGAGGTACTGCTGATGGACGAGCCGATCTCGGCCCTCGATCCGCTGATGGCGGAGCGCGTCGAGGCGGTGATCCGCGACCTGGCGGCGGAGCAGCTGATCGTCCTCGTCACCCACAAGGTGGGGCTGGCGGTGCGCCTCGCCGCCGCCGCCGGCTTCCTGCTGCGCGGGGAGGACGGAGCGCGGCTGGTCGAGACCGGCGCGGCACCGCAGATCTTCGAGCGGCCGGCGGATCCAGTCGCCCGCGAGTTCGTGCGCATGGGCTACGGCATCGCCGCGGGCGACGCCCCGGCGCCCGCCGTCGCCGCCGACGCGGCGCAGGCAATGCCCGCCCCGCCGCCTCCGGTCGCCGCGCCGCGGCC
>RFGL01000330.1 GCA_003697015.1 Acidobacteriota bacterium | reverse complement strand
CTGGCGCGCTGGGAGGGGCGGGCGGTACGGCGTACGGCGGCGACCGTCGCCCTCACCGCCGAGGACGCCCGGCGGTTGGCGGCGCTGGCCGGCCGGCCGGACCGGGTGCGGGTGGTGCCGGCGCCGTTCCCCGACCGTCTCCCCGACGCCGGCCGCAGCCTGCCGGGGGAGCCGCCGGTGGTGGTGCTCGGCAGCGCCGGCTGGCCGCCCAACCGCGACGGCCTGCGCTGGCTGGCGGCGGCCTGGCCGCGGGTGCGCACCGTCCTGCCGGCGGCCCGGCTGCACGTCTTCGGCTCCGACCTGGGCGCCGCCGTGCCGGCCGGAGACGCCTCGATCGTCGTCCACCCGCCGCCGGCCGACAGCCGCCAGGCCTTCGCTCCGGGCTCGGTGCTCGTGGTACCCTTGCGCGTCGCTTCCGGGGTGCGGATGAAGATCCTCGAAGCCTGGGCCCGCGGGGTGCCGGTGGTCGCCACCCCCGAAGCCGCCCGCGGCCTCGACGCCGAGGACGGCCGCCAGCTGCTCCTGGCCGCCACCGCCGAACAGCTCGCCCGCGCCCTGGAGCGGCTGCGGCGCGAGCCCGCCCTCGCCGGCGCGCTGGTGAGAGAGGGCCGCGAGATCCTGCGCCGGCGTCACGCCTTGCCGCTCGTCGCCGGCGCGCTGATGCGGCTGTGGACCGAGACCCTCCGGACCGAACGATGACGCAGCGCGACGAGGCCCTGACGCTGAGCGTCATCGTCCCGGTCTACAACGAGCGCTATCTGGTCGCAGAGCTCCTGCGCCGGGTGCTGGCGGTGTCGGTGCCCGGCATCGAGGCGCTGGAGATCGTGGTGGTCGACGACTGCTCGACCGACGGCAGCCGCGAGGTCTTGGAGCGGATCGCCGCCGAACACCCGCAGCGCATCCGGCTGTTGCGTCACCCCGCCAACCGCGGCAAGGGGGCGGCGATCCGCACCGGGATCGCCGCCGCGACGGGGGATCTGATCATCTTTCAGGACGCCGACCTCGAGTACGACCCGCGGGATTACGCCGCCCTGGTCAAGCCGATCCTCGAGGACGGCGCCAACGTGGTCTACGGCTCCCGCTTTCTCCCCCGTGAGCGCCGCCGGGTGCTCTACTACCGGCATACCATCGGCAACCGTCTGATCACCTTTTTGAGCAACCTTTTCACCGACCTCAATCTGACCGACGTCGAAACCTGTTACAAGCTGTTCCAGGCGCCGCTTCTCAAGTCGATCCCCATCCGTTCGAACGACTTCGCCATGGAGGTGGAGCTGACGGCGAAGATCGCGAAACGCAACTGCCGGATCTTCGAGGTGCCGATCAGCTACCTCGGCAGGACCTACCGGGAAGGCAAGAAAATCGGCCTCAAGGACGCCTTCAAGGCGTTGGTGGCGATCGTCCGCTTCTGGTTGGTGGACGACGTCTACGTCGAGGATCAATACGGCTCGAACATCCTGCAGAACCTCGAACGGGTGCGGCGTTTCAACGGCTGGATGGCGGACCGCATCCGGCCCTTCGTCGGCAGCCGGGTGATGGAGGTCGGCGCCGGCATCGGCAACGTCACCCTCCACCTGGTGCCGCGGGATCGGTACCTGGCCAGCGACGTCAATCCCCACTACCTGGAGTACCTGCGCCACGTCGCCATCGGCAAGCCCTACCTCGAGGTCGCCCGGGTCGACCTCGAGGACGCGAGCACCTTCGCTCCCTGGCGGGAAGGCTTCGATACCGTCGTCTGCCTGAACGTGCTCGAGCACGTCAAGGATCCGCTGGCGGCGCTCCGCAACGTCTGGGGCGCCCTGGCCCCGGGCGGCCGGCTGGTGCTCTACGTGCCCCAGGGGCAGGGCCTCTTTTCGACCCTCGACGAGGTCTTGGAGCATCGCTGTCGCTACAGCCGTTCGATGTTGGAGGAGGAGCTGGCGGCGGTGGGCTTTGAGGTCGAAAGGGTGGAACACTTCAACCGCGCCTCGGTGCTCGGCTGGTGGTGGAACGGCAAGGTGCTCAAGCGGCGGCGGTTCAGCCGCCTTCAGCTCAAGATCTTCGACCTCCTGGTGCCCCTCCTGCGGCGCCTGGATCGCTTTCTGCCGTGGCGCGGCCTGGGGTTGATCGCCGTGGCGCGAAAGCCCGCGCCGGACGCCGCCGGCGGGCGCGATCAGGGCTCGGCGGCGGGGGTGCGGAAGGAGGCGAGCTCGTCGAAGTAGAGGGAGCCGGCGGTGCCCGGCCGAACGCCGAAGAGGACGCCGAAGCGGATCTCCTCGATGCGGTGGAGGTCGTTGGCCAGGCCGTCGATCGTCGCCCACGGCCCGCCGCCGACGCGCAGCCGGAAGCTGCCGGCGGTCGCGCCGCTGGCGGCCTGCCACTGGCACTCGACGGCGAAGGTGTCGCGGCTCTGCGGCGGGCCGAGGAAGAGCGCCGGGGCGGAGAGCTGGCGACCGGAGTTGTGGCGCGCGCTGGCCTGGAGGTAGAAGCCGTCCGCCAGGCGCCGCAGGGTCAGCCGGCAGGCGGCGATCTTGGACCCCGGGCGGCGCGGATCCGGGCTGACGCACTCGAAGATGGCGAGCCCGGAACCGACGGCCATGCGGACGGCGTTGGGGTTGAAGAGGAAGGTGGCGCGGTAGAGCGTCTCGGCCTCGGGGGTGTCGTCGATCAGGATTCCCCGGCGCCGGCCGGCGTCGTCGTCGATCAGGATCTCGAGGCCGCATTCGCCGTCCAGGGCGGCCGCCTCGTTGACCGCGACGTTGCCGTCGATCGAGCCCGGCAGGCCGTCGCCGTCGGCATCCGGGCAGTCGGCGCCGGCGGCTGCCGCGACCAGGCAGAGCGCCATCGCCGCCGGCGCCAGCCGGCCGCAGCGCGTCGTCGTTCCCCGGTCGGATCGTCGTCGGCGTCGCATGGGATCAAGGCCTTGCCCCAGAATCGTTATATAGCTATTCATCTATCACAGATCGGACCCCGGGTCAAGCCGGGAGCGGGTCGAGGGCGCGGATGCGGGCGGTGAGGTCGTCGGGCAGGGGGCGGGAGACGCCGGCGCCGTAGTCGACCCACACCACCACCGAGCTGCCGTCGGCGACCAGCTCGCCGTCGTCGCGGCGGTAGATCGCGTAGTCGAGGGTGAAGCTGCTGCGGCCGATCTTGGAGGTGCGGACGCCGACCTCGAGGGCGGCGGGGTAGTGCACCTGGCGGCGGAAGTTGCAGCTCGCCTGCACCACCGCCGGACCGAGGCCGCCCCGGGGGCCGTCGCCGCGGATGCCGACCTCCTCGAAGTAGCGGATGCGGGCCGACTCGCAGTAGGTGAAGTACTTGGCGTTGTTGACGTGGCCGAAGGCGTCCATGTCGCCCCAGCGGACGTCGATCGGGATCCAGACGTGGAAGGCGTCCCTCGGCGTAGCCATCGTCCGCCATTCTACAAGCCGCGCGGTCGATAGGTCAGGCGGTTTCCGGCCGCAGGGAGGGCTCGACCGCCTGGCCGAGGGCGAGGTCGGTGGCCGGGCGCTGGCGGGCGGCGAGGAAGGCGTACATGGCGGGCACGACGTAGAGGGTGGTCCTGGATGGTATGCTCGCTGCCTGGACGTGGATCTGCTGGAGACTGTGCGATGAAGAGGATCGAGGTCGAGCTGCCCGATAGCCTTGCCAGACAGGTGGAACTTCTGGTCGAACGGGGGTGGTTCGTCAATGAAGCCGACATCGCG
>RFGL01000329.1 GCA_003697015.1 Acidobacteriota bacterium | reverse complement strand
GGCCGCGGCGGCGTCCGGTGCGGGGCGGCGGCCGGTGGCCGGGCGGCCCGGCGGCGGTGGACGAAGACGGCGTCGAAGGTGCCGGGGGGACTGTCGGCGAAGAGGCGGAAGACGACCTCGTAGGCGGTGCCGCGGGCCAGCCGGCGCAGGTCCTCGGGCTCGAGGCAGTGCTCCGGGCTGCGCTCGAGATCGCGGCGCAGGGCGGCGGCGGTGCGGCCGGCCGGCGCCGCGGCGAGGAGCGAGAGAAGACGCCGGTCGCGGCTCAGGCGGCGGTCGGGCACGGCGCGCAGGCCGATGAGCGGCTCTTCCCCGCACTGCAGCCGGCGGCCCAGGTCTTCGGGCTCGAGGCCGGCGGCGGGCCATCGCGGCCAGCGTCGCGCCCAGGCCTCGAGGTCGTCGCCGGCGGCGGGGGCGAAACGCAGGACGACGTCGTAGCGGAAGCGGTTCATCTCGTGCCGCGCGCGGCCGCCCTTGGGCAGCACCTCGACCCGCTCGAGACCCTCGAGCTCCCCCACCAGGGCGCGGAAGAAGGCCGGCTCGAGGAGCAGCTCCTCCTCCTCCCGCCGCCGCCGTTCGAGGCCCCGGCGCAGCTCCTCGACGGTGGTGCCGGGGGAGGCCCGCGCCAGCTCGACGGCGGCACACCAGGCCTCCTGCAAGGGCAGGCTGCGGACGTCGCCGGCGAAGATCGCTCCCCCCGGCGCCAGCCGCCGGGCGGCGCCGCGGAGCACCTCCAGGAGATAGTCGACGTCGGGGAAGTACTGCACCACCGAGCTCAGCACCACGGCGTCGAAGGCGCCGGCCTCGAGGCCGCTCTGGTCGTTGGCCTCGCGCTCCAGGAGGCGCACCTGGGAGAGGGGCGGCCGGTGCGCGGCGAGGCCCGAGCGGACGGCGTCCAGGACCGCCGGCGAGAAGTCGGTGGCGACGTAGCGCCGGCAGTGGGGAGCGACGCGGAAGAGCACCATTCCGGTGCCGCAGCCGATCTCCAGCACCCGTTCGGGGGGCGCGCCGCCGCGGCCGAGATCGAGCACCCGGGCGACCGTCTGCTCGAGCCATTCCCCCATCTCCGGGGCCGGGATCGGCCGGCCGGTCTCGCTCGAGATCCAGCCGGTGAGGTCGAAGGTGGGGTCGGCGGGCGGCGGCGAGCGGCGGTAGAGCTCCTGGTAGAGGCTGCGCCAGCCGTCGACCTGACGGCGCTCGGCCTGCGCCGCCAGCGCCCGGTCGCCTCCGGCGCGTTCGAGGAAGGCCACCAGCCGCGGCCCGCCGTCTCCGTCGCGCAGCACCACCGCCGCCTCCGCCACCGCCGGATGGCGGCGCAGCAGGGCCTCGATCTCCCCCAGTTCCAGGCGGTGGCCGCGGATCTTGACCTGATGGTCGCGGCGGCCGAGGAAGAGCAGGCGGCCGTCCGCCAGCCGGCGCACGAGGTCGCCGGTGCGGTAGAGGCGTTCGCCGGGCTCGCCGGCGAAGGGGTCGGGGACGAAGCGCTCGGCGGTCGCCCGCGGCCGCCGGAGATAGCCGCGGGCGAGGCCGGCGCCGCCGACGTAGAGCTCGCCGGCCGCCCCCGCCGGCAGCGGCGCGAGATGCGGATCGAGGACGTGGGCGCGGGCGTTGGCGATCGGCCGGCCGATGGTGATCGCCCCCGCCGCCGTCACCGGCGCGACGCTGGCGTGGATGGTGGCCTCGGTGGGGCCGTAGGCATTGATCAGCTCGGCGCGAGAGCCGCTGCCGGCGAAGCGCCGGCGCAGCTCGGGGGTCAAGGCCTCGCCGCCGCAGACCACCCGCCGCAGGCTGGGGCAGCGCCCCAGCTCGCCGCCGTCGAGGAGCAGGCGGAGGAGGGACGGCACCACCTGCAAGACGGTGATCCGTCGCCGCCGGATCGTTTCCCCCAACCGCGCCGGATCGCGCCGCGCGCCGGCCGGCGCCAGCACCAGCCGGGCGCCGTCGTAGAGCGGTGCCCAGAATTCCCACAGCGAGGCGTCGAAGCCGACCGGCGTCTTCTGCAGCAGGCGATCCGCCGCCGTCAGGGGCAGGGCGGCCTGCATCCAGCGCATGTGGTGATGGATGGCGGCGTGGCTCACCACCACCCCCTTGGGATCGCCGGTCGAACCGGAGGTGTAGAGGACGTAGGCGGCGTTCTCGGGGGCCGCCTCCGCCGCCGGCCGGCGGGCCAGAGGGGTGGCCGGCGGGGCCTCGCTCTCCCAGACCCACGCCGGCACCTGCGGCGGCAGGCGCCGGCGCAGCTCGGCGCTGGCGAGCACCAGGAGGGGCGCCGCGTCCAGCAGCAGGCGTTCGAGGCGGCCGGGGGGATCCGCCGGATCGAGGGGGAGGTAGGCGCCCCCCGCCGCCAGCACCGCCAGCATGGCGACGACCAGCTCCGGCCGGCGCTCCATCAGGATCCCGACCCGCGTCTCCGGCCCCACCCCCAGGGCGCGCAGGCGGCCGGCGAGCTCGGCGCCGGCAGCGGCCAGTCGGCGGCGGCTCAGGCGCTCGCCGCCGGGCCCTTCGACGGCGATCGCGCCGCCGTGACGGCGCGCCAGCTCCAGCACCGGGGCATGGAGCAGGGGCGGTCCGCCGGGGACCTGCCGGGCGACGTCGTTCCACTCGTGGAGCAGCTGGTGGCGTTCAGCCCGGCCGAGCAGGGACGGCGCGCTGAGCGGCAGCTCGGGGTCGCCGGCGAAGGTGCTGAGAAGACGCGCCAGCTGCCGCGCCAGGCGGCGGC
>RFGL01000328.1 GCA_003697015.1 Acidobacteriota bacterium | reverse complement strand
CGAGCCAGCGACCGCCGGCCGCGCGGCTTCCGCGGGCCGCAGCCCGACTTCCGCCGCTCCGCCCTATCCCTCTGAGCCGCCGGCGGCGCGGCAGATGAGGGCCAGATTGCGCCCCGCGCCGCGGCCTTCACGGCGGTAGCTCCACCATCGCTCCGGCCGGCAGCGGGTGCAGTCGTCGAGGCGGCGGACGCGGCGGACGCCGGCGGACGCGAGCTGCCGGGCGACGGCGGCGGGAAGGTCGAGATGGGGGCGGCCCCGGGGACCGGGCCGGGCGACGTCCGGCGCGCTCGCCGCCACCACCCGCGCCGCCACGTCCTCCCCCACCTCGTAGCAGCAGGGGCCGATGGCCGGACCGATCCAGGCGACGATCGACGCCCCGGGTACCGCCATGCGCGCGACGGTGGCCGCCACCACCCCGGCGGCGATGCCGCGCCAGCCGGCATGGGCGGCGGCGATCACCCCGTCGCCGGCGAGCAGCACCGGCACGCAGTCGGCGGTGGCCACCACCAGGGCGTGGCGCCCGTCGCGACTCACCACGGCGTCGCCTTCGCCGGCGCAGCCGGCGCGCGCCGCCAGCACCGTCCGCCCGTGAACTTGGCGCAACCAGACCGGCGTCCGCCCGGCCGGCAGCAACAGCCGGGCGGCCTCCGGCAAGGCCAGCCGCGGTCCCTTGCCGGCGAAACGCACCTCCGCCCCCGCCGCGCGGTCACGGTGCAGATGAAAGCCCGTTGCCGGGGATGGGCGCCCGCCGTCCACGGCACGGATTCTACGCCGCGCCGCACGGCCCGCCGCTCCCCGGCGGCCGGCGCACGCGGTAGAATCCAAGACGCCGGCCACCGCGCCCCACCCGCCCCCGGCTGCGTCCGGCCGGCAGCCGCCGGATCGTCGACCCGGGTCCCGACGCGAGCACAACGTGATCGAGCTCCTGCACGTCCACAAACGCTACCCCGGCGGACAGGTCGGCCTGGCCGACGTCACCCTCAAGATCGAGCGCGGCCAGCTGGTCTTCCTCACCGGCCCCAGCGGCGCCGGCAAGTCGACCTTCCTCAAGCTGATCTACCGCGAGGAGGTCCCGAGCTCGGGCTACATCCTGGTCAACGGACGCAACGTCTCCTCCCTGCCGGCCGCCAAGATCCCCTACCTGCGCCGCTCGATCGGCGTCGTTTTCCAGGACTTCCGCCTGATCGGCCGCAAGACCGTTTTCGAGAACGTCAGCTACCTGCCGCGCATCCTCGGCGCCGACCGCAAGAGCCAGCGCCGCATGGCCTACGAGAGCCTGCGCAGCGTCGGCCTGGCGCACCGCATGAACGCCTTCCCGATGCAGCTGTCCGGCGGCGAGAAGCAGCGGGTGGCGATCGCCCGGGCGCTGGTCAATCGGCCCGAGATCCTGCTCGCCGACGAGCCCACCGGCAACCTCGACCCGGAGCTGTCGGAAGACATTCTCCGCCTCTTCCTGCAGATCAACCTGCAGGGCACGACGGTGGTCTTCGCCACCCACGATCGCTCGCTGATCGAGCGCGTCGGCCGGCGGGTGCTGACCCTCGAGCGGGGTCGACTGGTCGACGACCGCCAGCTGGTCGGCGAACTGCTGCCGGCCGCCGCCGGCGAGGGCGGCGGAGCAGCCGCCGGGGCAGCCGCCGCTCCGCGAGCCGTCGCCTCCGGCGTGCTGGCTGACGCCGAGCGCGGGGGCCTGCCGTGACCCTGCGCCGGGCGCTGATCTACTTCACCCGCGAGGCGACCCTCAACCTCCTGCGCAGCTGGAAGATCAGCCTGCTGGCGATCCTCACCATCACCGTCAGCCTCTTTCTCGGCGGCGTCTTCCTGCTGGTGACGAGCAACCTCGGGCGGGCGGTCTCCCGCTGGCAGGCGGAGAGCCGGCTGGTGATCTACCTCGATCCCGACAGCGACGAGGCGGCGCGCCAGCGGCTGCGGGAGATGCTCGAGCGGGCGCCGTGGGTGGAGGCCCAGGAGCTGATCACCGCCGCCGAGGCCCGCCGCCGTTTCGTCGCCGCCTTCCCCAGCCTGGCCGAGCTCCTCGACGGCTGGAGCGACGAGCCGCTGCCGCCCTCGATCGAGGTCCGCCTCGACGGTCGAGACGCCGGCAGCGCGGCCGTCGGCCGCTGGCTCGAGTCGCTGCGCGACGAGCCGGCGGTGGCGATGATCGACGACGATCGCGACTGGCTGGCGCAGCTTGAGACCGTCGTCCTCGTGCTGCGCGCCCTGGGGGCGATCCTCGGCCTGGTGCTGCTGGCGACCGCGATGTTCACCATCGCCAGCGTGATCCGCTTGACCGCCTACCTCTACCGCGACGAGATCGCCGTCATGCGCATGGTCGGGGCGACCGAATTCTTCATCCGCGGGCCGTTCTACGTCGAGGGTCTGCTGCAGGGGCTGACCGGCGGCCTGCTGGCGGTCGGCGGCCTCGCCTTCGCCCACGCCCTGCTGCTCAGGCGGGTGGAGGGGACGGTGATCGCCACCCTCCTGGCGCGCGACTTCCTCCCCCCGGGGATGCTGGTCGCCCTGGTGGCGCTCGGCGGCCTGGCCGGGCTGATCGGTGCCGTCGCTTCCCTGCGCCGCGAGGACCTGAAGCGCGACGACGAGGACTAGT
>RFGL01000026.1 GCA_003697015.1 Acidobacteriota bacterium | reverse complement strand
GGGCTGGGCTGCTCGCTGCTGCGGCTGCTGCGCCGCCGGCCGCCGCGCCGCCGCCGGCTGCGCGACGGGGCTTCCTCGTCCCCGGCCGGCGCCTCGGCGGGGGTTGCGGGCTCGGGCTCGGGGAGGGCTTCGGCGGCGGCGGCCTTGCCGCGTCGCCGGCGCTTGACCGGGGCGAGGTCGGTGGCGCTCAGGGCGGCGACCTGCGTCTCGCGCTGGCGGCGGTTCTTGCCGCTCTCGAGCTGCCGCCACTCGACCCGCTCTTCGGTGCGGTGGAGGCTGGGGGAGGCGATGATCTCGATGCGCAGGCCGAATTCCTGCTCCAGCGCCACGAGCTCCTGGCGGTGGTTGTTCTGCAGCGCGTCGGCGACCTCGGGGTGGAGGGCGATCACCACCCCTTCGAGGCTGCCGATCGCCGCCCGCGCCTCGATCCGCCCGAGCAGGCTGACGGCGGCGAACTCGAGGCTGGGGATGGAGCCGACGCCGCTGCAGGTGGGGCAGGCACGGTGGGTGCGGTGGCGCAGGGCCTGCTTGAGGCGCTGGCGGTTGATCTCCACCAGGCCGTTGCGGCTGATGCGGTCGATGGTATGGCGTGCGCGATCGGTCTTCATCGCGTCGCGCAGGGCTTTCTCGACTTTGCGCTGGTTCTTACGCAGGCGCATGTCGATGAAGTCGACCACCACCAGGCCGCCGATGTCGCGCAGGCGCAGCTGGCGGGCGACCTCGTGGGCGGCCTCGAGGTTGGCCTTCAAGATGGTTTCCTCGTGGTCGGAAGCCTGGGCGGTGCGGCCGGAGTTGACGTCGATGGCGGTCAGCGCCTCGGTCGGATCGATGACGATCGAGCCGCCGCTCGGCAGCGGGACGACGCGGCTGAAGATGCGCTCGATCTGCGGCTCGAGCTGGTAGCGCGAGAAGAGGGGCATGCGCTCGCGGTAGTGGAGAAGGCGCAGCTTGGAACGCGGCATGAAGGTGCGCAGGTAGCGCTCGGCCTGCTTGTAGGCCTCTTCGTCGTCGACCACCACCTGGTCGATGGTCGAGTCCAGGTGGTCGCGCAGGGCGTGCAGGATGAGGTTCTGGTCCGAGTAGAGCAGGCGCGGTCCCTTGCCCTTCTCGCTCTCGGCGTGGATCCGCCGCCACAAGCGCAGGAGGGCGGAGAGGTCGCGGTTGAGGGTGGTCAGGTTCTGATCCAGGCCGTTGGTGCGGACGATCACGCCCATGCCCGACGGCAGGCTGAGCTTGGCCAGGCGTTCGCGCAGGGTCTTGCGGCCTTTGTCGTCGTCGACCTTGCGCGAGATGCCCCGCACTTCCTCCAGCGGCATGAGGACCAGGTAGCGGCCGGCGAGGCTGAGGTTGGTGGTCAGGGCCGGGCCCTTATTGCCCACCCCGTCTTTGGTCACTTGCACCAGGATCGGCTTGCCGCGCTCGAGCACCTGGTCGATGCGCGGCCGGCCTTTGCCGTCAAACTTTTTGTGGTAGACGCTGGGCAGCACGTCGTCGACCGACAGAAAGCCGTGCTTTTCCCCGCCGATGTCGATGAAGGCTGCGTTCAGGTTGGGTTGGACGTTGGCCACGGTGCCGCGGTAGATGTTGCCGCGCATGAGGCCGGCTTCCGCCATGTCGACCTGGTAGGTCTCGAGGGTGGTGCCGTCGATGATCGCCAGCCGGACTTGATCGCCGTGCTGGGCGTTGATGAGCATTTTTCTGGACACGTAGGCGACTCCTGGCGCGTCTGCGGTCGCGGTGGACGCGGGACGCGCGCGGTGAGGGCCAGCGCGTCGGCCGGGCGGCGATGGATGCCGCGGCGCCGCGCTGGCGGATGATGATGGATGCGACCGTTCCGCCCGCCGCCGCCGGTCCCCGCGGCTGCGGGGGGAACGGCAGGGTCGGATCCGCAGCGCTCCCGATTGACGGGTGCGCGCGGCAGCCGGCCCAGAGGGGCGGGCGGTGGTGGTCGATCGTGCGCCCGGCGAACGGATCGCTCGGGCCGAGGTGGTAGCGCGTCAAGCAAGAGATCTGAAGCGGATTCGATGCATCTGATCGTTGTCGGCCGCCAGCCGGCGACGCTCGCCGGCGAGCTGCGGCGGAGATGACGTTGGGAGCGGAAATCCGGAGGCGGTAAGAACGACGCGGAATCGGGCCCTCCGGATCAGGTGCCCCGGGGATCGTAACACAGAAGGCGGAGCAAATGCGAATCGGCTGTGAATCGGCCGGCGATCGGGCTCCGCTCGCGGGGCCTCTGGTTCCGGCGCCGGGGCTGCTGGGGAGCCGATCGTCCGCATTTCGACCGCGGGTTTCGACCGGGCGGAGGGGCCGGCGCGACGGCGGCCGCGAGCGGCGATCAACCGAGGGCGGGGAAGCGCTTGGGGTCGGCCTCGTGCATGAGGTCGTAGGCGGCGTCGATCACGTCCTCGACGTTGGGCTTGGAGAAGTAGTCGCCGTCGGAGCCGTAGGCCGGGCGATGGGGCTGGGCGGGGAGGGTGCGGGGCTCGGCGTCGAGCCAGTAGAAGGCGCGCTGCTCTTCGAGCAGCTGCCGCAGGACGTAGGCGCTGGCGCCGCCGGGCACGTCCTCGTCGACCACCAGCAGGCGGTTGGTGCGCTTGATCGAGTCGGCGATGCGGTGGTGGCGGTCGAAGGGCAGCAGGGTCTGCAGGTCGATGACCTCGACCTCGATGCCGAGGGTGGCGAGGACGTCCGCCGCCTCGAGGACGATGCGGCAGCAGGCGCCGTAGGTGACCAGGGTGAGGTCGTCGCCGCGGCGCAACACCTCGGGCACCCCGAGGGGGACGGTGAAGTCGCCGACGTTCTGCGGCAGGCGCTCTTTCAGCCGATAGCCGTTCAGCACCTCGACCACGATCGCCGGATCGTCGCCGCGCAGCAGGGTGTTGTACATGCCGGCGGCGCGGGTCATGTCGCGCGGCACGCAGAGCCAGACGCCGCGCGCCAGGGAGAGGATGCCGGCCATCGGCGAGCCCGAGTGCCAGATGCCCTCCAGGCGGTGGCCGCGGGTGCGGACGATGACCGGCGCTTTCTGGCCGCCGCAGCTGCGGTACTGGACGGTGGCGAGGTCGTCGGAGAGGGTCTGCAGGGCGTAGTGCAGGTAGTCGAGGTACTGGATCTCGGCGATCGGCCGCAGGCCGCGCATGGCGAGGCCGATGGCCTGGCCGAGGATGGTGCATTCGCGGATGCCGGTATCGGCGATGCGCAGCGGACCGTATTTCTCCTGCAGGCCCGAGAAGCCCTGGTTGACGTCCCCCAGCTTGCCCACGTCCTCGCCGAAGGCGACCAGCTCGGGCAGGCGGGCGAAGGCGGCGTCGAAGCAGCGGTTCAGGATCTCGAAGCCGCGCAGCTCGGGGGCGTCGGCGGCGTAGACCGGTGCCACCTCCGGCACCTTGAGGGGGCTCTTCGCCGAGCGGCTGTAGAGGTGGCTGGAGTAGCGCTCGCGACCCCGGCGGCGCTCGCCGTCGCGCCAGGCGATGAGCTCGCGCCGCGCCGCGCAGTCGCTGCCGCGGGTGGCGACGAGGGCCTCGCGGGCGGCGGCGAGGAGATGGCGTCGCTGGGGCACCGGCAGGCGCTCGAGGCGCCGGCGGACGGCGGCGAGGGCGTCGTTCTCGGGCGTGCTCGAGGCGAGCTGCTCGAGCAGCCGGCTGAGGGCGGCCTGCTCGGCGCGGATGGGGCCCATGAAGGCTTCCCACGCCCGTTCCTGCGCGGCGCGGGCGGCGGCCTTGGCGCGCGCCTCGAGGCGCTCGAGCTCCGCCTCCTCGGCGTGGCCTTCGGCGATCAGCCAGGCGCGCATGCGGCGCAGGCAGTCGTGCTCCTCTTCCCAGGCCAGGCGCTCGGGCGGCTTGTAGCGCTCGTGGCTGCCGGAGGTGGAGTGGCCCTGGGGCTGGGTCAGCTCGACGACGTGGATCAGGGCCGGCCGATGGTGGCGGCGGGCGCCGTCCGCCGCCTGCCGGTAGGTGGCGTAGAGCGCCGGATAGTCCCAGCCGCGGACGGTGTAGAGCTCGTAGCCCGGCCCGTCCCCGCGGCGGGCGAAGCCGGCGAGGAGGGCGGAGAGGTCGCCCTTGGTGACCTGGTATTCGTTGGGCACCGAGATGCCGTATTCGTCGTCCCAGATCGAGATCACCGCCGGCGCGCCGAGGACGCCGATGGCGTTGACCGCCTCCCAGAACATGCCCTCGGCGCAACTGGCGTTGCCGATGGTGCCGAAGGCCACCTCGCTGCCGCCGTCGGAGAAGTCCCGGCGGTCGGCCAGCTCCGGCAGCCGCCGGTAGAGGATGGAGGCCTGGGCCAGGCCGACCAGGCGCGGCATCTGGGAGCCGGTGGGGGAGGTGTCGGCGGAGACGTTGAAGCCGCGGGTCTGGGGCAGCCACTCGCCGCGCTCGTCGAGCAGCCGGGTGGCGAAGTGGGCGTTCATCTGCCGGCCGCCGGAGGCCGGATCGTGCTCGACGTCGGGATCGGCGTAGAGCTGGGCGAAGAAGGCCTCGGGGGTGAGCACGCCGAGGGCCATCAACCAGGTCTGGTCGCGGTAGTAGCCGGCGCGCCAGTCCCCCGGCCGGCAGGCGTGGGCCAGGGCCAGCTGGGCGACCTCTTTGCCGTCGCCGAAGATGCCGAATTTGGCCTTGCCGGTCAGCACCTCTTTGCGGCCGATCAGGCTCACCTCGCGGCTCATGACGCCGAGCTCGTAGTCGCGCAGCAGCTGCTCGCGATCGGGCAGCGTGGCGGCGGGCGGGGCGGTGCGGGTTTCGGTCGAGGAGCTCATGGCACGGATGAAGGCGTCCGCGGCATGGTAGCACGAACCGGCGCCGGCGGGTTGCAGCCGGCGTTGCCGCAGCGGCGGATTCCTGACATCCTTCGCGGGCAAGGAGGATCCGACCCGCGATGAGCGTCCCCTACTCCCGCGCCTTCCTCGAGGCCCTGCCCAAATCCGACCTGCACCTCCACCTCGACGGCTCCCTGCGCCTGACCACCCTGATCGAGCTGGCCCGCGACGCCGGCGTCGCCCTGCCGTCGGAGACGCCGGAGGGATTGATGGAGCTGGTGTTCAAGGAGTCCTACCGCGATCTGCCCGACTATCTGCACGGCTTCGCCTACACCAGCCCGGTGCTGTGCAGTGAGGAGGCGCTGGAGCGCGCCGCCTGCGAGCTGGCGGAGGACTGCCTGGCGGAGGGGGTGCGCTACGTCGAGGTGCGTTTCGCGCCCCAGCTGCACGTGCGGCCGGGGCTCGACATCGCCCGGGTGCTGGCGGCGGTGGACCGCGGCCTCGATCGCGCCCGGCGCCAGCACGAGGCGTCGCCGGCGGTGCGGGAGGGCGGCGAGCCGCCCTTCCGCTACGGCATCGTCACCTGCGCCATGCGCATGTTCACCGCCGGTTTTTCGCCCTACTACAAGAGCCTGATGGCGGTGCTCGACAAGTGGCCGGTGCGCAGCGTCTACGGCGTCGCCTCGATGTCGCTGGCGCGTTCGGTGGTGGAGGCGCGGGATCGCCTGGGGCTGCCGGTGGTGGGGCTCGACCTGGCCGGCGCCGAGGCCGGCAACCCGGCGTCGGACCACGTCGAGGCCTACGCCTACGCCCACCGCCACTTCCTGAAGAAGACGGTGCACGCCGGCGAAGCCTACGGTCCGGAGAGCATCTTCCAGGCCATCTCCCTGCTCTACGCCGACCGCATCGGTCACGGCACCCATCTCTACGCCGCCGAGCTGGTGGAGAAGAGCGACGATCCGGAGCTCTTCGTCCGCCGCCTGTCGGAATACATCGCCGACCGCCGCATCACCCTCGAGGTCTGCATCACCTCCAACATGCAGACCATGCCCCAGCTGCGGCGGGTGGAGGATCACCCCTTCGGCCGCATGGTGCGCGACCGCCTGTCGGTGGCCCTGTGCACCGACAACCGCCTGGTGTCGCGCACCACCGTCAGCCGCGAGCTGGAGCAGGCCTGCAACGCCTTCGCGCTCTCGCCTCAGGAGCTGCGCAACGTCGTCATCCACGGTTTTAAGCGCAGCTTCTTCCCCGGCGGCTACCGCCGCAAGCGCGCCTACGTGCGCCAGATCATCGACTACTACGACCGCGTCGCCGCCGAGCACGGCGTGCGGACGATGCCGGAGCGGGCGTGAGCGCGATGGTCGAGCTGAGCGGCAAGCAGCGCCGCTATCTGCGCGGGCTGGCCCACGGCCTGCGGCCGGCGGTGATGGTCGGCCGGGCGGGGCTGACCCCGGCGCTGATCGACGGCGTCGAGGAGGCCCTCGCCCGCCACGAGCTGATCAAGATCAAATTCGTCGAGCACAAGGGGCGCAAGGCCGAGTTGGTCGCCGAGCTGGAGGCGCGCCTGGACTGTGCCGTCGCCGGCATCGTCGGCCACGTGGCGATCCTCTACCGGCCGGCGACGGAGGCGGAGGAGCGGCGCATCGCGCTGCCGGCCTGAGGCGATGGACCCGGCAACGCTGGCGCGCTGGGAACGACGCCTGCGGCCTTTCGTGACCCGCCTGCCGCCGGCTCTGGTGGTGCGTCTCTACGCCGCCGGCCGGCGGCGCTTCGCCGCCGCCCTCGCCCGTTGCCGGCCGCCGGCGGTGGCGGTGGGGGAGGAGCACGCGCGCGTCCTCTGGGGCATCCGCTTCCGCGCCCCGCTGCTCAACGCCGCCGGCATGTTCAAGAACGGCGACGGTTACGAGGTGGCGGCGCGCCAGGGAGCCGGCGGCTTTCTCGCCGGCACCACCACCGCCGCCCCGCGACGCGGCAATGAGCGCCACGGCGTGGTCCAGCCCTTCGCCCCCTGCCCGCGCTCCGGCGCCGCCCTGAACTGGCTCGGCCTGCCCAACGACGGCCACGCCCGGGTCGCCGCTCGCCTGGCGGCGATCGGGCGCCGGGACGGCTGCCCGGTCGGCGCCAGCGTCGCCGCCT
>RFGL01000327.1 GCA_003697015.1 Acidobacteriota bacterium | reverse complement strand
CGGCGGGGGCGAAGCGGGCCTCGACGCGGAGCTCGCCGTCGTCGAGCTCGCCGGCCAGCAGCCGTCGCAGGCGCACCGCGGCCAGCGCCTCGGGGACGCCGTTGCGCGCCCAGGCGGGGGCCAGCAGCCGTCGCTTGCCGCCGCGGAAGCGCACCTCCACCGGCGCCAGCTCCGCCGCCGGCGGGCCGCTCACCTGATAGGTCAGCCGGATCCGCCCGGCGAGGGCGGCGAGAGCGCCGGTGAGCTCCTCCGGGCTGTGCAGCAGGCTGCCGGTGGTGACCGCGGCGAGGCGCTCGAGGGACTCCTGCGGCGCCAGCAGCCGAGCCAGCAGGCCGCCGCGGCCGGCGGCCTGCGACGGGTCGAGCTCCACCGCCCGCGCCATGGCATAGCGCGCCGCACCGCGGCGGCCGAGGCGGTCGAAGGTGAGCGCCAGCTCGACCCAGACGGCGGTCTGCTCGGCGGCGGTCTCGGCGGCGCCGTCGAAATGGACGAGCGCCTTCTGCAGCGCCTCGGCGGCGCTCTTGAGGTCGCCGTAGCGATGGTGGGTGGCGGCGAGATCGACGTAGGCCCGGGCCTTTTTGGCATCCCGGTTGTGGCGGATGATCGCCCGCGGCCCGAGGGGCGGATCGCGCAGCTTGGGCCCCAGATCGACCGGATCGACGTCCTGGATGGCGGCGGGATCCGGCGGCGGCGGCTCCTGATCCTCGGGGATGAAGAGTTTGCCGAGGGAGACGCCTTCGGACGACGGCGCCAGCGGCGCCAGCACCGGCAGGGTGATCCAGCCGTAGGCGGCGAGCAGCCGCGCCGTGCCCTCGGCGATGGCGGCGAAGGCCGGCGCGCCGGCCGCCGCCGTCGCCTCGCTCCCCAGGTGGGTGGCGTAGAAGGCCTGGGGGTCGAGGTCGAAGCCGCCGCTGACCAGGAAGAGGGCGCGCCGCGCGCCGCCGCCCGGGCGCTCGGCGAGCCAGCCGAGGAGATCGTCCTGCTGGCGGCGGATCAGCGCCTCCTCGGCGGTCATCGCCGCCCGCACCAGCTCCGCCGCCGGCACCTCGCCGGCGCTCTCGAGGGCGTCGTCGCGCACCGCCACCACCGCGTCCTCGGCGTTCATCGGCTCGAGCGCGAAGCGCGCCAGGGTGCTCATCACCAACGCCGCGTCGCGGGTCGCCTCGAGCAGCACCCGGGGATGGGGGTCGGCGACCACCACCTCGACGCTGCCGAGGGCGACCAGGGCCTCCGCCTGCTCGCCGAGGACGCTCGCCGCCCAGCGCACGGCGGGACGGGCGGTCAAGACGAGATCGAGCCAGATCACCGACGACCAGGGCTCGGCGCCCTCGGCGTCCGGCACTTCGAGCGCGACCACCGGCCGCGCCTCGCCGTCATGACGGATCTCGAAATCCCGCGGCCGCAGGTCGCTGGGCAGTTTCCGCCCGTCGTCGCCGTCGACGGCGACCATCAGGTCGATCGCCACCACCCGCTCCTCGCCGGCGAACGGCGCCGGCGGCTGCGCCGGCAGGAGGCCGGAGGCGAGGGGGACGAGGGCCACCGCCAGGACGGCGGCGCGGGGTGGCTGGAGCGGACGTCGTCGGGCCATGGCGTATACTGCTAGCAAGCACAGTGCCAGAATCCGCCGCCCGGATCAACGCTCGAGCTGGCGGGCCGCGAGCGGACGGCCGATCCCGGTCACTGACGACGCCCTGGAGGCCTGGATGTGGATACCGCTGATCGTCGGCTCGATCGGCGTGGTGATGATCGTTTGTGAGCTCTTCTACCCGGGTCGGACCTGGCCTCGGGTGGCGGGGTGGTGGACGCGGGCGGCGCTGCTCAACGCCTTCCAGGTCGCCATCGTCTTCGTCGCCGGGGTGGCCTGGGATCGCTGGCTGGCGGCGGCCCGGCCCTGGTCCGCCGACGCCCTCGGCCCGACCGCCGGCGCCGTCGTCGGCTACCTGGCGATCACCTTCGTCTACTACTGGTGGCACCGCTGGCGGCACGACAACGACCTCCTCTGGCGCTGGTTCCACCAGGTCCACCACAGCCCGCAGCGGATCGAGATCATCACCAGCTTCTACAAGCACCCCTTCGAGATCGTCGCCAACAGCCTGTTGTCGAGTGCCATCCTCTACGTGGGAGTCGGCCTCTCCCCCGAGGTGGCGGTCTACGCCGTGCTGCTCACCGGTCTCGCCGAGCTCTTCTACCACTGGAACGTGCCCACCCCCTACTGGCTCGGCTTCGTCGTCCAGCGGCCGGAGAGCCACTGCATCCACCACCAGGAGGGGGTGCACTCCTTCAACTACGCCGACCTCCCGCTGTGGGACATGCTCTTCGGCACTTTCCGCAATCCGCGCCGCTGGCGGGCGCGCTGCGGCTTCGGCGAGGAGGAGCACCGGCTGGCGGAGATGCTGGCGGGCAAGGACGTCAATCTGCCGTCGGAGAGCGCCGAATGAGAGGAATCGCCGTCCTGCTGGTGGCGATCGGCCTGCTGCAGATGGTGGGGGACGTGGCGGACGTCGCGGTGCTCAAGGGCCTCGGTGCGGCCAGCGGTGCGTCGCCGGCGCCCAAGGTCTTCTCCGCCGTCGGCGGCTACGAGACCTTCTCGACGCGCTTCTTCCTCGAGTGGACCGACGCCGCCGGCGCGGCGCACTCCCTCGAGCTGACGCCGGCGGTCGCCGCCCGCCTCGCCGGGCCCTACAACCGGCGCAACGTCTACGGCGCGGCGATCGCCTACGGCCCGGTGCTCGCGACCAACCCGCGCACCCGGCCGCTGCTCCGCGCGGTGATGCGCTACGCCCTGTGCGGCGACGCGCCCCTGCTCGCCGAGTTGGGGATCGACGCCGCGGCGGCGGCCGGCCGCGTCCGCCTGCGCTTCGTGCCCCTGCCGGGAACCGACATGGGCGGCCTGCCCCGCAGCCTGGAGCCGGACTGCCGATGAGAAACGGCTGGACCGGCGGCCAGTACGGCGTCTACCGGCTGCTCCTGGGCCTCTATCTCGGCGTCCACTTCGCCCAGCTCATCCCCTGGGGGCGGGAGCTCTTCTCCGACCGGGGGGTGCTGCCCGACGCCGCCTCGAGCCCGCTGATCCGGCTCTTCCCCAACCTGCTGGCGGTGGCCGACGCGCCCGCCGTCGTCACCGCCCTCTTGATCGCCGCCACCGCCGCCGCCGTGCTCTTCGCCGCCGGCTACCACGACCGGCCGGCGGCGCTCCTCATGTGGTACGTCCTCGCCTGCCTCCACGCCCGCAACCCGCTGATCGCCAACCCCAGCCTGCCCTTCGTCGGCTGGCTGCTCCTGGCCCACGCCGCGCTGCCGCCGGCCCCCTACCTGTCGTGGGCGGCGCGAGGTCGCGCCGACCCGGACGGTGGCTGGCACCTGCCGCGGCCGATCTTCGCCGCCGCTTGGACCGTGATGGCGGCGGGTTACGGCTACAGCGGCTGGACCAAGCTGGTCAGCCCGTCGTGGGTCGACGGTACGGCCTTGGCGCGGGTGCTGGAGAATCCTCTCGCCCGGCCGACGGCGCTGCGCGAGCTCTTGCTGGCGCTGCCGGAGGGCCTGCTGCGGCTGGCGACCTGGGGAAGTCTGGCCGTGGAGCTCGCCTTCATCCCCCTCGCCCTCCTCCGCCGCCTGCGCCCCTGGGCCTGGACGGCGATGCTCGCCCTGCACCTGACGCTCCTGCTGCTGATCGACTTCGCCGACCTCACCCTCGGCATGATCATGCTCCACCTCTTCACCTTCGATCCGGCGTGGCTGCGCCCGGCCGACGGCGGGGCGGTCGACCGGGTTTTCTACGACGGCCACTGCGGCCTCTGTCATCGCTTCGTCCGCTTCCTCCTGGCGGAGGATCGCGACGGCCGCGCCTTCCGCTTCGCGCCCCTCGACGGTCCCGTCTTCCGCCGCATGGTGGCGGAAGACGAACGCCGCGACCTGCCGGACAGCGTCGTGGTCCGCACCGCCGACGGCCGGCTGCTGGTCCGCTCCGCCGCCGCCATCCACTGCGCGCGCCGGCTCGGCGGCCTGTGGCGCGCCCTGGCCACCGCCGCCGCCCTGGTGCCCCGGCCGCTGCGCGACCGGGCCTACGATGCCGTCGCCCGCATCCGCCACCGCGTCTTCAAGCGCCCGCCGGCGGCCTGCCCCCTCGTCCCCGCCAACCTGCGCCGGCGCTTCGACCTCGGGTCGCGGCCTTCGTCGCGAGAGGCCGCGGATCATGGGGACTAGGCCCAGACGGCGAAGACGTAGGCGAAGTAGAGGGCGTAGACGGCGGCCAGGGCGAGGACCAGGACGCGGGGTCCGCGGCCGGGGTGGCGGCGCAGCAGGAGGGGGACCGCAACCGCCACCAGGGCGATCTCGAGCAGGGTGACGAGGCCGCCGTGGCGCGCCGGATCCCAATAGGAGATCGGGCTGGCGAAACGCCAGTCGGAGAAGGGAAAGAAGTGGCGGTGGGCGTCGTCGTGGTGGAGGGGCAGGTCCTCCAGCGCGTGAAGCCCCATGCTGGCGAAGAGGAGCGCCCACCGCCGCCGGCCGAGCCACCGAGCGACGAGCAGGCCGACGGCGATCAGGGGGAGGGAATTCCACAGGTCGAAGAAGCTCTGCCAGGCGGGGGCGAAGTAGCGCTCCGACCAGATCACCCTCTCGGCGGTACCGGCGGCCTTCTGGCAGGCGTAGAAGACCACCATCGCCAGGTCGGGCAGCACCGCGCCGGCGGTGATCGGCGCCAGCTCCTCCGGCCGCCGCCGGCGGCTCAGGAGGAGGAGATTGACGACTGCGTGGGCGGGGGTGTTCACCGGCCGGTCGCTCCATCAGCTGGCGCAGGTCTCGGACGCCGGCCGGCGCGGCCGGCCCCGTCGACTGCCGCTCAGGGATAGTAGCCGTGGATGGTGCGCGCGCGCAGCTCCGGGCGGCCGGGGAGCTCGACCTCGACGCGGCGGAAGGCGCGTTCGCCGGCCGCCGGCGGGCGGTAGACCAGGAGGTACTGGGAGCGCAGATCCTCTTCGATCTGGCGGTAGACCCCGTCCAGCTCGCCGACCCCGGCGACGGCGAAGAAGCGCCCGCCGGTCTCCTGCGCCAGGCGCTCGAGGTCGGCCTGGGTGGTCTCGTCGGCGAGGTCGAGGAGGATCGGGTAGACCGCCACGCCGGCGCGCAGGGCGAAAGCCAGCACCTGGGGGAAGGTGAAGTCGCTGTCGACGTCCTGGCCGTCCGAGAGCACCACCAGAGCGCGCTTTCCCTGGCGGCCGCCGAAGCCGTGGGCGGCGTAGATCACCCCGTCGTGCAGGCGGGTGGTGCCGTAGGGGCGCAGGCCGATGGTGCCGTAGCGCAGGCGGTCGACGTCGTTGGTGAAGGGCACCACCCGCTCGAGATCGTGGTTGAAGGTCAACAGGCTGGCCCGGTCCTTCGGCGTGAGGACGGTCTCGAAGAATCGCCGCGCGCTGGCCGCCGCCACTTCCACCTTGCGCCGCATGGAGGCCGAGACGTCCATCAGCAGGGTGACGCTCAGAGCCAGGTTCTTCACCGTGTCGAAACGCACCAGGGGCTGGGGCTCGCCGTCCTCGTAGACGGTGAAGTCGGCGGCGGTGAGGCCGGTGATCGACCTCCCCTGGGCATCGAGCACCGAAGCGTAGAGCTCCACCAGCCGCACCTCGACCCGGTCGACCGGCGCCTGGTTGCCGACCACTGCCAGGTCCTCCATGGCCGCACCGCTGGCGAGGGTGGCGACGGCGCGGACGTAGCTCGTGCGGCCGGCGGGCAGGGGCGGCAGCGGGCGGACGAAGGGCGGTTGGCGCAGGGTGGCGACGCGCAGCTCGTTGACGAAGAGCTCGAGGCGCTCCAAGCGCTCCCCCGCCGGCACGTCCACCTCCACCACCGCCCGCTGCGCCGGCCCTCCGGGCTGGGGCTCGAGCAGGCGGACGGCGAAGCGCGGCGGGGCGGCGTTGAGCAGCAGGCGGTCGCGGGCCACCTCGCGCTGCGCCGGATCGCGGGCTATGACCTCGACCCGATGGCGCGCCGGAGTGGGGCCGAGATCGACGGTGACGGCGAACGGCGGCCGGTCGTCGACCGCCGCCAGAACGCCGTCGAGAAGAAAGTCGAGGCGGGCGATCGGGCCGCCGGTGGTCACCGCCGTGAGCTCCACCGGGCCGACCAGCAGATCCGCCGCCGGCGCCATCAGCTCGACGCTCGGCAGGGTCGCCAACACCCCGACGTCGCCGCGGGTCAGGGTGGCGAAGCCCAGGCGGCTCAGGGGCGGCGCCACCGCGTCCTCGCTCAACCGCGGCACGTCGACCGCGCGGTCGTCGCGCAACAGACCCAGGCCGCGGCCGTCGGCGACGCGCACCTTGAGCAGGTAGGTCCCCGGTCGCAGGCGGCGGAAGAAGGACAGGCGGACGATGCCGTCGACCGGCTCGGCGCCGGCCAGGTAGTGGACCACCCGGAAGGCGTCGGCCAGGCGGTCGCCGGCATAGACGTCGCCGCTGATCACCACGCGGTCGAAGAGCTGCCCTTCAGCGGTGCGGTCGAAGACCTCGGCGGGGATCGCGACGCGGCCTTCGAGGATGGTCCGCTGGTCGTTGTAGCGGCCGGGGTAGCGCACCTCCAGGGGGGCGGCGGGCAGCGCGGCGGCGCTCGGGCGGGTGACGGCGAGCT
Source organism: Acidobacteriota bacterium (assembly GCA_003697015.1). Classification (GTDB taxonomy): domain Bacteria; phylum Acidobacteriota; class Thermoanaerobaculia; order Multivoradales; family J023; genus J023. Next base: position 14,712 of record RFGL01000327.1, on the reverse strand, counting down.
CCGCCTGCAGGCGTTCGAGCCAGCCCGCCGCCGGCGGCGGCGGCGCCAGGTGGCGGCGCAGCTCCTCCACCCCCAGGGCGTGGTCGAGGGCCGCCGCCAGCAGCTCGCGGGTGGCGGCGTGGCGCAGGCATCCGCCCTGCCGGCCGAGGGCGATGACCTCCGCCGCCGGCACCGACCCGCGGCCGCCGCCGCCCCCCGCCAGCAGCACCGCGGTGCCGTCGGCGGGGGACCAATGCCGGTAATCGCCGTAGTCGAGGCGGGTCTTGAGGTAGAAGAGCAGCAGGAAGCCGCGCCGGTCGTCGCGGCCGCTCTGAAATCGGGCGTGCCAGTCGTCGTAGGACCAGATTTCCAGCCGTCGCAGGTTGCGGTCGCATTCCACGCGGGTGACCCGCGGCGGCTTGCCGGCGATCATCAGCGCCCGGGCACGGTCGTCGTCGCGGCTCCTGAAACGCCGGCCGACCTGGTCGAAGTTCTCCTGCCAGCGCGCCAGCAGGGTGTGATCGCCCTCGGCGCCGGCGTCGTGCGCCTCCCAGAAGCGGCGGATGAAGAGCTCGCGGTGGACGTCGTGCTCGAGGGCGAGGAAGACCTGGCGCTCGCGCTCGGAGAGCAGATGATCGACGCTCGCCAACCAGTCGGCGTAGAAGCCGGCGAGGCGCGGCTCGAGACGCGGGGAACGCCCCTCGACGGCGGACGCCTGCAGCAGGAGCAACGCCGCCAGCGCGAGGGCTGCCGGCAGGCGACGCCCCGCCGGCGGGTGGACGGGCGTGGTGGACGTGCTCAGCATCGCATCTCCGGCAGCCGGCCGCTCGCGCACGACGGCTTCGGGCAGCGCCCGTGCAGATGTGCAGATGTCGTGCCACGCCACGGGCGCCCGGCTCGCCCCGCCGCGCGCGGCGAACCCGGGACCGCGCCCGGGGCCCGCCGTCCGCCGCCGATCGGGGACCGTCGCCGCTGGAGGTCAGCCGCGTCCTCGCACCCGGTGGATGCGCAGCAGATTGGTCAGCGGGCGCTCGGCGATCGGATCGCCCATCAGGACGATCAGGCGGTCGCCCGGATCGGCGAGCCCGCGCTCCAAGAGCAGCTGGTCGACGACGCTGACCACCTCGTCGTGGTGGCCGACCTCGTCCTCCATCAACAGCGGGTGGACGCCCCACACCAGCTGTGCGCGGCGGGCGATGCAGGGATCGTTGGTGAACACCACGATCGGCGGCCGCGGCCGGTAGCGGGCGATCATGCGGGCGGTGAAGCCCCCCTGGCTGAAGGCGACGACGTGGCGCACGTCGAGGCGGCGGGCGGCGAAGACCGCGGCGGCGGCGATGGTGTCCGGGATCTCCAGGTGGACGTCGCGCTCGGGGTTGAGCCGCAGCTGCTCCACCGCCCCCGGTGCCAGGGGCGGCGGCGGGCTGTCGCCGGCGAGCAGCTCGCGGGGGCCGCCGGGCACCCGGTAGGCCTCGGCGGTGCGGATGATCTCGGCCATGGTGGTCACCGCCTCCAGCGGATAGCGGCCGGCGGCGGTCTCGCCGGAGAGCATCAGGGCGTCGGCGCCGTCGAAGACCGCGTTGGCGACGTCGGTCGCCTCGGCGCGGGTGGGCCGCGGGTGGGCCATCATCGACTCGAGCATCTGGGTGGCGACGATCACCGGTTTGCCGAGGGCGCGGCCGATCGCCACGATGCGCTTCTGCAGCACCGGCACCTGGTGGATCGGCACTTCGACCCCGAGGTCGCCCCGCGCCACCATCACCGCGTCCGCCGCCGCCACCGTCTCCTCCAGCTGGCCGGTGACCCTGGCCCGTTCCAGCTTGGCGATCAGCGGCAGCACGCCCCCCGCCTTCTTCACCACCCGGCGCACCGCCTCGAGGTCCTTGGGGCCGCCGACGAAGCTCACCGCCAGGTAGTCGACCCCCTCGGCGACGGCGAAGGCGACGTCGGCGCGATCTTTGTCGGTGATGATGAAGGGCAGCGGCGTATCCGGCAGGTTGAGGCCCTTGCGGGTCGCCACCGGACCGCCGCTGACCACCTCGGCCTCGACCGCATGGCCGGTGTCGCGCAGGACGCGCAGCTCGACCAGGCCGTTGTCGATCAGCAGCCGCTCGCCGTCGCAGAGGTAGGACAGCACCTTCGGCTCTTCGAGCGGCAGATCGACGTCCTGATCGGGCCGGCCGAGGCGCACCACGGTGCCGGCGCGCAGGGTGCGCGATCCGCCGGGGATCTTCCCCAGGCGGTAGCGCGGGCCCATCAGGTCGGCGATGATCGGAATGAAGCGGCCTTGCTCGGCCGCCAGAGCGCGGAGGGTGCGGATCATCCGCCGGTGGTCGTCGTGGTCGCCGTGCGAGAGGTTGAGGCGCGCCGCGTCGACCCCCGCCGCCAGCAGCCGGCCGAGCATCTCCTCGCCGGCGCTCGCCGGACCGAGGGTAGCGACGATCTTGGCGCGTCGATCGATCGCCGGCGGGCGGTGATCCGTGGACGCCATCTCAGGACGCCGGCCCGCCGGGCGGCGGGCGGAATCGAAGCGGGCCGGCGATCATGGTCGGTCCAACCACCGCTCAGGCGGCTCCGCCCTCGCCGCCTTCGCCCCCGTGGCCCTCGCCCTCGTGGCCCTCGCCCTCGTGGCCCTCGTCGTGGCCCTCGCCCTCGTGGCCCTCGCCCTCGTGGCCCTCGCCGGCCTCCCCTTCTTCACCCTCATCCTCGCCTTCGGCCTCGGCGTAGCCTTCCTCCGTCCCTTCGTCGCCGCCGGCGGCCTCGGCCGAAGCGCTGGCGGCCTCGCCCGCCGCCGCGGTACCGGCGTCCGTCGTGGCGTCATCCTGGCCGTAGTCGCCGCCCTGGCAAGCGGCCATGGCGAACGTCAACACGAGGGTGAAAACGAGCGCTGCGAGTTTCTTCATCGCGAACCTCCTGAGTCGTTGTTGGGACCACCCGAACGCGCCGCCCGTGAATCGCGCCGTGTCCGACGGCAGAGTGGCAGGACGGGCTCGCGTCTTCGCAGAGGTGATCGACAGGGCTCTGATCCTATCGCATGCGGCGGCGGCGGGCAAGCGGCGGCAGCGCCGGAAGGGCGGCACCGGCGGCGGCTACAAGCTGCTAGCATCGGTGGCCGCGGAGCCGGCGGAACCGCCGCCGGCCGCCGGTGGAGGGACGGAGACGCGACGATGTTCGAGGGCTTACAGGACAAGTTACAGGACGTCTTCCGCCGCCTGCGCGGCGAGGGCAAGGTCACCCCCGAAGTGCTCGACCAGGCGCTGCGCCAGATCCGTCTGGCGCTGCTCGAGGCGGACGTCAACTTCCGCGTGGTCAAGTCGTTCCTCGACCGCATCCGCGAGCGCGCCAGCGGCGAGGAGGTGCTCGCCAGCCTGACCCCGGCGCAGCAGGTGATCAAGATCGTCCGCGACGAGCTGATCGCCCTGCTGGGCGAACCGGGCGAGGAGCTGCGCATCGCGGGCTCGCCGTCGGTGACCCTGCTCTGCGGCCTGCAGGGCTCGGGCAAGACCACCACCGCGGGCAAGCTCGGCCGGCGGCTTCTGTCGCGCGGCCGCCAGCCCCTGCTGGTGGCCGCCGACCTGCAGCGCGCGGCGGCGGTCGAGCAGCTGGTCCAGGTCGGCGAGCGGGTCGGCGTGCCGGTGCTCACGCCGCGGCAGGGGGAGGACGTCTTCGCCGTCGCCCGCCGGGCGCTGGCCGAGGCCAAGGCGGCGGGCCGCGACGCGGTGATCCTCGACACCGCCGGCCGCCTGCACGTCGACGATCGGCTGATGGCGGAGGTCAAGCAACTGGCCGAGATCACGTCGCCGACCGAGATCCTCTTCGTCGCCGACGCCATGACCGGCCAGGACGCGGTGCGTTCGACCCAGGCCTTCGCCGCCGCCCTGCCCCTGTCCGGCGTCATCCTGACCAAGCTCGACGGCGACGCCCGCGGCGGCGCGGCGCTGTCGATCCGCGCCGTCGCCGACGTCCCCCTGCGCTACGTCGGCGTCGGCGAGAAGCCCGAGGACCTCGACCTCTTCCACCCCGAGCGCCTGGCCTCGCGCATCCTCGGCATGGGCGACGTCCTGTCGCTGATCGAGAAGGCCGAGCAGGGGCTCGACGCGGCGGAGAGCGAGCGCCTGGCCCGACGCCTGGCGAAGCGCCAGTTCACCCTCGAGGACCTGCGCGATCAGCTGCGCCAGATGCGCCGCATGGGCCCCCTGTCCCAGGTGCTCGAGCTGCTGCCCAAGGTCGGTCCCCTGCGCGGCCTCAACGCCTCGTTGGTCGACGAGGGGGAGCTCAAGCGGGTGGAGGCGATCATCAATTCGATGACCCCCAAGGAGCGCACCAAGCCGGCGATCCTGAACGCCCGCCGCAAGCGCCGCATCGCCCGCGGCTCCGGCACCCGGGTGCAGGACGTCAACCGCCTGCTGAAGCAGTACATGGCGATGCGCAAGATGCTGACCGGGGTCAAGGGCAAGTGGCTGCGCCGCTCCCTCGGCATCGGTTGACGGCGCGGCTCAAGGCCGCGGCCGGGGCGCCCCGCCGTCGCCGAAGGCGGCCGGCCCCGCCTTGAGCTTGAGTCGCCGGCCGAGCACGCGGGAGACGTAGGCGGCGTGCTGGCGGGCGCTCCACAGCTCGATCGAGGCGTCGCCGATGGCGGGCAACTCGAGCACCACGCTCTTTTTCTTGATCCGCACCGCCAGCTCTCGGATGCGGCCGCGGCGGCTGCGGTCGAGGGCGATCGCCAGACGCAGCAGGGCGACCAGCCGGCGCAGGCGCTGGCGATCGCCGTCGCGCAACAGGACGCCGAAGCGGCCCGGCTTGGGGTCGCCCTTGCGGTGATGGCGCACCAGCAGCATGAGCAGGGTCTGCTCGCGGTGGCTGAAGCCGTCGAGAGCGGCGGCGCGCAACAGCATGGCGCCGTGACGATGGCGGCGGTAGAAGTGGACCGACAGCCCGACGTCGTAGAGCGCCGCGGCGGCGTCGAGCAACACCGCATCCCGCGGCCCGAGGCCGTGCAGGGGCTCGAGCCGGTCGAACAACGCCGCCGCCAGCCGGCGCACCTGAGCGGCGTGCTGGCGGTCGACGCCGTGCTGGACCACCAGCGACTCGACGCTCGCCTCCGCCACCCGCGCCACCAGGTGGGGGGCGAGCAGCACCCGGCGGTAGAGCGCCCCCTCGCGCACCCCGTCCCCCGACACCACCAGGCCGTCGCGCCGGCCGTGGCGCAGCAGCCAGCGGAAGACCAGGGCGCCGGCGACGATGACGTCGGCGCGGTCGGGGTGGATGCCCGCCATCGCCGCCCGCTGCCTGGCGTTTCTGGCCAGCAGCTCGCCGGTCAGCGCTTCGAGGTCGTCGCGCGTCAGGCGATAGCCGTGCAAGAGACCGAGGGGATACCGGCGGCGGCGCTGGGCCGCCCGCGCCAGGTTGCGCACCGTGCCGCCGATCGCCACCAGCGGCGGCGGGGAAGCGCGCATCGCCGCCGCCAGCGGCGCCAGCTGCGACGCCACCGCCGCCTCCAGCGCCCGCACCTCCGCCGGCGGCGGCGGATCGCCGGCGAGATAGGCCTCGGTCAGCCGCACCGCGCCCAGCGGGTAGGCGTCGCCGTCCGCCAGCCGCCGCCCCTCCATCCGCGCCACCTGGGCGCTGCCGCCCCCCAGATCGATCACCCAGGCGTCGTCGAAATCGAAACCGTTGGCCACCGCCAGCACCGCCAGCTGCGCCTCCTCCGCCCCGGTCAAGACGCGGATCTCGATCCCCAGGCGGTGCGCCGCGTCGATCAGCTGCCGGCCGTTCTCGGCATCGCGCAGGGCGCTGGTACCGATCGCCTCGAGGACGTCGAGTCCGGCGGCGTAGTCGGCGAAGCGTTCGAGCAGCGCCGTCGCCTGCGCCAGGCGTTCGGCCTCGATCACCCCGCTCCGTGCCAGCCCCGCCCCCAGGCGGACGCGCTGCCGCAGGTCGTCCTGCAGGCGGAACGCACCGCTCGCCTGGCGCTCATAGACCACCATCCGGATGGTGTTCGAGCCGATGTCGACCACCCCCAAGCGGCGCACGAATGAGGCGATGAGCCGTCGCACGGGCGCAGGTTACACCAGCCGGCGGAGCGTCGTCGGACGCCGCGCCGGCAACGCCCCGGCGGGCGGCTGCTAAGCTCCCCCGCCATGCGATGGATCGTCGGCGACGTGCAGGGCTGTGCCGCCGAGCTGGAGGATCTGCTCGACGCCGTCCGTTTCGACCCGCGGCGCGACGAGCTGTGGGCGGCGGGCGACCTGGTCAACCGCGGCCCGCGCTCCCTCGACGCCCTGCGCCTGTGGCACCGCGTCGGCGGCCGCGGGGTGCTCGGCAACCACGACCTCTACGCCCTGCTCGCCAGGAGCGGCCGGCGCCGGCGCAAGGCCGACTCCTTGGACGAGCTCTTCGCCGCCCCCGACTGCGACGCCCTGCTGGCTCGCCTGCGCCGGCTGCCGGTCCTCGTCCACCTGCCGAGCCCGGGCCGCGGCCCCGAAGCCTGGTTGGTGCACGGCGGCCTCCACCCCGCCTGGCACGACCTGCCGGCGATCGCCGGCCGTCTGGGGGAGGGTGAGCACGACGACGACTGGCTCGAACAGCCCGAGGTGAGCTACGCCGTCAACCTGCGCTGCTGCCTGCCGGACGGCACCCCCGACCACGGCAGCGGCCCCACCTGCAAGCCTCCCTTCGCCCCCTGGGACGCCTACTACCGCGGCGACGTCCTCGTCGTCCACGGCCACTGGGCGACCCGCGGCCACTACCGCGGCCGCCGCACCCTCGGCCTCGATTCCGGCTGCGTCTACGGCGGCAGCTTGACCGCCTGGTGCCAGGACGAAGACCGCATCGTCCAAGTCCCCTCGCGCCAGCCCCGCGCCTTCTGAGCGCACCGGCGGAGATGGACAAGACCGGGACGTGCTGCTATCTTGCCTGCCCAGATGCCCGGAGATTGAGCGCGCCGCCCGCCGAGGTCCGCCCATGCTCACCAAGCTCAAAATCCGCAACTTCAAGCTTTTCGACGACGTTGAGATCGAGCTTGGCGATCGCGTCGTGCTGGTCGGTCCCAACAACTCGGGCAAGACCTCGGCGCTGCAAGCCCTGTCGCTTTGGGACGCCGGCGTCAAACGCTGGGTCGAAAAACGCGGCGCGGGCAGCGTGCCGCCGAGGCGGCCCGGCGTCACCATCAACCGTAGAGATCTTGTCACCGTCCCGGTGCCGAGCGCCAAGCTGCTCTGGCACGGGCTGCACACCCAACGAGCCGCCGCCGGCGGCGGCAGCGTCAAGATCCTCATCGAGATCACCGTCGAAGGCATCACCGCCGGCACGCCCTGGCACAGCGGCTTCGAGTTCTATTACGCCAACGAAGAATCGTTCTATTGCCGTTCCCTGACGATGGACGACGGTTCGCGCATGGAGGTTCCAGCCGCGGCCTCCGAGCTCCAGCTCGCCTACCTGCCGCCGATGTCGGGGCTGGCGGCGAACGAGGATCGTCTCGATCAGGGTTCAGTCAACGTGCGGCTCGGCGAAGGGCGGACCGCCGAAGTCCTGCGCAATCTCTGCTGGCAGGTACGCCAGGGAAACGGCGGCGAAGCGCGGTGGAGCGCGCTCGTCCAACGGATGAAGGACCTTTTCGGCATCACGCTTCATCCCCCTCAGTACGTCAGCGAACGGGGCCAGATCGTGATGGATTTCAGCACGGCTGCCGGCATACGGCTCGATCTCTCCTCCAGCGGTCGGGGCGAACAGCAGACTCTCTTGCTGCTGGCACACATGGCGGCGAATCCGCGCTCCGTTCTGCTGCTCGACGAGCCCGATGCCCACCTCGAGATCCTGCGCCAACGGCAGATCTATCAGATTCTCAGCCAGGCGGCCGCTGAAAGCGGCAGTCAGATCATCGCCGCCAGCCATTCGGAAGTGATCCTCAACGAAGCGGCCGACCGCGACGTGGTGGTCGCCTTCGTCGGCAGCCCCCATCGCATCGACGATCGCGGTAGCCGGCTGCTGAAATCGCTCAAGGACATCGGCTTCGAGCACTACTATCAGGCCGAAGAGGTCGGTTGGGTTCTCTATCTCGAAGGCTCGACGGACCTGGCGATCCTGCGGGCCTTCGCCGAGCGTCTCGGGCATCCGGCGGCGGCCGCCTTGGAACGCCCCTTCGTCCACTACGTCGGCAATCAGCCGCGCAAGGCACAGGAGCACTTCTACGGCCTGCGCGAGGCCAAGCCCGATCTCGCCGGCATGGCGGTCTACGATCGGCTGGAGGTCCCCTTGCCTGAAGATCCCAATCTGCGCCGGCATATGTGGCGGCGAAGAGAGCTCGAGAATTACTTGTGCCAGAGAGAGACTCTGTTGGCATTCGCCGCCAGCCAGGGGAGAGATCAGCAGGGCGATCTCTTCTCCACCTCGTGGCGGGAGATCATGGATGGATCGATCGAAGAAATCGAGAACGCGCTGAAGAAACTCGGCAAGCCCGACCCCTGGGGGCCGGACCTCAAGGTCACCGACGAATTTCTCGAGCCGCTGTTCAAGCGTTTCTACCGGGAGCTGGGCCTACCCGATCTGATGCGAAAGACCGATTATCACGCCCTCGCCCCATTCGTGCCGGCCGGCGCGCTCAACGGTGAGATCACCCAGGTCCTGGACGCGATCGCCGGCACCGCAGCCGAGGCGACGCCGCGCAAGGATTGACCGAACAAGCCCGTCCGCGCCGCCGCCGAGGCGGCGGCCCGCGGGGATCGGGACAAACCCGTCCGCGGCAGGCGGACGGCTCCCGGGCCGGCGGAGGGCGCTTGAGTATACTGGCGCCATGGCAGAGGCCGACGTAGCCCTGCGGCAGATCGGCCGCGGCCGATCCGCCAGGGTCTTTCTCGACCGGGACGAGGAGGGCCGGGCGATTGTGCGCAAGGTCTTCGTCGGCGAGGGGCTGAGCAAGGTGGTGCTCTTCGCCCTCACCGGCTCCGCCAATCCCTACACCTGGTGCGAGCCGGCGATCCGTGCCGCCATCGCCCGCCGGCGCATCCTCGAGCCCCTGGTCCGGTACTGGTTGGGGGATCGGCTGCGCCTGCCGCGCACCGGCGCTTGGCGCTGGAACCCGGAGCTCCGGGCCTTTGAGCTGAGCTGCGAGCTGATCGACGGCAGCCACGCGCCGCTGCGCGGCCCGCTGGCCGACGGCCATGCCCCCGACCCCTTGCGCCAGCTGACCGGCGACGTCATGCGGCCGCTGCAGCAGCGGCTGGCGGCGGCGGGCTTCGACGGCCTCCTGTGGCAGGCCGGGCTCGGCAACCCGGTGGCGGCGTCGAACTTCATGCTCGAGGGGATGAACGGCGAGCGCTCGCGCTGGGTATGGATCGACCTCGAGTCCGGGGTGCCGGCGCTCTTCGCCTTGAACCCCCTCGCCACCCTGCGCTTCTACCTGCCCAAGTCCCTGCGCCACCGGCGGTTCCTCTTCGACGACGTCGACGTCCCCGCCCTGCGTCGCTACCTCGCCGGCGAGCGACCGGGCCTGGAGCATTCCCTCGGCCGGCCGGCGGTCGCCGAGCTCGACGCCGAGGTCGAGGAGCTCGACCGCCAGCAACGGGCCTGGCGCGCGATCCCGCGCCACCGCCGCAGCATCGCCTACGAGCTCGCCCGCGGCCGGCTGACGGCGGAACGGGCGGCGTGGTACGGCGAGCGACCGGTGCGTTGGTACGCGCGCCTCCTGGGACGCGGCGCCCTGCGGCTGGCGGCGTGGCCGGCGGCCCTGGCACGGCGAGCCTGGGGCTGGCTCCGCGGCCTCGACCTGCGGCGTCTGGCGCGGGCCGGCTGGCGCTTCGCCCTGTCCCAGCGCTATCGCGCCGAGGTCGCCCGCCGGCTGGTCAAGGCACGGGTCGAGGCCTGGTCCGCCCGCCGGTTTCTCGATCGCGCCACGGTCACCCGGCTGCAGGACCAGTTGGAGCACGACGACGTCAGCTCCTACGTCACCGACTTCGGCGTCCACCTGGCGATCAAGCCGCTGATCAAGCCGCTGCAGTGGTTCCTGGTCCCGGCCCTCCTCAGCATGGGCCTCCTCGGGCCGCAGGCGGCGGCGGTGATCCTGGTCGGCGGCGGCCTCTTCGGCCGCACCCTCTACACCGGCGGCCGGCTGGTGCAGGCCGTCGCCCAGGGCCAGCGCCGGCCCTGGGTGGCCCTCGCCGTCGGCATGCTGCCGGTGGTCGGCAACGCCGCCTACCCCGCTCAGCTGCTCTACTGCGGCACCGAAGACAGCGACGTGCTGGCGCGCTTCCTGATCTACGACACCCTGGCGGCGACCGGCCGCGCCCTGCCGATCTGGGGCGGCGCCGACTCCCTCACCGAGCATTACGCCAACCGCCTGGGCGACGTGCTCGTCCGCCTCCTCGGCCGGCCGATCGTCCGGCTCTAGCTCTCCCTCGAGCTCAATCCGCCAGCTCCAGCCAGCGGAACCAGATCGGGTGATTCTCCTTGTACCAGGTGAGAACCTGGCGGATCAGGGCCTTCTTGTCCGGCGGCATGACCGCGTCGTCGATGCGCTCGAAGTGGACCCGTATGCCGTCGCTGCCGACGTGGTCGAGGGCGTCGGAGCAGAGGGTCTGCAGCTCGTTTCGCAGGCGCCCGGAATCGGACACCTTGACCGGCCGGGTGCGGTAGTCCTGGCCGGCGTAGAAGCGCTCGAGCAGGGGCAGGAAGATCAGCCGGCTCTGCTCCATGCTCTCGCGCAGGCGCAAGGTGAGGGCGACGCTGCGCAGGCGGTGGCGGGTGGCGGCGCGCACCACCACCCGGTAGGTGCGGTCGCCGACCCGTTCCACCCCCGGTTCGCCGGTGTAGGGATCGGCGAGGATGCGGCCGGCGAGGGCCAGCACCCGCCACTTCTTGCGCGGGAAGAAGTCGTCGACCGTCAGCGCGTGGCGATCGCAGGGGATGCCCGCCCGCCGGGCCGCGCGCAGGGACTCGCGGTAGGGCTCGACCAGGGCCGGATCGAAGGCCTCCCCGGCGAGCCGGCGGAAGGCGGCGGCGAAGTCCCCGCTCTCCGGATCGAGCCGCATGATCTCGGGCTCCTGTTCCCAGGACAGGGCGAAGCGCGAGGAGAAGACCGCCAGCGCACTGTGGGTGCCGAGTATCGGGTCGAGACTGGCGCCCTGGATCGCCTCCGCCGAGGCGGCGTAGCCATCGCAGAGAAAGACGTGGCGCTGGCCGTCCTGCCGGTAGACGCCGACCCGGGCCAGGGGTCCGTAGGTGCCCGCATCGGTGAACGCCGCGCCGCCGCCGGGCACCGGCCAGCCGTCCTCCACCAGGTGCACCCCCAGATCCCGCCATTGCTGCCACAGGCTGCCGATGCGGGGGATGCGCGCCGCGCCGCCGAGGGTCCAGACGTGGACGCGCTCGGGCGGCACGTCGGGGTAGGCGCCGCGGATGGCCGCCAGCACCCGCTCCCGCGGCGTACGATAGGTCAGGAGGATCGAGCGTTGGGCCGCCTGCTCGACCACCTCCCGCGGCACCACCAGGGTCCCGACGTAGCCCTCATAGGGGGTGCTGACCTGCAGCGGCTGATCGAAGAGGTGGAGGACGGTCATCGGCCCGCTCGGCTCGCCCTTGGCGAAGCGCGAGGTGTTCTCCAGGGTGTCGATCGCCGCGCCCCAGACCGTGACCCGCGCCTCCCCCACCTCGCGCCAGAAGTCCTCCCAGTCATAGGTCGGATGGTTGAGCAGGCGGTGGACGCAGCGGTCGAGAAAGCGGGCCACCGCCGGCCGGGCGTAGACCCGGCCGAAGCCGAGCAGGGGATTCGAGCCCATCTCCGGCGTTTCCCCCGCCTTGGGCATCAGGCCCTCGCCGAGGCTGACCATCACCGCGTGGTTCTCCGGCAGGTTGCGGGTCAGGTGCCAGATCGCTTCGCTCATGGCGTAGGCGGAGACCGCGTCGGCATGCTTCTTGATCCGATTGAGCTGCGCCTTGTCGGCGTCCCGCCCCTCGCCGTAGCGCCCGAAGAGGTAGGTGCCGATGGCGGTCACCGCCGCCGACGTGACGAAGGCGCGCTCGAGGGCCGCACCGACGAAGGACGGTGAGGTCGAGATTCCATCCGGGCCGGCCGCGGTCTCCTCCACGTCTTCCAGCCAGAGGTGGAAGCGTTCGAGCACGGGGCCGGTGTCGTAGACCCACTGGGCGATGCGGTTCTTGCGGTTCTGGTCCATGGCTCCTCCGTCCGGCCGCGGGGCGAGGGCGGTGGCACGGCGCGGGCAGGGCGAACGATGATCGCGGATAGCCGCCGGTGCGGGGCCGGAGTATAACCGCTCGACCCAGCCCCCGCGTCCCGGCCTATAATCGCCCCCGACAGGGTGCCGGCCGGTCGCCGGCGGGGAGTATTCCGATGCTGAATCCGATCGACGAAGACGGGCTGATCACCGTCACCGAGCAGGCCGCCATCGCCGCCGGCCACACCATGGGGCTGGGCGACCAGCAGCACAGCGGTCAGGTGGCGGTCGCCTCGATGCACGAGACCCTGGCCGGCGTGGCGATCGCCGGCCGGGTGGTGATCGGCGTCGGCGAACGCGAGGAGGCGCCCATTCTCTACGTCGGGGAGGACGTCGGCGCGCGCCAGGGGGAGGAAGCCCTGGCGGTCGACCTGGCGGTGAAGCCCCTGGAGGGCAGCAAACTGTGCGCCAGCGGCGGGCCCGGGGCGGTGGCGGTGCTCGCCGCCGCCGAGCGCGGCGGCCTGCTGCAGGTGCCCGACGTCTACATGGAGAAGATCGTCGTCGGCCCCACCGCCCGCGGTCGCGTCCACCTCGACGCGCCGGTGGCGGAGAATCTGCGCAACATCGCCGGCGCCTTCGGCCGCGAGGTCTCCGACCTGACGGTCGTCGTGCTCGAGCGCGAGCGCCACCGCCAGCTGGTGGCCGACATCCGCGCCGCCGGCGCCCGCATCCGCCTGATCCGCGACGGCGACCTGGCGGCGGGCATCGCCGCGGCGGTACGCGGCACCGGCGTGCACGCGGTCATGGGCATCGGCGGCGCCCCCGAAGGGGTGCTCACCGCCGCCGCCATGCGCTGCCTGGGCGGCGAGATCCAGGGCCGGCTGGTGGCCCTCGACGGCGAGCCGGCCGAGGCCCATCGACTGCGCCTCGACGGCGCGGGCTTCAGCGACCCGAGCCGGGTCTACGGCACCGAGGAGCTGGCGCGCGGCGAGCGCATCGTCTTCAGCTGCACCGGAGTGACCGACGGTGAGCTGCTGCGCGGGGTGCGCTTCTTCGGCGGTGGGGCGCGCAGCCTGACCCTCTTCATGTCCCTGGCCCGGCGCGTCATCCGCTTCGTCGACACCATCCACCGCTACGACCTGACCGCCCCGATCCAATTCCACTGAGCGCCGGACGAAATCATGATCCAACCCGACGTATGGATCGAGCGCTGGGGCGAGAGCGGCGGCGTCACGCCCTTCGCCCGCGAGCAGGTCAACGCCGCCAGCTACGACGTGCGCCTGGGGGATCATTGGATCTGCCCCACCCGCGACCCCGAGGAGCAGCGCGCGCCGCGCTTCAAGCTCTTCCCGCGCGAGGTGGTGCTCGCCACCACCCTCGAGTACGTGCGCATCCCGCGCCAGGTAGCCTGCGACCTGAAGCTCAAGTCGACGTTCGGCCGGCTGTGGATCAACCACTCCCTGGCCGGTTGGTGCGACCCGGGCTTCGAGGGCAACATCACCCTCGAGCTGCAGAACCTCGGTCCCGAGCCCTTCGTCCTCGAGGCCGGCCGGCGCATCGCCCAGCTGATCTTCATGCGCATGGAGGCCGAACCGCGGATCGCCTACGGCGAGCCGGGATCGAGCAGCCACTACCAAGGCCAGCGCGGCACCACCCGCGCCCGCACGCTCTGAGCTGGAGCATCGCCGGCAGGGACGGCGAGGACGGCGGGGGGGAACTTCACCCCGCCGTCCACCCGCCGGCTATAATGGATCCCTTCGCCAGGCTGGGGGCAAGGGCGATGGGCATCACCGGCAATCTCAAGACCATGGCGCTCGCCGACCTGCTGCAATGGTTGTCGCAGGGACGCAAGAGCGGCACCCTGGTGATCGACGACGGCCAGGTGGAGAAGAAGATCTTCTTCGACCAGGGGACCATCATCTCCTCCGCCTCCACCGACCGCAACGAGTACCTGGGCAACTTCCTGGTCAGCCACGGCTATCTCACCGAGGAACAGGTCGACGAAGCGGTCGCGCAGCAGAAGGAGAAAAAGCAGCTGCTGGGCAAGATCCTGGTCGAGATGGGGGCGATCGAAGAGGAGGACCTCGACCAACTGCTGCGACTCAAGGCCGAAGAGAGCATCTACGACGTCTTCACCTGGGAAGAGGGCGACTTCCGCTTCCTCGACGGCGAGCTGCCGGAAGAGCACATGATCCCCACCAGCCTCGACGTGCAATGGCTGGTGCTGGAGGGCTCGCGGCGGCTCGACGAATGGGCGAGAGTGCGCGAGCACGTCCCGTCGCGCCACTGCGTGCCGGTGTCGGTGGCCGATCTGACCCAGCTCGAGGATCTCGACGAGGCGGACGCCCGCATCCTCGCCCTGGTCGACGACGAACGCTCGGTCGAGGAGATCAGTCAGGCCGCCAATACCAGCCTCTTCCTGGTCAGCCAGACCCTCGCCCAGCAGGTCCAGGCCAAGACCATCAAGGTGGTCAAGCCGAAGGTGGTGCGGGTCGAGGTGCCGGCGAAGGAGAGCGCCGCCCAGCCGCCACCCCCGGCCCAACCGGCGGTGGCGTACGCCGCGGCG
>RFGL01000326.1 GCA_003697015.1 Acidobacteriota bacterium | reverse complement strand
TCCCCGCCAGCTGCGCCAGCGCATGACCATGGTCTACTCAAGTCGCCTGAGCCGCAAGGACGTGGTGCTGATGCGCTACGACGGCTGAGCGGCGCCGGGTGCGCACGTCCAGCCGCCGCCACCGCCATGGACGCCGATCGCGACAGCCGCAGCGCGACGCCGCTGCTCGAGGTGAGCGGGTTGAGCGTCGCCTACGACGGTGCCGCCGGTCGGGTGCTGGCGCTCGACCGCTTGAGCCTGGCCCTGGCGCCGGGGGAGATCGTCGGGCTGCTCGGCGAGTCGGGTTGCGGCAAGACCACCCTGGCGCGGGCCATCCTCGGCCTGCTGCCCGCCGCCGGCCGGCGTCTGGAAGGCACGGTGCGCTTCCGCGGGCGCGCCGTCGAATCCCTGCCCCGGGCCGCCATGCGCCGGCTGCGGGGGGCGGAGATCGCGCTCGTCGCCCAGGAGCCGGCCCTCGCTCTCCACCCGATGCGCCGGGTGGGCTCGCAGATCGCCGAGGTGCTCCGCGCCCACCGGCCCTGGTCGTGGCGGCGCTGCCGGCGCGAGGCGGCGGCGCGCCTCGCCGAGGTGGGGCTCGAGCCGGGATCGATCGCCGGCGCCTACCCGCATCAGCTGAGCGGCGGCCAGCGCCAGCGGGTCGCCGTCGCCCAGGCCCTGGCCTGCCGTCCGGCGCTGGTCGTCGCCGACGAGCCTACCGCCAGTCTCGACGTCGCCAGCGCCCGGCGGGTGCTGGCGCTCTTGCGGCGGCTGTGCGGCGAGCACCACAGCGCCCTGCTCCTGATCAGCCACCAGCCGGAGGTCCTGGCGGTCGCCGAGCGCCTGGCGTTGATGTACGCCGGCCGGGTGGTGGAGGAGGGGCCGGCGGCGCAGTTCCTGAGCTCGCCCCTGCACCCGTACGGCGAGGCCCTCCTCGCCTGCCGGCCGCCGGCCGCCGGCGGCGCGGGCCGGCGTCTGGCGACCATCCCGGGCGCGGCGCCGCTGGTGGCGGAGGCGGTCGCCGGCTGCTCGTTCGCCCCGCGTTGCGCCTACCGCATGGACGAGTGCACGACCCGCGACCCGCCGCCGGCGTCGCCGGCCGGGGAGCGTCGGGTATGGTGTCTGCGCTATGAAGCCTGAGTCGGCGGCCGCCGGCGAGCCTCTGGTGCGCGCCGTCGGGGTGGGCAAGAGCTACCGCCGCGGCGGGCGGGAGGTGGTCGCCCTGCGCGGCGTCGACCTGACGATCCCGCGCGGCGCGACGGTGGCGCTGACCGGCGAGTCCGGGGCCGGCAAGTCGACCCTCGGCCGCCTTCTCGCTCTCGCCGAGCGGCCGAGCAGCGGCGAGGTGGAGGTGGCGGGGCGAGCGACCAGCGGCCTGCGGGCGGCGGCGCGGCTGGCCTTGCGCCGTCGCCTGCAGCTGGTGCCCCAGGATGCGGCGGGCACCTTGAGCCCGCGCTTTTCCTGCCTCCAGGCGGTGGCCGAGCCGCTGGCGATCGCCGGCTGGTCGCGCCGCCGCCGCCGCCGGCGGGCGGCCGAGCTGCTGGCGGAAGTCGCCTTGCCCGCCGCCGTCGCCGATCGCCCGGCGCTGGCGGCAAGCGGCGGTGAGAAGCGCCGCCTGGTCCTGGCCCGGGCCCTGGCCTGCGAACCCGAGCTGTTGATCCTCGACGAGACCTTCGTCGGCCTCGACCTGTCGGTCCAGGCGCGGCTGGTCAACCTGCTGCTCGAGCTCAAGGAGCGCCGCCGGCTGACCTACCTGCTGATCTCCCACGACCTCTCCCTGGTCGCCCATCTGGCCGATCGGGTGGCGGTGCTCGCCGGCGGCAGGTTGGTCGAGGACCGCCCGCGAGGCGGCCCCCAGGCTATTTTTCGCCCTCTCCCGCCACCCTAAGAGGGCATACGGTCAGCGGAGGTCGTCGCGGCCCGCATCTTCGTCCCCGCGCGTGCCCGGGGCGTAGTGCCGGAGCGCGCGTCGCCCGCCGCTGACCGCGGATCCGGCCGTCGTCGGTCGGGCCGCCTACCGACCACGACGCAACCATGGGGGATCGATCATGAAGACCTTCCGTCTACTTCTCGTGCCGGTGCTGTGCCTGGCGCTGGCACCCACGCTTCTGGCCCAGGACGGCGGCTCGCCGTTCGACGAGCCGAGCTTCCTGCGCCTCGCCCCGCCGGGTCCCAAGCAGGTCGGGGAAGAGGTGCGGCTGCGCTACGCGTCGCCCGACTTCGCCCTGCGGCCGTTCAGCAAGCGCCTCGAGCTCGCCTGGCGCGAGGAGCTCTACTTCCCCGGCGCCAGCTACGTGGCGCCGCACTTCGAACGCTTCGAGCTGCCGCGCGGCGCGTGGCTGGTGGTGCGCTCCCCCGACGGCTCGCGCCGCTGGACCTACCGCGGCTTCGGCAAAGGCGACGCGCCGGCCGAGGACGGCTTCTGGGGCATCCACGTCGCCGGCGACAAGGCGATCGTCGAGCTCTGGAGCCGGGTGCCCCTGGCCGCCGGCGCGGTGGTGATCGACGGCTTCGCCCGCGGCTTCGAGGACGAGGTCTTCGCCTTCGAGCCGAAGGCGATCTGCGGCGTCGACGATTCGCTGGAGGCGAAGTGCTTCCAGAGCTCGGAGCCCACCATCTACGACCGCGGCCGGGCGGTGGCGCGGCTGCTGATCAACGGCACCAGCCTGTGCACCGGCTGGTTGGTGGGGGACGAGGGGCACGTGATGACCAACAATCACTGCATCTCGAATCAGAACGAAGCGGGCAACACCAACTACGAATTCATGGCCGAAGGCGGCAACTGCCAGACCGACTGCCGCTCCTCCCTCGCCTGCCCGGGGCAGATCGTCGCCACCAGCGGCACCCTGATCCAGGCCGACAACGCCCTCGACTACGCTCTCATCCTGCTGCCGACCAACCCGACCGCCGACTTCGGCTTCCTGCAGATGCGCGCCGGCGGGGCGGTGGTCGACGAACGGATCTACATCCCGCAGCATCCCGGCGGCTGGGGCAAGCGCATCGCCGTCGCCTCCAGCGCCGCGCAGGATCAGTCGGGCTTCTGCGAGGTGTCGAGCGTCGATGCGACGCCGTGCTTCGGCGGCCCCGGCGACACCGGCTACTTCTGCGACACCCGCGGCGGCAGCTCGGGCTCGCCGGTGCTCGCTTTCGCCGACCACCTGGTGGTGTCGCTCCACCACTGCGCCAATTGCCCCAACCGCGGGGTGCCGATCGAGGCGGTGATCGCCGACCTGGGGGCCAACCTGCCCAACAACTCGGTGGTCGGCAACCCGCCGCCGCCGCCCCCCCCTCCGTCCTGCCAGCCCAAGGGCGCCTCCTGCACCCAGGACGCCGACTGCTGCTCGAATAAGTGCAAGGGCAAGCCGGGCAGCAAGACCTGCAAGTAGGCCGCGGCTCCGCCGGCGAAGGTTCGACGCCCCGCCGCCGGCGGGGCGTTTTCGCGCCCGGGCTTGAATCGCCCCGGGAGCGGTGCGGTAGCCTGCGGCCATGCTGAGGGTCGTTGGCCGTCGCCTGCTCCATGCGGCGGTCCTGGTGCTGGCGGTGTCGGCGGCGTGCTTCGTGCTCGCCGAGCTGGTGCCGGGGGACTTCCTGGCGCCGGCGCGGCTCGATCCGCGCGCCTCGGCCGAGAGCCTCGAGGCGTTGCGTGCGCGCTACGGCCTCGACCGGCCGCTCCACCAGCGCTACCTGAGCTGGCTGGGCTCGGTGCTGCGCGGCGAGATGGGTCATTCCCTGGCCTACGGCGTGCCGGTGGCGCCGCTGGTGCTCGGCCGAGCGGGGAATACCCTGCTGCTGAGCGTGCCGGCGACCGCCCTCGCCTGGCTCCTGGCGCTGATCCTCGGCGCCTGGGGAGCGCGCCGTCCCGGCGGCTGGGGCGACCGCCTGAGCCTCGGCCTGGGGGCGACGCTGCAGGCCGTTCCCGAGCTTGTTCTCGCTCTCCTGGCGCTGCTGGTGGCGGCGCGCAGCGGCATCTTCCCGCTCGGTGGCATGGCCTCGTTGAGCGCCGGCGAGCTCGGCTTCTGGGGACGCCTGGTCGACGTCCTGCGCCATCTCGCCCTGCCCACCCTGGTCCTCGCCCTCGCTCTCGTGCCGGTCCTCCTGCGCCACGTGCGGGCAGCCCTCTCCGAGGCCCTGGAGCAGAGCTTCGTCCACGCCGCCCGCGGCCACGGCGTCGGCGAGCTGCGCCTCCTTCTGACCTACGCTCTGCCGGCCGCGGCGCCGCCGCTCCTCGCCCTCTTCGGACTCAGCGCCGGCACCCTGCTCTCCGGCTCGCTGGTGGTGGAGGTGGTGATGAGCTGGCCGGGGTTGGGGCCGCTCCTGCTCGACGCGGTCTTCGCCCGCGACCTCCACGTCATCGTCGGCGCCACCCTGCTCTCCGGCCTGCTGCTGGTGGCGGGCAATCTGCTCGCCGACCTGCTGCTCTACGCCGTCGATCCGCGCTTGCGGCGGCCGGGGGCGACGCCGTGAGCGGCCGCCGGCCGGCGTTGGCGTGGCCGGTGGCGGTCCTCGCCTTCCTCCATCTGATCGCCCTGGGGGCCGACGTCGTCGCCCCCTACGATCCGGCGGAGCAGACGCGGGAGCTGATCTGGGCGCCGCCGACGAAGCTCCACCTGGTCGACGCCGCCGGCCGCTGGCACCTGCGGCCCTTCGTCTACCGCTGGCGGCCGGCGGACGGCGCCCCGGGACGCTACGTCGAAGACACCAGCCGCATCTTTCCCCTGCGCCTGTGGAGCGGCGAGGCGGGGACGCGCCGCCTGCTCGGCGTCGAGCCGCCGGCGCGTCTCCACCTGCTGGGCACCGACGGCCTCGGCCGCGACCAGCTGTCGCGGCTCGTCCACGGTGCCCGCACGTCCCTCTTCGCCGGTCTCGGCGCCGCCCTGCTGGCGGTCGCCGCCGGCCTCCTGCTGGGGACGCTGGCGGGGTACTTCGGCGGCTGGCTCGACGATCTGCTGATGCGCGGCAGCGAGCTGGCGATGGCCTTGCCGGCGCTGTACCTGCTGCTGGCGGCGCGCGCCTTTCTGCCCCTCGAGCTCGGCCCGGCGGCGGCCTGGGGACTGATCGTCGTGCTCCTCGGTCTGCTCGGCTGGCCGCCGGCCGCCCGCCTGGTTCGCGGCGTGGTGCTGGCCGCCCGCCGGCGCGGCTACGTCGGCGCGGCGCGCGGTTTCGGCGCCTCCCACGTCTACCTGCTGCGCCGCCACCTGCTGCCGCCGGCCCTCGCCGTCGGCCTCACCCAGCTGGTGCTGCTGGTGCCGCAGATGATCCTCGCCGAGGTCACCCTGTCGTTCCTCGGCCTGGGGGTGAGCGAGCCCACCCCCAGCTGGGGCAGCATGCTGGTGCCCTTGACCAGCTACCCGGTGCTGGCCGCGCACGGCTGGGCCTTCCTCCCCGCTCTCCCTCTGGTGCTCACCGTCCTGAGCTATCATCAGCTGGCCAGCGCCGGCCGCCAGCGGCTGCGCCGGACGGCCTGACGACGATCGAGGCTCGCCGCCCCGCCGACTGCGGCGAGCGAGCCGCCCGCGACGATGCGTACACACCACCACCGGGCAGCTCCATGCGATTGAGAGCGGTCTCTGTGCTCGTCGTCCTCGCGGCGTTGGCGGCGATCGTCGCCGGCCGGCTGTTGCGCCGCCTGCCGCCGCCGCCACCGGCGGCGACGGCGCCGGCGGAGCCGCCGGCGGAGGCGCTGGTCAGCCCCCGTCCCCCCGGCCGGCCGGGAGGGCAGCTGGTGGTGGCGCTGCGCGCCGAGCCCCGCACGCTCAATCCCCTGACGGCGGCCGACAATCCGTCCCAGACCGTGATCTGGCGGCTGATGGCCGACCTGGTGCACGTCGATCGCCGGAGCCAGCTGCCGGTGCCGGCCCTGGCGCGCCGCGTCACCACCTCGGACGACGGCCGCCGTTTCCGCCTCGAGTTGCGCCGGGGCGTGCGGTTCTCCGACGGCCACCCCCTCGACGCCGGCGACGTCGTCTTCAGTCTGCGCGCCTACCTCGACGAGGAGATCGCCGCGCCGCAGCGCGACCTGCTGATCGTCGGCGGCCGGCCGCCGGCGGTGCGCCGGCTCGACGACTACACCGTCGAGGTGGAGCTGGCGGCGCCCTACGCCGTGGGGGAGCGGCTTTTCGACGGCTTCGCCGTGCTGCCCGAGCACCGCCTGGCGGCGGCCTACGCGGAAGGCCGATTGGCGTCGGCCTGGGATCTGGCGACGGCGCCGGAGGAGGTGGTCGGCCTCGGCCCCTTCCGCCTCGTCCGCTACCTGCCGGGGCAGCGCCTCGAGCTGGAGCGCAACCCCCATTACTGGAAGGTCGACGCCGCCGGCCAGCGCCTGCCTTACCTCGAGCGGCTGATCTTCCTCTTCGTCCCCAGCGAGGACGCCCAGGTGCTGCGCTTCCAGGCCGGCGAGAGCCAGTTGATCGACGGCCTGAGCGGTGCCAACTTCGCCGCCCTGGAAGCCGGGGCGGCGGCCCGCGGCCTGCGCCTGCTCGATCTCGGCCCCGGCCTGAGCTACAGCTTCGTGGTCTTCAATCTCAACGACGTCGACCCCGCCGCCCTGCCCGCCGTCGCCCGCAAGCAGCGCTGGTTCCGCCAGCTCGCTTTCCGCCGCGCCGTCTCCCTGGCGATCGACCGCCGGGCCCTGGCCGAGGTGGTCTATCACGGGCGGGCGACGCCGATCGCCACCCACGTCAGCCCGGGCAACAAGCTGTGGCACAACGCCGCCCTCAAGCCGCCTCGGCGTTCCCTCGAACGGGCCCGTGCGCTGCTGGCCGAAGCCGGTTTCGCGGCGGGCGAGGACGGCCGGCTGCGCGACGCCGCCGGCGAGCCGGTGGCGTTCTCCATCCTGACCAGCGCCGGCAATCGCGAGCGGGCGCAGATGGCGGCGATGATCCAGGCCGACCTGGCGCCCCTCGGCATCGCCGTGCGGGTGGTGAGCCTGGAGTTCGGCACCTTCCTCGAACGGCTCTTCGACAGCTTCGACTACGAGGCCGCGATCCTCGCGCTGGGCGGTGGCGACGTCGATCCCAATTCGGACGTGGCCGTCCTCAGCTCGAGCGGCGCGCACCACCTCTGGCATCTCGGGCAGCCCGCCCCGGCGACGCCTTGGGAGGCGGAGATCGACCGCCTGATGAGCGCCCAGATGACCGCCCGCGATCCGGCCGTGCGGCGGGAGCTCTACCACCGGGTGCAGGAGCTGGTGGCGGAGAACGTGCCGATGATCTTCCTGCTCAGCCCCAACGTCCTGGTCGGCGCCCACCGGGAGGTCGGCAACTTCGCCCCGGCCATCCTCCACCACCCCACCCTGTGGAACGCCGACGAGCTCTACCGGCGTGCCCCGGCGCCGGCCGGCGGCCGCTGAGCGGAGGGGAGCGAGGGGACGATGGCGGAGCGCACCGGCCCTGATCCGCGCTGGTCCGACCGCCGTCTGGTCACCGCCTGCCTGGCCGGCGAGGAGCGGGCGTGGCACGTGCTGGTCGACAAATACAAGAATCTGGTCTACGCCGTCATCCTGCGCTACGGCGTCGGCAGCCAGGAAGCGGCGGACGTCTTCCAGGCGGTATGGCTCGACGCCTACAACGATCTGCCGAAACTGCGCCGCAAGCGGGCGCTGAAGCCCTGGCTGGTCACCCTGACCCACCACAAGTGCTTCCACCACCAGCGCAAGCAGGCGCGGCGCCAGCAGCACGAGGGGGTCGAGCTCGACGCCGGTACGGTGGAGCTGCCGGCCAGCCCGGCGACCTTCGACGACGACCTGGCCCGCGACCAGCTGGTGCGGGAGGCGGTCTTCGCCCTTTCCGACCGCTGCCGGACGATGATCCGCATGCTCTTCTTCTCCTTCCCGCCTCGGCCCTACGTCGAGGTGGCGGAGCGTCTCGGCCTGGCGGTGGGCTCGATCGGCTTCACCCGCGGGCGCTGCCTCAAGCAGCTGGAGAAGGAGCTGCGCAAGCGGGGGATGCCCTGATGGCGGAGAAGTCGGCGGCGGAAGGAGCCGGCCCTCGGCTGCCGGCCGTCGCCGGCCCC
Organism: Acidobacteriota bacterium; assembly: GCA_003697015.1. GTDB lineage: Bacteria > Acidobacteriota > Thermoanaerobaculia > Multivoradales > J023 > J023. Next base: position 238 of record RFGL01000326.1, on the reverse strand, counting down.
GGCCCGGTCAGCCCGGCGCTCCTCGCCGAGCTCGCCGGGCTGACCGGCGAGGGGGAACGGCGGGCCTTCTTCGACGCCCACCCGCAGTTGATCGACCCGGCGCTGGCCGACGCGCTGTGCGCCGAGGCCCTGCGTCTCACCGGCGGCGTCGACCCGGAACGGGCGGTCGCCCTGGCCGACGCCGCCCGCGTCGTCGCCGCCGCGCTCGACGACCCCCGCCGCCGGGCGCTCGCCGCCC
>RFGL01000325.1 GCA_003697015.1 Acidobacteriota bacterium | reverse complement strand
GACGTTTCATCTCGAAGCATAGCTCTTGTTTCTTCCGCAGCAGCGCGCAGCGGGCGGACTCGCCTCAGGCGCTGCGGGCGCCGTCGCGTTTGGTGAAGGGGGTGGGGGGTGGTAGGTTCTCGGCGGCGCGGTCGTTGCTGACGCGGTCGAGAGCGGCGTCGAGCTCGGCGATCTGGATCGGCTTGCTCAGGTAGTCGTCCATGCCCGCTTCGAGGCAGCGCTCGCGGTCGCCGACCAGGGCGTGGGCGGTCATGGCGATGACGTAGGGCCGGTCCTCGCCCCAGCGCCGGTGGATTTGGCGGGTGGCCTCGAAGCCGTCCATGACCGGCATCTGAAGGTCCATGAGGACCACGTCGTAGGGCTTCTGCTCCAGGGCCTCGAGTACCTCGACGCCGGTGGCGACGGCGTCGGCGCGGTAGCCGAGGTGCGCGAGCAGGTGGATGGCGACGTCCTGGTTGACCGGGTGGTCCTCCGCCAGCAGGATGCGCAGCGCCTTGATCCGCGGCAGATCCCGTGCCGCCGCCGGCGCCGGTGCCGCCGGTTGGGCGCTGAGCTCTTGCTTGAGGGCGCGGTAGAGCTGCTCGGGCTTGAACGGCTTGCTCAGCACCGCCCGCCCGGTCTCGGGCTCGCCGCCGCCCTCGTTGCCGAGGGGGACCAGGGTCACCACCGGCATGCCGCGCTGGCGGCAGAGGCTCTCGATCTCCCGCGCCCAGCGGGCGCCGTCGAGGTGGATCAGCCGATGATCGAGGACCGCCACTTCGAGGCGGGCATCGGAGCGCAGCAGCTCGAGGGCCTCGGCGGCGGAGCCGGCGACGCTCGGTACCAGGCCCCAGGAGCGGACGTAGCGCCCGAGGAGCTCGCGCATCGCGGCGCTGCCCTCGACCAGCAGCAGGCGCTTGCCGTCGAGAGCGGGGCTCACGTGGTGCAGGTAGAGGCGGCGGTTCTCGTGGCCGGCGCGGACCACGATGGTGAAGGCGAAGGTCGAGCCTTCGCCCTCGCGGCTCGTCGCCTCCAGGGAGCCCCCCATCAGCTCGCTCAGGCGCTTGCAGATCGCCAGCCCCAGGCCGGTGCCGCCGAAACGCCGGGTGGTGGAGGCATCGAGTTGGCTGAAGGGCTCGAAGAGGCGCTTGAGGTCGGTTTCGGAGATGCCGATGCCGGTGTCGCGGACGGCGAAGCGCAGGCGGTGGCGGCCGGCCTCCAGCTCGCGGGTGGTGACCTCCACCGTGACGTCGCCGCGGTCGGTGAACTTGACCCCGTTGGACAACAGGTTGACCAGGATCTGGCGGGTGCGCGCGCCGTCGCCGATCACCTCTTCCGGCACGTCGGGATCGATCCAATAGCCCATGTCCAGGCTCTTGGCGGCGGCCGCCGGCGCCAGCAGGTCGAGGGCCTCCTCGACGCAGGCCCGCAGGTCGAAGGGGGCCTCTTCGATCTCCAGCATCTCGGATTCGATCTTGGAGAAGTCGAGGATGTCGTTGACGATCCGCACCAGCGCGTCGCCGCTGATGCGGATGGTCTCGAGGTACTTGCGCTGCCGGTCGCTGAGCGGCGTGCCGAGGAGCAGGCTGGTCATGCCGATGACGCCGTTCATCGGGGTGCGGATCTCGTGGCTCATGTTGGCGAGGAAACGATCCTTGGCCCGGTTGGCCGCCTCGGCGCTCTCCTTCGCCTGCTCCAGCTCCTGCTGGCGCTGGGCGCGGCGCTGCTGCACGCGGACGTAGGCCATGGCGACGAGGCCCAGGGCGACGGCATAGAGGCCGTAGGCCCACCAGCTCTGCCAGGGCGGCGGGGCGACGGTGATCGCCAGGGTGACGCCCTCCTCGTTCCACGCCCCGGCGCTGCCGGCCCCCTGCACCCGCAGGAGGTAGTTGCCGGGGTCGAGGCTGGCGAAGGTGATGCGCGGCCGGTTGCCGTTGTCGATCCACTCGTCGCGCAGGCCTTCGAGCTTGTAGCGGTAGCGATTCTCCGCCGGGGCGGTGTAGTCGAGCACCGCCACCTCGAGGGAGACGGCGTAGTCGCGGTGGTCGAGGGCGACGTGGTCGAGCTCGAAGATCGGCCGCTCGAGGCGGACCGGCTGGTTGCGCTTCTCGAAGGCGGTGAGGACCACCGGCGGCGGCGTGGTGTTGCGTTCGAGGCGCTGGGGGAAGAAGGCGTTGAAACCGCCGATGCCGCCGAAGAAGAGCTCGCCGGAAGGGCTCTGGTAGTGGGCGCCGAAGTTGAACTCCTGGCTCTGCAGGCCCTGGCCGACGCCGAAGACGTCGAAGGTCTCGGTGCGCGGATCGAAGCGCGCCAGGCCGTCGTTGGTCGACAGCCAGAGGTTGCCCTCGCCATCGGCGTGGATGCCGTAGATCACGTCGTTGGGCAGGCCGTCGCGTTCCAGGTAGCGCTTGAAGACGGCGCGCCCGCTCGCCGGGTCGAAGCTCTGCAGGCGGTGCAAGCCGACCTGGGTGCCGACCCACAACACCCCTTGCGGGTCGACCAGCAGCGACATCACCGTATTGCTGGTCAGGGCGGTAGGGCTGCCGGGATCGCCGGTCAGGCGGAGGAAGGTGCCGCGCCGGCGGTCGAAGCGGTTGAGGCCGCCGTCGAAGGTGCCGACCCAGAGAGCGCCGCCGGGCTCCTCGGCGAAGCAGCTGACCTGACTGCCGCTCAGGCTGTGGGGATCGCCGGGGCGGGGCTGGAAGCGGACGAAGGCCCGGCGCTCGCGGTCGAAGCGGTCGAGGCCGCCGTCGATGGTGCCGACCCACAGCACGCCGTCGGCATCTTCGTAGAGCGCCATCACCCCGTCCCCCGACAGGCTGGAGGGCCGGGAGGGGTCATGGCGGAAGTGACGAAATCGGCGGCTGCCGGCGGGCAGCAGGTTGAGGCCACCGTCGATGGTGCCGGCCCACAGATCGCCCCGGCGATCGACCAGCACGGCGGTGACGATGTCGCTCGACAGGCTGTGCGGGTCGCGCGGATCGTGGCGGAAGTGTTCGGCGATGCCGCTGGCGCGGTCGTAGCGGTCGAGGCCGCGGCCGTCGGTGCCGATCCAGAGCCGGCCGTCGCGGTCTTCGGCGATCGCCAGCACGTCGTCGCTGGCCAGGCTGCGGGGATCGGCCGGGTCGGAGCGGTGGTGGCCGAAGGACCAGCGCCGGGGATTCCACTTGCTGATGCCGCCGTCGGTGCCGATCCAGATCAGGCCGCGGCGGTCCTGGATGATGGTCGTCACCCGATCGCTCGACAGGCTGTGGGGATCGGCCGCCTGGTGGCGGTAGCGGGTGAAGGTGCCGGCCTGGCGATCGAAGAGCGCGACGCCGCCGTCGGTGCCCACCCACAGATTGCGGTCGCGGTCTTCGTAGAGCGCTCGCACCCGACCCGGATTCAGGCTCGAGGGGTCGGACGGGTCGTGCAGGAAGCGGGTGAAGCTGAGGGTGACGCGGGACATGCGGTTGAGGCCGCCGAAGGTGCCGACCCAGAGATCGCCGGCGGCATCCTCGAGGATCGAGCGCACCCGATCGTCGGACAGACTCGTCGGGTTGGCCGGGTCGTGGCGGAAGCGCAGGAAGGCGCGGCGGTCGCGATCGAAGAGGGCCAGGCCCCCCATGGTGCCGACCCACAGATTGCCGCTGGCGTCGAGGTGCAGGGCCATCACCCGGTCGTGGCCCAGGCTGGTGGCGTCTCCCGGGTGGTGGCGCAGCTGTTCGAAGTTGCCGCGCGCCGGATCGAGGCGCACCAGGCCGGCGTGGCCGGTGCCGATCCACAGACTGCCGTCGCGATCGACCGCCAGCGCGCGCACTTCGTCGTCGGGCAGGGTGGTCGGATCGGCGGGGTCGTGGCGGTAGTGGACGAAGCGGTCGCGGTCGCGCTGCCAGCGGCTCAGGCCGCCGCCCCGGGTGCCGATCCAGAGGTCTCCCGACGGGTCCTCGACCAGGGCCAGGATGAAGTCGCTGGGCAGGGTCGTGGGATCGGTCGGGTCGTGGCTGAAGGTGACGAAGCGGTTGCCGTCGTAGCGCTGCAGGCCGTCCTGGGTGCCGATCCAGATGAAGCCGGTGCCGTCCTGCAGCAGGGCGGTGACCGTCCCCTGGACCAGGCCCTGATCGAGGCCGATGCGGTCGAAGCGTACGTAGCGCCGGGGCTGAGCGCCGAGGGTGCCGGCGAGCAGCAGCAGGATGACGGGACCGAGCAGCGCGCGCAGGTTCATTCTGGTTCCACCCATAGGTTGATCGACGCGGTCTCGCTCAGCTGCGGCGACCAGGGCACGCCGTCGAGCCAGGGTACGCCGTCGAGCCAGGGTACGCCGTCGAGCCAGGGCACGCCGTCGAGCCAGGGCACGCCGTCGAGCCAGGGCACGCCGTCGAACCAGGCGTACTCGCCGGCACGGAAGGTGCCGTCCCAGGCGGGCGTGCCGGCGGCGACGAAAGCACCGCCGGCGTCCAGGCGGGCCGGGCCGCGGTAGTGCTCCACGCCGGCCAGATCGCGGCCGACGTCGAGGCCGCGGTTGGCGCAGCCGCTGGCTTGGGCGTGGACCGCGGCCCAGGCATCGATCAGGCCCGCGCCCTGCTGGAAGACGCTGAAGGCGAGGCCTCCGGCGTCGTCGACGGCCGGCCGGGCGGTGGCGATCAGCCGGCATTTGACATCGTCGGGGCTGAGGCCGGGATCGGCTTGCAGCATCAGGGCGGCGACGCCGCTGACCACGGCCGCCGCTTGCGAGGTGCCGGACATGGTGAAGTAGTCGTCGCCGACGCGGTACCGCGGGTGCAGGCCGGAGAGCTTCTGCTTCTTGCTCATCGCCGCGATCATATGACCCCCCGGAGCGACCACCTCGGGCTTGACGAAGGCCTCGAAGGTCGGTCCGGCGGCGGAGAAGGAGGCCAGACAGTCGTCGGTCCAATCCTCGGGCGTGCCGTGGTCGGTCATCGCGCCGACGGTGATGGCGTAGGGCAGGTTGGCCGGCACGCCGAGGGTCATCGGCGCGGGGCCGCCGTTGCCGGCCGAGACCACCACCACGATGCCCGCCTGCCAGGCGGCCATCACCGCCTGGTTCAGCGGATCGTCCCAATACGGCGAGCGCACCGGGGCGCTGAAGGAGAGGTTGAGTACCCGGATGCCGTAGGCCTCGCGGTTGGCCACCACCCAGGTGAGGCCCTGGATGACGTCGGCGTAGGAGCCGAGCCCGTCGTCGTCGAAGGCCTTGACCGCCACCAGGTCGACCCCCGGGGCGATGCCGTTGTAGCGGGCGCCCCCGCCGTCCGGGATGGTGCTGTCGGCGATGATGCTGGCGACGTGGGTGCCGTGGCCGTGCTTGTCGTTGGCCGAGCCCAGCTTGCCTTTGCGGGCGTCGAATTCGACCAGCATGCGGTCCGCGCCACCGGCCCGCTCCTCGAGGCCCTCGAAGCTCTTCCACACGCCGGTGTCGACGGTCGCCACCGTGACGCCGTAGCCGTCGATGCCGGCGGCGTGGAGCGCTGCCGCGCCGACCAGGGTCGGGTAGACGGTATAGACCTCGCCGGCGGCGGCGACGACGGGATCGTCGTCTTCGTCCTTGTCCTTGTCCTTGTCCTTGCCTTGGTTGTCGTCCTCGCCGGCGACGGCCAGCCGCCGATCGGGATAGAGCCGCAGGCGCGGATGACGCCCGCGCAGCCGCTCGAGCTCGGTCGCCGTCAGCTCGGCGCCGGCGGCGTCGATCAGCCCCAGGTCGTGGGTGACGCGACCGCCGGCGGCGCGTACCGCATCGGCGGCGCCGGGGCCCTGGACGATCAGGGCGTACCGAGCGGCCGGCTGGCCGGTCGGCGGGTGGCCGGCGAGCAGGCCGGCGAGGCCGGCGACGCCGGCCAGGACGATGGTTCTGAGCTGCGCGTTCATCGTGCTCCCCTCCGGCCGATCCCGTCCCCCGCGGTCCCCCTTCTCGGCCTGCACGGTGATCTTTCCCCTCGACCTCCCTATTCCTGGTCGACCCAGACGTCGACCGCCATCGCCTCGCTCAAGCTGCCGGTCCACACGTAGCCGTCGACCCACGGGATGCCGTCGAGCCAGGGCACGCCGTCGAGCCAGGGCACGCCGTCGAGCCAGGGCACGCCGTCGAGCCAGGGCACGCCGTCGAGCCAGGCGTAGGCGCCGGCGCCGTAGGTGCCGTCCCAGGTCATGCCGTCGTCGCTGCCGAGGACGCGGAAGGTGCCGTCGGCGTCCTGCCAGGCGAGCCCTTGAAAGTGCATGCTGCCGTCGAGATCGAGGTCGATGAAAAGGCCGTTGTTGGCGCAGCCGGCGGCGCTGCTGGCCACCGCCGCCACCGCGTCGACCAGGCCGGCGCCCTGCTGGAAGATGCTGTAGGCCGGCACGCCGCCGAGGCCGACCGCCGGCCGGGCCGATCGCATCAGCCGGCACTTCACCGTGCGCGGCGACAGGGTCGGATCGGCCTGCAACATCAGGGCGGCGACGCCGCTGACCACCGCCGTCGCCTGCGAGGTGCCCGACATGACGAAGAAGCGCGCGCCGTCGTGAAACTCCGGGTGCTCCTGGGGGATGGTGGACTTCTCGTCCATCAGCGACAGGAGGTGGCCGCCGGGGGCGACCAGGTCCGGCTTGAGAAAGGCCTCGTAGGTCGGGCCGGTGGCGGAGAAGGACGCCAGGAAGTCGTCGCTGCCGTCCTCCGGCGTGTAGTTGTCGGTCATCGCGCCGACGGTGACGACGTAGGGCACGTTCCCCGGCACGCCGATCGACATCGGCGCCGGCCCGAGGTTGCCGGCCGAGGTCACCACCACGATGCCCGCCTGCCAGGCCTTCATCACCGCCTGATTGATCGGGTCGTCCCAATAGTGCGAGCGCGGCGGGGCGCTGAACGAGAGGTTGAGCACCCGTATGCCGTAGGTCTCCCGGTTGCTCACCACCCAGTCGAGACCGCGGATGACGTCGGCGTAGGTGCCTTGACCGGCGGCGTCGAAGGCCTTGACCGCCACCAGGTCGGCGGACGGTGCGATGGAGTGGAAGTTCCCGGCGGCGCTCTGCTCGCTGCTGACGGCGATGCCGGCGACGTGGGTGCCGTGGCCGTTGGCGTCGCCGAACTGGCGCTCGTTGCGCAGCCGGTCGGCGATGGCGTCGTAGCGCGCCAGCACCCGCGGATGGTTGTCCGGCGCGTTGTTGAGGCTGCCCTGGGCCCATAGGCCGCTGTCGACGAAGGCGATGGTCACGCCGTGGCCGTCGACGCCCTGGGCGTGGAGCTGGTCGGCGCCGACCAGGGCCGGGAAGTAGGTCTCCGGCCTGCCGGTGCCGGCGCCGACGCTGCCGCCGGGCTTGGGGGGCTTGCCCGCCAGGACGACGCCGCGGTCGGCGGTGAGGCGTTCGATCCCGGGCAGGCGGGCGAGGGTCCGAAGCTGCGCGGCGTCGACGCGGGCGGCGACGGCGTCGATGATCGGCAGGCGGTGGGTGATGGTGCCGCCGGCGGCGCGGACGGCGGCGGCCGCCGCTTGCAGGTCGTGGCCCTGGACGATGATCCGGCTGGTGGCGGGGCTGCCGGGCCGGTGCTCGCCGCCGGCGATCAGCCCGCAGCCGAGTGCCAGGGCGATGAGCACCGGTGCTCGGCGTGGCGTCCTCATGGCGTCCATCCTCGCTCCCCTCTGCACGGCGCAGCCGTGCTGGCGTTCCGGTTTGTCCTCCCGGCCCTGCTCGAAGCGTATGGGTTCATTCTAACGGATTACATAGAAGCGTCCTGAAAAAGCCGCACGTCTTCTAAGTCGATACATGTGCATAACTCAACGTCCGAAAAGCACTCGATCCGCGGTGCCGATCGGGCATGTCTCCCCTCCCGATCGACGTTGCTTCGGCCGCTGGCTCAAATACCGACCGTTCGGTAGAATAGCGTAATCATCGGCCTTTTGTCAAGCTCTGCGGTAAGAATATCTTTATTCGCACATGGGGATTGTGCGATAGCAAGGAATCCGGGAGTCCGGCCCCGGCGTCGCTCCAGGTCGCCTACGGCTGCAAGGGCGGGTCGGATCGCGGCGGTCCGTCGCCTTCCCCTCTCCGGCTGCGATATGCTGGCGGTCCTCCGGTTTCGATGAATCGTCCGCGCGCTCGCATGGGTCCTCGGGGCGCCGGGGGAGGACGGGCGGCGGACGGGGAAGGAGTTGTTCGGTGCTCGGCTGGTTGTGGACGCTGCCGCTGCTGGCGGCGTCGGTGATGGTGTTGGCGACGGGGCGCCGGCGCGGTGCCGGCTGGCCGCTGGCGGGCGCGTCCCTGCTGGCGGCGCCGGTGGCCCTGGTCGAGCTGCTGCTGGCCCTCTTCGGCGGCGGCAGTCTGGCGCCGCTGCCGGCCTGGGCTGCGGCGCTCCTCGCTCTGACCCTGGCCTGGACCGCCGCCCGGCCGGCGGACGCGGGGCGCGACGCGGGCCCGCCGCCGCCGGAGGAGGAGACGCCGCCCGCCGGCGGCCCGGCCGTCCGGCCGCCGGACGGTCTGCTGCTGCGGGCGGTGGAGCAGACGCTGGAGGCGATCGCGGTGACCGACCTCGAGTGCCGCGGGCGCTTCGTCAACCGGGCGTGGGCGGAGCTCCACGGCCATTCCCCGGCCGCCGTGCGCGGGCATCACCTGGCGCTCTTCTTCACCCCCGAGCAGATGGCGGAGGAGGTGCGCCCGGTGCTCGACGCCGTGCGCCGCGACGGCGGCCGGACGGTCTTGCTCGGCCACCGCCGGCGGGACGGAAGCACCTTCGAATGCCATACCAGCGCCAGTCTGTTGCGCGACGCCCACGGCGAGGCGGCCGGCTTCGTCCTCGTCGCCCGGCCCCTGGCGGCGGAGGTGGAGCAGCCGGCGGCCGAACGGCCGGCGGGCTCCGTCGAGGCGGCCGCGCCCGCCGCCGTC
>RFGL01000324.1 GCA_003697015.1 Acidobacteriota bacterium | reverse complement strand
TCCATCGGCCGATCCTAACGCGCCGTTTCTAGCCGCCGGCAACCGCCTTCGCCTCCCGGACCGCATCGGCGGCGTTGGGCGGGCCCGCCGCTTCTCGCAGCGGGCACCGCCTCGCCGCCGTCGGCGCGCTCTCCCTGGCCGCTTCAGGCGCCGGCGGCCGGCGGCGCTTGCGGGCGCGGCTCGCCGTCGCCGGAGGAGGAGCACCAGGTATCGACGGCGTAGCGCGCCAGGGCGATCTCGGGATCCCAGAAATCGGCCGGCAGGCCGGCTTTTTCTTTCAGCCGGGCGAGGAAGCGGCGCGGCTCGGGCAGCTGCTTCCACACCTGAGGCAGGAAGGTGCCGCGGTGCCCGCGGTAGCTGAGCACCACCCCGTCGCGCCCCGGGCGTAGCTGGGCCAGGGCCTCCTCTTCGGAGGAGAAGCGCAGGGGCTCCGGCGGCGACAGCAGGGAGACCTCGATCTCCAGATCCTCCAACTCATCGGCGCGCAGAGACGGGAACCGCGGGTCGTGAAAGGCGGCGGCCAGGGCGTTGGCCCGCAGATCCTCGAACAGCGGCCGGTAGGCCTCGAGGCTGCCGATGCAGCCGCGCAGGGCGCCGCCCCGGCGCAGGGTGACGAAGACCGCCCCCGGCGCCAGCAGCCAGGGTTCGCCGGCCACCGGCGGCGGCGTGCCGAGGAGCTGGTGGGCGATGGCTTGTCGCGCCGTCTCGACCAGCATCCTGCCGCGCACCGGATCCATCAGCCACCGTCCGCCGGGTTGAAGGAGAAGGCGCCGTAGCCCACCACCCGGTCGCGCCCGCCGGCGGTGTCGCCGGAATTGCGCAGATCGAGCGCGCTGACCTCGAGCCCGCGCTGCCGGGCCAGGGGCGTGAAGCCGTTGATCGCCGCCGCCCCGCAGGCCTGGCTGGGGTCGAGTGGGCCGCCGAGGTTGCGGATGGTGCGGGCGGTGGCGGCGTCGACCCGCCGGGCGGTGTCGTAGTCGAGGAAGTGGGAGAGGTCGGAGCTGATGACGAAGCGGGTCTCGTCGCCGCCCCACAGGCGGTCCAGCACCTGCGCCACCTCCGCCGGCGAGGCGCGACCGACCACCAGGGGGACGAGCTCGAAGTCGCCGATCAGACGTTGCAGGAAGGGCAGCTCGACCTCCAGGGCGTGCTCGCGGGCGTGGGGCAGGGCGTCGACCGTCACCTGCGGCAGCTGGCGCAGCTCGCCGGCCGCCTCGAGGTCGATCGGTACGCTGCCGAATGGGGTGGTGAAGCGGTCCGCCGGCGGCAGGGCGAGGCCGCGGAAGGCGACGTGGTGCGACGGGCCGATGACCACCACCCGCGCGATGCGCTGCGGGTCGCCGAAGGCGGCGAAGGCGCTGCCGGCGACCGGCCCGGAGTAGAGGTAGCCGGCGTGGGGGGCGATCACCGCCTTCAGGGTACCCCGGGGCTCGACCTCGTCGCGGCCCGCCGCCAGGTAGTCGTCGACCATGCGGCGCAGGGTCCAGGCGTCGTCGGGGTAGAACGTCCCCGCCACGGCGGGCGGCCGCGCGCCGCGCATGGCGTCCTGGCTCCGCCACCCGATCATCGTTCGCGTCCTCGTAACGAGCGGCCGGATAGAATCGCCCGGCCCCGCCCGGGCGGTGCCTTCCGGTATCCTCGAGGATAGCGCATTCGCGGCCGGCAGGCGAATTCAAGGACGGCGATTGACGAGGAGCTCCCATGCCGAGGATCACCAAGGTCTACACCCGCACCGGCGACGACGGCACCACCGGCCTGGGCAGCGGCGTACGGGTGGTGAAAACGGCGCCGCGGGTGGTCGCCTACGGCACCGTCGACGAGCTCAGCTCGCACCTCGGCGTGGCCCGCGCCGCCGGCGTCGTCGAGCCCTTGGACGAGCACTTGAGCCGCATCCAGAACGAGCTCTTCCACCTCGGCGCCGAGCTCTGCATGCCGCCGTCCGAGCAGGCGCGGCGGCCGGGGCCGCGCCTCGCGGCGCGCCACGTCGACGCCCTCGAGGCGCTGATGGACGAGCTCTCCCGCTCCCTGCCGCCCCTGGCCAACTTCATCCTCCCCGGCGGTACGCCGGCGGCGGCTCAGCTGCACGTGGCGCGGGCGGTCTGCCGTCGGGCCGAGCGCGAGGTCATCGCCCTGGCGCGGCAGGAGGCGGTGGGCGAGCACGTGGTGCCCTACTTGAACCGCCTCTCCGACGCTCTCTTCGTCATGGCGCGCTACGACAACCGCCAGCGCGGCGAGGACGACGTGCTGTGGGACAGCCGAGCCTAGACTAGCCTCCCCGTTCCAGCTTGCCCTTCCGCCGCCGGCCGCCGCGGCGCCGGCGCCGGCGCGGCAGCTCGATCTTGGGTTCCGGGCGCCGCTGGCGCTGGCGGGCGACGGCGTGCCACTGCTCCAGCACCACGTGCCCCTCGCCGGTGGCGCGGGTGAGGATCTCGAACAGCAGCAGGGAGTCCTCGAAATGGCTCTTGCTGGCGAAGCGCAGCCGCTTGGCGGGGGTCCAGCTCGGGTCGCACAGGCGGTGGAAGCCATCGAGGATCTGGAGGATCTGGGCGCGTTTGTGGTTGGCGATCTGGAAGCGCTGGAGGAAGCGTTCCAAGAGCTCCCGGGTCAGGGACTGGAAGAGCTCGATCGACATCCAACGCCGGTTCTCGGTCTCGTAGGTGAAGCGCCGCACCATGATCTCGGGCAGCAGCATGGCGGCCAGCAATACGGCGTCGGAGACCTCGCGTTCCTCCTGCATCAGGGCGTCGATGGTCGGCAGGATGCCGCTGAAGTCACCCGCTCCGACCTGGCGGGCCCTGACCATCGCCAGGGCCTCGGGCAGCAGCACCTCGAGCAGCCCGAGGTCGAGCATCCACTGGATGCTGGCGCCGGCGTGGCCGCACTTCAAGAGCTGCAGCAGCTCCTCGGTCAAGCGCGCCGGCGCCGCCTTGGCCAGGGCGCCGCGATTGCGCTGGATCGCCTCCTGCGTGCGGCTTTCGATGGCGAACCCCAAGCGGCCGGCGAACTCGCAGGCCCGCATCATCCGCACCGGATCCTCCTGGAAACGGACGTCGGGCACGCCGATCACCCGCACCAGGCGGCGCTTCAGGTCGTCGATGCCGCCGACGTAGTCGATGACCGAGAAGTCGGCGATGTTGTAGAAGAGGGCGTTGATGGTGAAGTCGCGGCGGAAAGCGTCCTCCCGCGGCGTGCCGTAGGTGTTGTCGCTGGTGATCAAGAGCTCGCCGGGGGCGCTGTCCTGCTCCTCGGGATCGGGGGCACGACGGAAGGTCGAGACCTCGACGATCGAATCCTTGAACAGGATGTGGGCGAGGCGGAATCGGCGGCCGATGATGCGCGCGTTGCGGAACAGGCGGCGCAGCTCGTTGGGCCGTGCATCGGTGGCGACGTCGAAGTCCTTCGGTTTCAGGCCGAGCATCAGATCGCGCACGCCGCCGCCGACCAGGTAGGCCTTGAAGCCCTGCTTGTGCAGGCGGTAGAGGACCTTGATGGCGTTGGGATCGACCTGGGAACGGGAGATCGGGTGCTCGGGCCGGGGCAGGATGCGCGGTGGTGGCCCGTCGTCCTCGCCGGCGCAGGGCGGCGCCACGACGGGGGGGTCGGCGCGGCGGCCGCGATGCCGGCGCGAGCCGCCGCGGCGGATTCGAGGCGGCGACGGGGCCGGCTGAGCTCGGTCGTTCACAACCGCATTATATGGCCGGGCCGCCGCCCGGCCCGCAACGCGGCGGCCTGGGCCCGGCGAGGGTGCTACGATCGCCGCGTCTTCGGACGACGGATTGAGCGGAGCACCGGGCGCATGGCTACCACGGTACGAGACGGCGTCGTCGCCGGCCGCCGCGACGGCTGGTGGTTGCTGCTGATCGCCTACTCGGCGCTTCTGGTGCGGGGCTGGGTGCCGTACCGCACGGTCTTCGGCGGCGACGCCGTCCGTTTCCAGGGCAATGACGCCTGGTACCACCTGCGCCGGATCGACTACCTGTGGGCCAACTTCCCGCACCCCCTGGGCTGGGATCCCTACGCCTTCCACCCCGGCGGCCAGACGATCGAGGTGGCGCCTCTCTTCGACTACCTGGTGGTGGTGGCGGCGGGGCTCCTCAAGGTGCCGGCCTCCGTCCTCGGCCTCGGCTCCTCCAGCGATCTGGTCGAGGCGGTCGCCGCCTGGATGCCGCCGGTTCTCGGCACCCTCTGCGTGCTGCCGGTCTACGCCATCGGCCGGCGGCTCTTCGATTATCGGGTAGGGCTCCTCGCCGCCGCATTGCTGGCGGTGCAGCCGGGGCAGTTCCTGCTGCGGTCGCTTCTCGGCTTCACCGACCATCACGTGCTCGAGGTCTTCGCCAGCACCTTGACGGTGGCCTTGATGCTGGCCGCACTCGATCCCGCCGCGCCGTCTCCCGCCGGCCGCCCGTCGCCGTTCGGCCGCCCCCTCGGTTTGTGGTTCCCGGCGTGGCGCCGGGCGCTTGTCGCCGGCGCCGCTCTCGGCGCCTATCTGCTGAGCTGGGGCGGGGGCTCCCTCTTCGTCGCCATCCTGATCGCGTGGCTGGTTGCCGAGGTCGTCGCCGAGCACCTCGGCGGCCGCTCGAGCGCCCGCTTGCGGCGCTTCGTCACCATCTTCGCTGCGGCCGCCCTCGCTACTCTGCTCCCCTTCCTCGCCATCCTGCCGCGGGCGCGGCTCCACCTCGCCGCCCTCGGGCTCTTGCTCCTCGCCCCGTGGCTGCTGGAGGGGGTCGCCCGCATCCCGGCGCTCGCCGGCGAGCGGGGGCGCTACCGCTTTCCTCTGGCGCTGGCCGGGCTCGCCGGCGCCGGCGCTCTGGCCCTGTGGCTGGCGGCGCCGTCGCTGGCGGCGGAGCTGGCGTCCAACCTGCGGCGCTTCGTGCCGTCGCCGCTGAGCGGCACGGTGGCGGAGGCGGAACCCCTGCTCAGTGAGGGCGGGGCGTTCTCGCTCGTGCCGGTGTGGGTGCAGTACCGCTGGACCTTCGTCCTCGCTGCGGTCGGCCTGCTGATCCTCGGCCGGTCGGCGTGGCGGCAGCCGTCCCCGGGGCGGACTCTGCTGCTGGTCTGGAGTTTGGGGATGGGCCTCGCCACCCTGGCCCAGAACCGCTTCGGTTACTACCTGGCGGTCAACGTCTCCCTGCTCTCGGCGCTGGTCTGCCGGGCGCTCCTCGCCCCCCTCGAAGGCGCCGCCGGCCGCGCCGGCGGCCGCGCCCGCCTGCGCGGCCTGGCCACCGGGGTGGTGGCGCTGATCGCCTTTCTGCCGGCGGTCGAACCGTCGCTCAAGGTGGCGCAGCAGGATCTGGGGCCCGGGCCGGAGTGGCTCGCCGCCCTGCACTGGTTGCGCCACAACACGCCGGAGCCCATGGGGGACGACTCGGCCTACTACCGCGCCGATCGGGAGGGCGACTACGGCGTCCTCTCGTGGTGGGACTACGGCTATTGGATGACCCGCATCGCGCGGCGCATTCCCAACGCCAACCCGACCCAGAACGGCGCCACGACGGTGGCGCGTTTCCTCGCCGCCGGCGACGCGTCCGAGGCCTACCGGACGTTGGATGAGGCGGGAACGCGCTACGTCGTCCTCCACGCCGAGCTCACCACCTGGCCGGACCGCTCGACGCCGGGCCGTACCTACGGCAAATTCGACTCGATCCTGCGCTGGGCGGGGAAGGATGCCCGCGAGTTCTACGATCTCTACTGGCGGGCGGACGAGGACGGCACTCCGACGCCGGTGCTCTTCTACTATCCGGCCTACTACCGCAGCATGGCGGTGCGTCTCTTCTACTACGACGGCATGCCGATCGAGCCCCGGGACTCGGCGTGGGTGATCTCCTACCGCGAGGTGGAAGGCGCCGGCGGGTTCTACAAGCAGATCCTCAGCAGCCATCTCTTCGAGGACTACGAGGACGCCGCCGCCTTCCTCGCCGCCCAGACCGAGGGCCACTGGCGGCTCGGCGGCTTCGACCCCCTCCTGCCCTGCGTGCCGGTAGCCGCCGCCGGCCGCCTGCGCAAGGTCTACGCCTCGGCCGAGGCCGGCATCAGCGGGCCCGGATTCGCGCTGCCGGCACTCAAGATCTTCGACTACGCCGGGCGCTCGGCGGCGGCGGAGAGCTCGCCATGAGCCGCCGGCCGGGCCTGATCCTGCTCGTCGGCTTCGCCGTGCTGGTGCGCCTCTACTACTTCTGGCTGACCAAGGACCAGCCTCTGTGGTGGGACGAGGCGGAGTACGCCCTGGCGGCCAAGAGCCTGGTCTTCGGCACGCCGAGCACCGGCTGGTGGGAGGGAGGCCCGATCCTCCTGCCCCTGCTGCTGGCGGCGTTCTATGCCCTCGGCCTGGGGGTGGGCGCCTGCCGGCTTCTTCTGCTGCTGGTCTCGGTGGCGACGGTGGTCCTGGTCTATGCCATCGGCCGCCGGGTGGGAAGCGAGCGGACCGGCCTCATCGCCGCCTTCTTCTTCTCCCTCGACTACCTGAATCTCTTCTACTCGATGCGGATCATGACCGAGGTCTTCCAGCTCGCCTTCGGCCTGCTGGCGATCCACCTCTTTCTCCGCCGGCGTCACGAGTGGGCGATCGTGCCGTTGATCGTCGCCGGCACCCTCTTCCGCTTCACCACCGCTCTCGTCGCCGTGATCCTCGTCGCGCATCTCGCGCTGGTCGACGGACCGGCCTTCCTCAAGCGCCGCAGCTATCGGCTCTCCGCCGCTCTCGGCGCCCTGGCGGCGGCTCCGTACCTCGCCTGGTCGTGGTGGCGCTTCGGCGATCCGCTCCACCCCTTCAAGGCCGGCAGCGCCCACCTGACGGTGGACCTCGGCTTCGGCTCCGGCCTGCAGCTGCTGGCGGCGTACCTGGCCGCCCTGCCGGCGCACCTGCACGCGGTGCTGTGGGCGGCATTCCTCTTCGAGGTCCTCTTCTTCTACGACGTGCTCTGGGGATTCGACGCGGTGGCCAGGGGGGAGGACCGGCCGGCGGCCCACCGCTTCCTGCTGCTGCTCTGGATCCTGGCGATCTTTCTCTTCCACGGCTTCGCCGTCAACCTCCACGTCGATC
This sequence comes from Acidobacteriota bacterium, assembly GCA_003697015.1. Taxonomy (GTDB): domain Bacteria; phylum Acidobacteriota; class Thermoanaerobaculia; order Multivoradales; family J023; genus J023. The sequence continues at coordinate 3,150 of RFGL01000324.1, read as the reverse complement.
GCTACGTCGTCCTGGCCTTTCCCGCCATCTTCATCGTCGTCGCGCTGGGCCTCGAGCGCCTGCACGACGCCATCGCCCGCAGCCAGAGATACCAGCGGCGCCTGCCGGCGATCTTTCTCGCCGCCGTGCTGGTCGCGGGCGGCATTCAGCTGGGGCAGGACGCCGACGCGGAGATCCGCACCAAGCGCAGGAGCTTCGAGTCGCTGCGCGAGGCCGCCGAATGGATCGCCGAGCACAGCGCGCCGGAGGACGCGGTGATGACCATGAGCGTCCCGCAGATGACCTACTACGCCGAGCGCCGCAGCTATGCGGTGCCCGACAGCGAGGCGGCCTTCGCCGCCGCCCTCGCCGAGCTGCGGCCGAAGTACGTGGTGATGTCGGTCTTCGAGCAGCATCCGCAGTGGACCTTCGAGGTCGAGCCCGAGACCCACGGCCTGCGGCCGGTGCGGTACGTTCCCCCCGACGAACCCCTGCTGGTGGTCTACGAGGTGGAGCGTTGAGGGCTGGGGCGGGCGAGCCGGGCATGGTAGGCTCCCCGTCGCGTCGCCGCCGGCGACGCGGAAGTCGTCGCCGCCGGCTGCGTAGGTAGGAGCGGGCGGCATCGCCGCCGACGGAGCGATCGATCATGGACCCGTGGAGCCAGCCACCTGCCCAGCCGGCCCGAGGATGGCTGGCGGCCGCTCTCGCCCTGGTGCTGGCGGCGCCGGCGGCGGGCCAGAGCCTGCGTCCGTCGAGCGCTTCTCTGGCGCGGCAGAACGCCCAGGCGAAGGCTCACGACTTCACCTTTCTGCGCAACGCCGGTCACCTGCGCTACTTCGTCGACCGCGGCTGGTTGGTGCCGGTGGTGCCGAATCGGGATTTCCGCCTCAAGGGGGCGTCGTTTCCCTACGCCCGGCCGGAGGTGAGGCTCTTCGTCGTCCGTCTGGCGCGCCAGTACCGCGCCGCCTGCGGCGAGCGCCTGGTGGTGACCAGCCTCACCCGGCCGCGCAGCCACCAACCGCGGCACGCCTCGGCCCAGAGCGTCCATCCGACCGGCATGGCCCTCGACCTGCGGCGCAGCCGCAAGCGGGCCTGCCGCCGGTGGCTGGAGAAGACCCTGCTCTATCTCGAGGGGCGGCGGGTGCTGGAGGCATCGTACGAACGCTGGCCGCCGCACTACCACGTCGCCGTCTTCCCCAAACCCTACGCCCGCTACGTGCGGAGTCTGGCGTCGGCGCGCCGCGCGGCGGGCCGCAGTCACCTCGTCGCCCGCGGCGAGAGCCTGTGGCAGATCGCCCGCCGCTATGACACCAGCATCCGCCTGCTGAAGGAGACCAACGGCCTGCGGGGCGACGTCATCCGCCCCGGGCAGGTGCTGCGCATCCCGCCGGGCGGCGGATAGGGCGTCGCTGCCGCGCCGCTCGTCGGCCCGGCGCCCTCTCGATCCGCCGGCGGCGACCTGCGCTGGCGGCGCGACGCCGCGGTATGATCGGGCGGGGAGAGCCAGCGCAAGGAGATAAAGCCATGATCCGCCAGCGTCCATCGAGCTCCGTCGCCGCCCGCGCCGCCGTCGCCGCGATCCTGCTCGTCCTCGCCGCCGGTGCCCTCGGCGCCCAGACCTTCGGCCGCGTCGTCCTGACGGTCACCGACGCCGACGGCCAGCCCTTGCCCGGAGCCAAGATCACGGTCACCTGCGAGCTGCTGCCGAGGTTCCATAAGGAGCTCAAGACCAACAAGAAGGGCGAGGCGACGGTGGCGGTGGTCGACGCCACCAAGCGCTACCAGGTCAGCGTCGAGCTCGAGGGCTACTTGCCTCACCAGGAGTCGATCAAGCCGCGCCTGGGCCAGACCTCGCGCGCCCAGGTGGTGCTGCGCTCCGTCACCTCCCAGGTGCCGCCGCCGACCGAAGAGGCGACCTTGACGCCGGCGCAGGAGGTCTTCAACGAGGGCGTCGCCGCCCTGCAGCAGGAGGACCTGACCACCGCCGAGGCCAAGTTTCGTCAGGCCCTGGAGATGGACCCGCATCTCGAGGCGCCGGTGCGTTCCGCCCTCGGCGGGCTGCACCTGATGGCCGGTCAGCCCGAATCGGCGATCGCCGACGCCCAGGCGCTGCTCGCTCTCGAACCGCAGAACAGCCGCGGCTACCGCATCCTCTACGAGGCCCACAAGGCGCTGGGGGATGAGAAGGAGGCGGAGAAGGCGCTCAAGGCGTTGTCCGAGCTCGACCGCGGCGGCGACACGGTGGCGATGGTCTACAACGAGGGGGTGGAGTCGTTTCGCGTCGGCGACATGGCCGCCGCCAAGGCGCGCTTCGCCGAAGCGCTGGAGATGCAGCCCGATTTCGAGCTCGCTCTCAAGGGGATGCTGCAGGTGCTGCTGCGGGAGGAGAGCCACCTCGAGGCCGTCGCCATCGTCGAGCGCCTGCTCGCTCTCCATCCGGACGACAAGAATCTTCTCGGCCTGCGCCACCGCCTCTACAAGGCCGCCGGCGACGAAACCAAGGCGCAGGAGGCGCTGGCGGCGCTGGTCGAGGCCGATCCGACCCTGGTGGTGCAACAGGCGCTGGAGCGCGGCGTGGCACTCTACAACGCCGGCGACGCCCGCGCCGCCAGCGAGCAGTTCGAGCGCGCCCTGGCGGTCGAACCGGACAATGCGAAGGCCCACTACCATCTCGGGCTGTGCTTCGTGAACCTGGGGGACAACGCCAAAGCGCGGGAACACTTCGAACGATTCCTCGCCCTGGCGCCGGACGACCCCGACGCGGGCACCGCCCGCGACATGCTCAACTACCTCGAGTAGCGCCCGAAGCCGCGGCGCCCGACGGGGCCGAGGCCCGCCCGCCCCGGCGTGGCGTCCGCTGCCCGCCTCCGTCCTCCGTCGTCCGCCGGTAGGGTGCCTTCTTCGTGGCGTAAGCAGCTGACGAATCACGAGTTGCGAAGCCCCTGGCACCTGACGGGGTCACCTGACGCGGGCAGCCGGGAGTTGGCGTAAGCAGCTGACGAATCACGAGTTGCGAAGTCCCTGGCACCTGACGGGGTCACCTGACGGGGTCGACGAGTTGCGAAGCCCCTGGCACCTGACGCGGTCGCACCTGACGGGGTCACCTGACGCGGGCAGCCGGGAGTTGGCGTAAGCAGCTGACGAATCACGAGTTGCGAAGTCCCTTGCACC
>RFGL01000323.1 GCA_003697015.1 Acidobacteriota bacterium | reverse complement strand
GGGCGGCGATGCCGCCGGCGGCCGCCGCCGCCCCGTTGCCCGCCGCGGCGTCGTCGGCCGGGGGCGGGCGGAACTCGCGGCCGGCGAGGATGCGCTGCGGCAGGTCGGCGAGGCGGATGACCTTGTCGCTCGCCACCAGCCGGGCGTGCTCCATCGCATTCTGCAGCTCGCGTACGTTGCCCGGCCAGGGGTAGGCCTTGAGCGCGGCGAGAGCGTCCGGTGCCAGCTGGGGCGGCTGCCCCCCCTGCTGGCCGTCGGCCTCGGCGAGGAAGTGCTGCGCCAGCAGCTGGATGTCGTCGCCGCGCTCGCGCAGGGGCGGAACCTCGAGCTCGAAGACGACGATGCGGAAGAAGAGGTCTTCGCGAAAGCGCCCGGCGCGTACTTCTTCCTCCAGATCGCGGTGGGTGGCGGCGATCAGCCGGAAGTCGGACTCGATCTCGACGTTGCCGCCGACGCGCTGGAAGCGGCGTTCCTGCAGCACCCGCAGCAGCTTGGCCTGCAGGCCGAGGCTGAGCTCGCCGACCTCGTCGAGGAAGAGGGTGCCGCCGTCGGCCTGCTCGATGCGGCCGACGCGGCGCTGGTTGGCGCCGGTGAAGGCCCCCTTCTCGTGGCCGAAGAATTCCGACGCCTCGAGGGTGTCGGGGATGGCGGCGCAGTTGACGGCGACGAACGGGCCGTCACGCCGGCCGCTGGCCTCGTGCAGGCCGCGGGCGACGAGCTCTTTGCCGGTGCCGCTGTCGCCGTGGACCAGGACGGTGATGTCGCTCGCCGCCACCCGGTCCATGTCGCGGAACATGCGCCGCATGGCCGGCGACAGGGCGACCATGCCGGCGTAGCCGCGGCCGTCGATCTCGCGTTCCAGCTGGGTGACCCGCACCTCCAGCTGGTGGCGCTCGACGGCGTTGCCGACGGTGGCGATCAGGCGGGTCCGATCGAGGGGCTTGACCAGGTAGTCGTAGGCTCCGCCCTGCATGGCGGCGACCACGGTGTCGACGGTGGTGTCGGCGGTGAGCATGATCACCGGCAACCGCGGGTGATGGGCCTTGATGCGCTGCAATATCTGGATGCCGGAGAGCCCCGGCAGATGCAGATCGAGGCAGATGCAGTCGGGCAGGCTGCGCGCCAGGGCGGTCAGGCAGGTCTCGCCGTCGGGGAAGAGCTCCAGGTCGTAGCCGGCGCGGCCGAGCCACAGGGCGACGAGATCTCGGATGCTCTCGTCGTCGTCGACCACCAGCACTAGCCCGCGGCGCGTGGTGCCGCTCATGGCATGAAGCTCCCCGATTGGATCGAACGTCTGAACGTTTCGATTCGGTACACCCCATGGTAACCCCTCGGCCCGCCGGCGCCAAGGGGGGGCGGAATCGGTGGAATTCTTCCGCCGGAGGTGGCCGGTGACGGCCGCCGACCTCCGGCGCTCAGATGTGGATCGCCCGGCCGCCGGCGGCGAGGGCGGCCTCTTTGACGATCTCCGCCAGGGTGGGGTGGGCGTGGGGGGAGCGGGCGACGTCCTCGGCGCTGGCGCCGAATTCGATCGCCACCGCCAGCTCGGCGATGAGGTCGCCGGCGCGGGTGCCGACGGCGTGGGCGCCGAGCAGGCGGTCGGTCTTCTCGTCGGCGAGGAGCTTGACCTGGCCGGTGGTCTTGCCCAGGGCCCGCGCCCGGCCGTTGGCGGCGTAGGGGAAGACGCCCTTCCGATAGGCCACCCCGGCCTCCTTGAGCTCCTCCTCGCTCTTGCCGACGGCGGCGATCTCGGGCTCGGTGTAGACCACGTTGGGGATCGCTTCGTAGGTGACGTGGCCGTAGCCGGTGACGATGCCCTCGACGCAGGCGATGCCCTCTTCTTCCGCCTTGTGGGCCAGCATCGGGCCGGCGATGACGTCGCCGATGGCGTAGATGCCTTCGACCCGGGTGCGATAGCCCCCGCCGACCGGGATGCGGCCGCGCTCGTCGAGCTCGAGGCCGGCGGCGTCGAGGCCGAGGTCGGCGGTGTAGGGCTTGCGCCCCACCGCCACCAGCACCCGGTCGCAGGCGATCGGCTCGAGGCCCTCGGCCTCGATCACCGCTCCGTCGGCGGTCGCCCGCGCGGCGGTGACCCGGGCGCCGAGGTGGAAGGCGAGGCCCTGTTTCTTGAACGCGCGCTGAGCGATCCGGGCGGTTTCGACGTCGATTCCGGGGAGGATCTCCGGCATGTACTCGAGCACCGTCACCCGCGCTCCCAGGCGGGCCCAGACCGAGCCCAACTCGAGGCCGATGACGCCGGCGCCGATGACCACCAGGTGGCCGGGGACCTCGGGATAGGCGATGGCCTGGTCGCTGGTGGTGATGCGCTCGCCGTCGACCTCGACGCCGGGCAGGCTGGCGGGGGCCGAGCCGGTGGCGATCAGCACGTGGCGGGCGTGGAGGACGGCGTCGTCGCCGCCCTTCACCACCACCGTGCCCGGGCCGTCGAAGCGGGCGAGGCCGCGGTAGCGGTGGACGCCGTTTTTCTTGAACAGCAGCTCGACCCCTTTGGTGTTGGCCGCCACCACCTTGTCTTTGTGCGCCATCATCGCCGCGAGATCGAGCTCGAGGTCGCCGACCTTGACCCCGAAGCGGGCCAGATCGCCGGCCTCGGCGTAGCGCTCGGAGGCCTCGAGCAGGGCCTTGGACGGGATGCAGCCGACCCGCAGGCAGGTTCCGCCGAGGGACGCCTCTTTTTCGACGCAGGCGACGTCGAGCCCCAGCTGGGCGGCGCGGATCGCCGCCACGTAGCCGCCGGGGCCGGCGCCGATGACCACCAGATCATGCTCGTTGCTCGTCGCCATGGTTCATACCTCGAGCAGGATGCGGCTTGGATCCTCGATGGTCTCTTTCACCCGCACCAGGAAGGTCACCGCCTCGCGACCGTCGACCAGCCGGTGATCGTAGGTCAGGGCGACGTACATCATCGGCCGTACGACCACCTGGCCGCCGGCCGCCACCGGTCGCTCTTCGATCTTGTGCATGCCGAGGATGCCGCTCTGGGGCGGATTGACGATCGGCGTGGAGAGGAGGGAGCCGTAGACGCCGCCGTTGGAGATGGTGAAGGTGCCGCCCTGGAGCTCGTCGAGGGTCAGCTTGCCGTCGCGGGCGCGCTTCGCCAGGTCGCCGATGGTCTTTTCGATCTCGGCGAAGGAAAGGCGTTCGGCGTTGCGGATCACCGGCACCACCAGTCCCTTGCCGCCGCCGACCGCGACGCCGACGTCGTAGTAGTTGCGGTAGACCACGTCGTCGCCGCGGATCTCGGCATTGAGCTGGGGGATCGCCTTCAGGGCCTCGATCACCGCCTTGACGAAGAAGGACATGAAGCCGAGCTTGACGCCGTGCTGCTCGATGAAGCGCTCTTTGTAGCGCCGGCGCAGGTCGATGACCGCCGACATGTCGATCTCGTTGAAGGTGGTGAGGAGGGCGGCGTTGGTCTGCGCCGCCACCAGTCGCTCGGCGACCCGCCGCCGCAGGGGCGACATCGGGACCACCTCTTCCCGGCGCTCGCCGGACGGCGGCGCCGGCCGCGGCGGGGCTTCGGCCGGCGGCTTCGGCCGGACCTCGGCCGTCGCTTGCGCCTTCCCCCTGGCCTCGAGGTGGCGCTCTACGTCCTCTTTGAGCAGCCGGCCGCCGGGGCCGGTGGCCTCGACTTCGGAGGCGTCGAGCCCGGCCTGCGCCAGCAGCCGGCGGGCGGCGGGCATCACCTTCGGCGCCTCGTCGCGAGGGGGCTTGTCCGCCGCCGGCTGGCCGGCGGCCTTCTCGCCGGTGGCTTCCCCGGCCGCGTCCTCAGCGGCGGGCGGTTCGCCCGCTTCGTCACCCCCGGCCGCGTCGCCGGCCGCTTTTTCTTTCCCGGCGGGCTTCTCCTTCGCCTCCATCAGGCCGATGACGTCGCCCACCACCGCCTCTTCGCCGTTGCCCTTGATGATCTTGGTGATCACCCCGGCCTCGGGAGCCGGCAGGTCGACGTTGACCTTGTCGGTCTCGATGATCACCACCACCTCGTCCTGGTCGGCCCAGTCGCCCTCGTTTTTCAGCCACTCGCCGATCATCACCTCGGTGATCGACTCGCCGACGTTCGGTACTTTCAGCTCGATCGCCATCATGCCCCCCGTTCGTCGCCGGGATCGGGTCCTCGCCGGGCGTACGGCGCCCCGCTGGCCTCGGATCCTACTGGCTCCGTCCGCCCTTGACCAGCGCTGCGCTCGTGCCCGCTCCGGCGCGGGTGGGGTGGCGCGCCGTCCCGGTCCCGTGCTCGCGCGCTCCGAGGCCGGCGGCTGCTGCGCGCCGCCGGTGGGGGGGGCGGTTGACAGGCTGCCGCGGGCTCCGTACGCTGCGACGGATCATGATCTTCCGCCAGCTCGACATCCCGGGGGTCTACGCGCTCGAGCCGGAGCGTCACGAGGACGAGCGGGGGTTCTTCGCCCGCACCTACTGCCGGCGCGAGCTCGAGCAGCACGGCCTGGAGCCGGCGGTGGCGCAATGCAGCGTGTCCTACAACCGGCGGCGGGGCACGGTGCGCGGCATGCACTACCAGGTGGCGCCGGCGGAGGAGGCCAAGCTGGTGCGCTGCACCCGCGGTGCGATCTACGACGTGGTGCTCGACCTGCGGCCGGAGTCGCCCGCCTTCAAGCGCCACGCGGCGGTCGAGCTCAGCGAGCGGAACCGGCTCGGGCTCTACGTCCCGCCGGGGCTCGCGCACGGCTTCCAGACCCTGACCGACGACGCCGAGGTCTTCTACCAGATCTCGACCTTCTACCGCCCCGACTGCGCCCGCGGCGTGCGCTGGAACGACCCGGCCTTCGCCATCACCTGGCCGCTCGAGATCAGCGTCATCAGCGAGCGCGACCTGGCGTTTCCCGATTTCGCGCCGTAGGGGGGGCACGACGGATGTCAAGCGACCTGCGCCAACGGCTGGCCGAGCTCGACCCTGAAGCGGTGGGGCGGGAGATCCACCAGCTGGCGCGGGAGGCCTACCCGATCTGTCGCAGCATCACCGGCGACGGGGTGCGCCAGACCCTCGCCCTCCTGCGCCGTCACCTGCCCCTCGAGGTGCACGAGGTGGCGAGCGGTACGGAGGTCTTCGACTGGCGGGTGCCGCGGGAATGGAACGTGCGCGACGCCTGGGTGAAGGACGCTTCAGGCAAGCGGGTGATCGACTTCCGCGCCCACAATCTCCACCTGCTCAATTACAGCGTTCCCGTCCGCCGGCGGCTGAGCCTGGAGGAGCTGCGGCCGCACCTCTACAGCCTGCCCGAGGCGCCGGAGCTGATCCCCTACCGCACCTCCTACTATCAGGAACGCTGGGGCTTCTGCCTGCCCCACCGCCGGCTCGAAGCCCTGCCCGAGGGCGAGTACGAGGTCTGCGTCGACGCCACCCTCGAGCCCGGCCACCTGACCTACGGCGAGTACCGGATCGAAGGGGCGTCGGAGGAGACGGTGCTGATCTCGACCCACGTCTGCCATCCGTCCCTGGCCAACGACAACCTCTCCGGCATCGGCGTCTGCACCTTCCTGGCCAAGCTCCTGGACGGCCTCGCCCTGCGCTACAGCTACCGCTTCCTCTTCATCCCCGGCACCATCGGCTCGATCACCTGGCTGGCCCTCCACCGCGACGAGGCGCGGGCCATCCGCCACGGCCTGGTGGCGGCCAATCTCGGCGACGGCGGCGCCTTCCACTACAAGAAGAGCCGCCGCGGCGACGCCGAGATCGACCGCGCCGTCGCCCGGGTGCTCGAGGACGCGGAGGCGCCGTACGCGATCGAAGACTTCGTGCCCTTCGGCTACGACGAGCGCCAGTACGGCTCGCCGGGCTTCAACCTCGCCGTCGGCGCCCTCAGCCGCACCCCTTGGGGACGCTATCCTCAGTACCACACCTCGGCCGACGACCTGAGCTTCATCCGCCCGCGGCATCTCGGCCGATCCCTCGAGCGCTACCTGCAGGTGCTCGCCGTGCTCGAAGGCAACCGCACCTACCGCAGCCGCAACCCCTACTGCGAGCCCCAGCTGGGCAAACGCGGCCTCTACCGTACCCTCGGCGGCTCCGAGCGCGGCCGCGAGCGCGAGCTCGCCCTGCTCTGGGTGCTCAACCAGAGCGACGGCGAGCACAGTCTGCTCGACGTCGCCGAGCGCTCCAACCGCCGCTTCGCCGACCTGCGCCAGGCGGCCGACGATCTGCTCGCCGCCGAGCTCCTGGAGGAGGTCGAGTCCCCCCTGGGGTAGACTCGGGCGCCATCGATCGCCGCCGGCGCCGGCTGACCCGCGCCCGGCCCCTCGACGCACAGAGGTCATCTGGTGAGCAAGATCCGTTCGGTCGCGGTGCTGATCCTCAGCTGGAACGGCCGCAAGCATCTCGAGACCTGCCTGCCCGCCCTCGTCGCCCAGCGCGACCCGGGGGTGGCGTGGCGGGTGATGGTGCTCGACAACGGCTCCTGGGACGGGACCGGCGAGTGGGTGGCGCAGCACCACCCGGCGGTCGAGCTGATCCGCAGCGACGTCAACCTCGGCTTCTGCCGCGGCGTCAACCGCTTGGTGGCGCGCTGCGACGCCGACGCGGTGGCGCTGCTCAACGACGACACCCGGCCGCGGGAAGACTGGCTGGCGGCCCTGGTCGACGCCCTGCGCGCCGCGCCGCCGGACGTGGCGGCGGCGTCGGGCAAGATCGTCGACTGGCGGGGGGAGCGCCTCGACTTCGGCCGCGGCCTGATGACCTTCGACGGCCACGCCTTCCAGCTCGACTACCGGCGGCCCCTGGAGCGGGCGCGGGTGCCGGCGGCGGGGGCGGAGCTGCCCTTCGCCTGCGGCGGCAACATGCTGATCCGGCGGCGCAGCTTCCAGGCCGCCGGCGGCTTCGACGGCGACTACTTCGCCTACCTCGAGGACGTCGACCTCGGCTGGCGTCTGTGGGCCGGCGGCGAGCGGGTGATCTTCGCCCCGGCGGCGGTGGTCCACCACCGCTCGATGGCGTCGAGCGACCTCCTCGGCTACGCCCACCGCGGCTTCCTCTTCGAGCGCAACGCCTTCCTCACCGCCTACAAGAACTACCAGCCGGGGCTCTTCGAGAACGTCATGCCGGCGATCCTGTGGACCCTTCTGCACCGCACCCAGACCCTGCTGGTGCAGAACAACCCCGGCGGCGACGAGCTGACCCTCGACCCCTACGCCGGCCACATCGCCAACACCGCCGCCCCCGAAGACGCCGCCGCCGAGCCGGCGTCGGCGATCGACGCCGCCGGCCGGGCCCTGGCGCCGGCCCCGGCGCCGCCGTCCATCGGTCTCTACGGCAAGTGGCGTGCCTACGGCACCCGGGAGCTCCTCCGCCGCGGCCTGCGCAAGGCCGTGCGCGCGGCGTTGCCGCGCTTCGTCCTCGATCCGGCGCCGGCGGCGGGGGTGCCGCTGTTGACCGACGGCCGCACCGTCGCCCAGCTGCGCGCCATCACCTACCTCCTCGGCCATCTCGACGCCGCCGCCGACAAGCGTCACGCCGTGCAGGCTCGCCGCCGGCGCCCGGACGGGGAGATCTTCGCCCGCTTCCCCGCTGCCGTGGTGCCCACCTACCCGGGCGACGAACGCCTCTTCGCCAGCGCCGCCTTCGCCGAGCTGCTGCCCGCCGGGTTGCCCGTGGTACGCTACCGCCTCGACGAGGTGATGGAGCTCGACTCCTGAGCCGCGCCGGAATACCCGGGCTACCGGCGTCGTTGTTGCCGGTGACGGGTTCTTTGGCAATTTGGGGGCGCACAGGTTTCGACGGGGAACAGAGCAACTCCACGATGGCGTGCCGGATCCATCCGTCAACTGGAAACCACACAACTGCCAACGATAACTTGGCTCTCGCGGCTTAAGCCGTGACGCGTCGTCGCACAGCCTGATCCGCGGCTGGCGGCGAGGCGACGACTAAAGCGGATCGAAGGGTTCGGAGGGCCCCGCGCCGAGCCCGGATCTTTTGCGGGGCTGGCGACTGTGCCGGCTGCCTTCGGCCCAAGCACAGCGGCGAGACAACGATTCGGAGGCTACGCACGTAGACGTTGTGGGGTTGCGTTTTCCGGACGTGGGTTCGATTCCCACCGCCTCCACCACCCCCTACCCGCTTCCCTTGCCCTCCTGCCCGAACTCGGATCGAGTCGCCCCTCGAGGGACGACGTTGCTCACCACCTCCCACACGATTTCATGATCCCACCCCCGACTTCGAACCTGCGGGCGAACGAGCGTCTCAGGGTCGGATCGTCGAGATGCTCGGCTTTGCCGAGCTCCGCCGAGGTCTCGATGAGGTAGTCGACCCGGTCGGGACTTTGGCGATCCCGGCGACACGTTCGGCGGCGGCATCGCGCGTCGGTTCGTAGTGGCGAACTGCGCGCCGGTCCGCGGCTGCGGTCACGCCGCAGGGCGTCCGTGCTAGGCTTGGATCCAGCTGTCTGCGACGTGCATGGTCTCGCGGAAGGGGCTGCGGTGGGGAGCCGCGGGCGGAGGTTGGCTCGTGAGCACGGAAAACCTGGATCTACTGATCGTCGGCTCGGGCCCTGCGGGGCTGTCGGCGGCGGCCCATGCCCGGCAAGCGGGCTTGTCCTGTGCCGTGCTCGAGCGCAGCGACCACCTGGCGGACACCGTCCACTGCTACCAGAAACGCAAGTACGTCATGGCCGAGCCGGCGCAGGTGCCCCTGCGCAGCCCCCTGCCCTTCGCCGCCGGCTCGCGTGAAGAGGTGCTCGACGCCTGGGGGCGCTTCGTCGCCGCGCAGCAGATCCGCGTCGACTACCGCCGCGAGGTCGAGTCGGTGGAGCGCCGCGGCGACGTCTTCCACGTCCGCACCAGCGGCGGCGTCTACCACGCCGCGCGGGTGGTGTTGGCGGTCGGCACCCAGGGCAATCCGCGGCGCCTCGGGGTGCCGGGGGAGGATCTGCCCCAGGTCAGCAACCGCCTGATCGACCCCGACGCCCATCGCGACGAAGACGTGGTGGTGGTCGGCGCCGGCGACTCCGCCCTCGAGGTCGCTATCGCCTTGAGCGAGCGCAACCGGGTGAGCCTGATCGTGCGCTCGGAGGAGATCGTACGCGCCAAGGAGAGCCTCGAGCGCGAGGTGCTGTCGCGCCAGGCCACCGGCCAGCTGACGATCCACTTCCGCACCACCGTCAAACGCATCGTGCCCGGCTTCGTCGACCTGCAGGGGCCGGAGGAGGACCTGCGGGTGGCCGCCGACCGGGTGATCCTCAAGATCGGTGCCGAGCCGCCGCGCGCGCTGCTGGAACGCTGCGGCGTGACCTTCGCCTCCGCCGCCCGCGACGCCCGCCCGCGCCTCGACCGCCACCACCAGACCGAGACCCCGGGGCTCTATCTGATCGGCGCCGCCGCCGGCCGCGATCTGATCAAGCTGGGCATCAACCAGGGGTACGAAGTGGTGGAGCACGTCCTCGGCCGCGAGGTCGAGCCGGCGGACGAGGCGGTGCTCAAGGAGCGCCTGCCCTACTGGTCGGGCAGCGTGCGCCAGCGCCTCGAGAGCCTGCGCCAAACCGTCCCTCTGCTGCGCCAGGCCGACCCCGAAGATCTGCGGGAGGTCTTCCTGCTGGCGCAGGTGCGCGACGCCGACGACGGCGAGGTGATCGTCCGCCAGAACGACTATACCGACAGCTTCCTGGTCATCACCGCCGGCCGCGTCGCCATCGACATGCGCGACGACGAAGGCGTCGAGCGGCGGGTGGCGGAGCTCGGCACGGGAGATTTCTTCGGCGAGATGGGCCTGATCTCCGGCCGCCGGCGCAACGCCACCGCCACCGCCCTCGGCCCCTGCCGCCTGCTGGAGATTCCGCGCAAGGCGATGATCAAGCTGCTCCACGTCTCGCCGCGGGTCAAGGCGACGCTCGACCGCGTCTTCCTGCTGCGGGCCCTGCAGAGCTACGTCTTCCCCGAGCTCGACGACGCCTCCCTCTGGCCCCTGGTCGAGGCGGCCCGGCAGCTGCACCTGGGGCGCGATCAGGTGGTCTTCGAAGAGGGCGAGATCGGCGATGCCTTCTACCTCGTGCGCCACGGCATGGTGAAGCTCTCCAAGCGCTCCGGCGACCGCCAGCTGGTGCTGACCTACCTGGGGGCGGGCAATGTCTTCGGCGAGACCGCCCTGCTCGAGCGGGCGGCGCGTACGGCCACCGTCACCACCATCTTCCCCACCGATCTGATCGTCCTCGACAAGGCGGTCTTCGACGACTTCCTGACCCAGCGGCCGGCCCTGCGGCAGCAGCTGCTCGAGGCCTACAAGCGCAAGACCCTCGAGGGGCTGGAGATCGAGCTCCGCCCCGGCGGCGGGGTGCTCGATCACCTGATCGAGCTCGAGGCGGTGATCGGCACCGACGTGCTGGTGATCGACAACCACAAGTGCGTGCGCTGCGGCAATTGCGTCGCCGCCTGCGAAGGGGTCCACGCCGACGGCCAGGCGCGCCTCTCCCTCACCGGCTCGAAGCTGGCCAATCTGCTCTTTCCCAACTCCTGCATGCAGTGCGAGAACCCCCTCTGCATGCTCGACTGCCCGCCCGACGCCATCGTCCGCCGGGCCGGCGGCGAGATCCAGATCAAGGACACCTGCATCGGCTGCGGCAACTGCGCCGCCAATTGCCCGTACGACAACATCTTCATGGTCCAACCCAAGGCCGGCCGCGGCTTCTTCGGCCGCCTGCTGGCCGGCCTCGGCCTCGACCGCGACGGCGGGCAGGCGGCGGCGGTGAAGAAGGAAGTGGCGGTCAAGTGCGATCTCTGCGCCGGCGTCGACGGCGGCGCGGCGTGCGTCCGCAGCTGCCCCACCGGCGCCGCCATCCGCCTCGAGTCCAAGGGGCTGCGGCGCGGGATCGAGGCCCTGGTGGCGCGGGAGGAGCTGGGATGATCCTGCCGTCGCGGCGCGCCCGCCGCTGGTTGCTGGTCGCCGCCGGGCTGCTGCTCGCCGCCGTCGCCGCCTACCTGCACTACCGGCGCGTCTCGCCGGAACGCCACGGCGGCACCGCCTACGGCCTGGCCTTCGGCATCGCGGCGGCGGTGCTGGTGCTGGTGCTGCTCGCCTTCGGCCTGCGCAAGCGCGCCTACAAGAGCACCCTCGGCACCCTCGACGGCTGGCTGCAGGCCCACATCTACCTCGGCCTGCTCGCCGCCGTCGTCGCCTTCTTCCACGCCAGCGGCGGCAGCTGGCGCGATCGGGTGGCGACGGCGACCTTCGTCGTCCTCCTGCTGGTGGTCTTCACCGGCCTGCTCGGAGCGCGTCTCTACGCCGCCCTGCCGCGCCGCCTGACCCGGGTGGAGAGCAACCTGACGGTGGCCGAGATCTCGGAGCAGCTCAACGCCCTGGGCCGGGCGATGGCGCGGGTGGCGAGCGGTCGCTCGCCGGCCCTCGGGCGCATCTATCGGCGGCTGCTGGCGCAGGCCGAACCGCCGCCCCTGGCCGGCTGGCGGCTGATCTTCGGCGGTGGCCGGCAGGCGGCGGCCGGCGAGGCCGACGTCGCCGAGCTGCTGGCGCAGGTGAGCGAAGAGGAGCGCCCCGCTCTGCGCCAGCTCCTGGTGCTGTCGCGCCAGCGCCTGGAGCTCTACCTGCGGCTGCGCGCCCAGCAGCGGTACCACAACCTGCTCCAGGCCTGGCTCTACCTCCACCTGCCCCTGTCGGTGGTCCTCCTGGTGCTGCTCGCCGCCCACGTGCTGGCGGCGGCCTACTACGGCGCGCTGGCGCCCGGGGGCGGCTGATGGCCTTCTTCATCCACCGCAGCGACGGGACCCAGGCGCAGCTGGTGCAGGTGGCGGGGACGCGGCTGCGCATCGGCCGCGGCACCAACGCCGAGCTGCGTTTCGACGACGCCGCGGTCGACCTCGAGCACGCGGTGATCGAGCAGCAGGCAACGGGCGGCTACGCGGTGAGCGATCGCGGCAGCGTCACCGGCACCTACCTGAACGGCGAACGCTTGAGCGCTCCGGCGCGCCTGCGGCAGGACGACGAGGTCGACGTCGGCCCCTTCCGCCTGCGGGTGCAACACGCCGATCCGGAGGACCCGCTCTTTCTCCACGTCGCCCGCATCGAGCAGGCGGAGGAGGCCGACGCCACCTTCATCAGCCAGCTGCTGGCCGAGCGCAGCGGCACCCTGCCGGTCGACGAGGGGTCGATCTACGGCACCATCCGGGTGGCGAGCGACGACCTGCTGGCGATGGCCGAGGCCAAGCGGCGGCAGCTCGAAGGCTCCGCCGCGCCGCCGTCGCCGTCGCCGTCGCCG
>RFGL01000322.1 GCA_003697015.1 Acidobacteriota bacterium | reverse complement strand
GGCGGTCGTAGACTATCCTATCGCGTCCGGCGCCGGGGGCAAACCCGCCGCCCGCCGCCGTCGTAGCGGATAGCATAGGGCGCTTTCGCCCACCCATCGAACCGGAGTACGACATGCCTGAAGCCTGGATCATCGACGCGGTCCGCACCCCCCGCGGCCGCGGTAAGAAAGACAAAGGCGCCCTGTCCGGGATCCACCCGCAGGAGCTTCTCGCCCAGACCCTCAAGCAGCTCGCCGCACGCAGCGGCGTCGAACCCCAGGACGTCGAGGACGTCGTCGTCGGCTGCGTCAGCCAGGCGGAGGAGCAGGGGGCCAACATCGCCCGCAACGCGGTGCTCGCCGCCGGCTGGCCGCTGGAGGTCACCGGCGTCACCCTCAACCGCTTCTGCGGCTCCGGCGCCCAGGCGGTGGGCTTCGCCGCCATGGGGGTGATGAGCGGCCAGCAGGACGTGGTGGTCGGCGGCGGCGTGGAGAGCATGTCGCGGGTACCGATGATGTCCGACCGCGCCGGCCTCGACGGCAACAATCCCCACCTGCGCAAGCGGGTCATCCAGGTGCCGCAGGGCATCAGCGCCGACCTCATCGCCACCCTCGAGGGATTCAGCCGCGACGACATCGACCGCTATGCCGCTTCCTCCCAGGCGCGCGCGGCGCGCGCCCAGGAGGAGGGCCGCTTCGACCGCAGCCTCTTCCCGGTGATCGACCCGGAGACCGGCGCGGTGGCCCTGGACCGCGACGAGCACCCGCGGCCGGGCACCACGGTCGAGACCCTGGCCCAGCTGGAGCCGGCCTTCGCCCGCCTCGGCGCCAGCCCCCTGTCCGCCATCGGCATGCCGGACAGGAACGGCATGACCGTCGACGAGGTGGCCCTCGAGCGCTATCCGGAAGCCGGCGAACGCATCGACCACGTCCACACCGCCGGCAACTCGAGCGGCATCGTCGACGGCGCCGCTGCGGTTCTGGTCGCCTCCGACGCCTACGCCCGGGCGCACGACCTCAAGCCGCGGGCGCGGATCCGGGCCGTCGCCACCGCCGGCGCCGAGCCGCTGATCATGCTCACCGCCCCCACCCCGGCGTCGCAGAAGGCCCTGGCCAAGGCCGGCATGCGCGCTTCGGACGTCGATCTGTGGGAGATCAACGAAGCCTTCGCCGCCATCCCCCTGCAGACGATGCGAAACCTCGGGCTCGACCCCGAGCGGGTCAACGTCAACGGCGGCGCCATCGCCCTCGGCCACCCCCTGGGGGCCACCGGGGCGGTGCTGATCGGCACCGTTCTCGACGAGCTCGAGCGCCAGGACCTCGCCACCGGCCTGGTCACCCTCTGCATCGGCGGCGGCATGGGCATCGCCGTCATCCTCGAGCGGATCTGAGCCGGGCGTGCGAGCCCGCCGTCCCCGCGGCCGCGGGAAGCGAGGTGTGAGAAACTGACTGCGATGTCGAGCGGCAGCGCCAGCGGGAAGAGGCGGGCGGAGATTCTCTGCGATCGCCTGCAGGGGTACGGCACCACCGTCTTCACCGAGATGACCAGGCTCGCCGAGGAGCATCGGGCGATCAACCTCGGCCAGGGAGCGCCCGACTTCGACGGCCCGGACTTCGTCAAAGAGGCGGCGATCGAGGCCATCCGCCGGGGCCACAACCAGTACAGCCGCATGTTCGGCGTCCCCGAGCTGTGTCGGGCGATCGCCAGCCACCAGCGGCGTTTCTACGGCCTGGACTTCGACCCGGAACGCGAGGTGACGGTCACCTGCGGCGCCACCGAGGCGCTCTTCGCCACCTTCCAGGCGCTGCTCGAAGCGGGGGACGAGGTGGTTCTCTTCGAGCCCTTCTACGATTCCTACCGCCCGTGCATCACCGCCGCCGGCGGCGTGGCGCGCTGCATCACCCTCGAGGCGCCGGAGCTCGCCGTCGACCTCGACGCCCTGGCGCGGGCGATCGGCCCCCGCACCCGCGTGCTGCTGCTCAACAGCCCCCACAATCCGACCGGCAAGGTCTTCTCCCGCGCCGAGCTCGAAGCGATCGCCGAGCTCTGCCGGCGTCACGACCTGATCGCGGTGTCGGACGAGGTCTACGAGCACCTGGTCTTCCGCGGCCGGCACCTGCCGATCGCCGCGCTGCCGGGGATGGCCGAGCGCACGGTCACCATCTCCTCGGCCGGCAAGACGATGAGCTTCACCGGCTGGAAGGTCGGCTGGGCCTGCGCCCCGGCGCCGCTGACCGCGGCGGTGCGCGCCGCCCACCAGTTCATCACCTTCTGCACCCCGGCGCCGTTTCAGCTGGCGATGGCGCGGGCCCTCGACGCCGCCGGCGACTACCTCGGCCCCTACCTCGAGGCCTACCGGGAACGCCGCGATCGCCTCTGCCGCGGGCTCGCCGCCGCCGGCTTCCGGGTCATCGAGCCGGCCGGCACCTACTTCGTGCTGGCCGACGTCCGCCCCCTGGGCTACGACGACGACGTCGCCTTCTGCCGCATGCTGCCGGCGACGGTGGGGGTGGCGGCGATTCCCCCCACCGCCTTCTACGTCAACAAGGCGGCCGGCCGCCACCTGGTGCGCTTCGCCTTCTGCAAGCGGCTCGAGGTGCTCGACGAAGCGGTCAGGCGGCTGGCGCGGCTGCCGCGGAGGGCTGCGTGATGCGGGTGGCGGCGCTGCAGAGCGACGTCGTCTGGGAAGACCCGGAGGCCAACTTCGCCCGTCTCGAGCGGTGGATCGCCCTCGCCGCCGAGGCCGGCGCGCGCCTCCTCGCCCTGCCGGAGATGTTCGCCTGCGGCTTTTCGATGGCCGCCGAGCGCGTCGCCGAGCCGGAGGACGGGCCGAGCAGCCGCTTCCTCGTCGAGCAGGCGCGACGTCACCGCCTGTGGCTCGCCGGCTCCCTGCCCGAGCACGCCGCCGGCGCGGCGCGACCGGCCAACGCCCTGCTCCTCGCCGGACCGGGCGGCGAGCGCCATCGCTACCGCAAGATCCACCCCTTCACCTACGCCGGCGAGGACCGCGCCTACCAGGCCGGCGACGAGCACGTGACGGTCGACGTCGAAGGGCTGCGGCTCACCCTCTTCATCTGCTACGACCTGCGCTTCGCCGACGAGTTCTGGGTCACCGCGCCGGGCACCGACGCCTACCTGGTGGTCGCCAACTGGCCCGAGCCCCGGCGCGAGCACTGGACGGCGCTCCTCCGGGCGCGGGCGATCGAGAACCAGGCCTACGTCGTCGGCGTCAATCGGGTGGGGGAGGGCGGCGGCCTGCGCTACGCCGGCGACAGCCGCATCATCGACCCGATGGGCCGCGTCCTCGCCGCCGGCGCCGAGCAGGAGACCCTGCTCCTCGCCGACCTCGACCCGGCGGAGGTCGCGAAAGTCCGGCGCGAGCTCCCCTTCCTCGCCGACCGCCGCTGAGGCGCATCGCGGTCCGATCCCGGAGCGCTGAGCGACCCGTGCCGCGACGCCGCGACGCCGACGCCGATCACGGCGCTACCGGCCGAGGAGCCACTACCGCGATAGCGTACAGGGCATAGCTGCCATCTTTTCACAACTCGCTTGGAATCAGCACCTTACGCCACCTCACCCGTGGACGGCTAGGACGGACGCCGCCACGGGCGCTCACGTCGCGCTCGCGCTCGAGCCAGCGTTGCCGGCGGCGGGCGAGGTCGGCGGCGGGGAGCTCGCGGGCGGCGAGGCGGTGGAAGGTCTGCCAGTGGCGTTTCTCGGCCGGGCCGAGGTCCTGGAGGAGGCG
>RFGL01000321.1 GCA_003697015.1 Acidobacteriota bacterium | reverse complement strand
CCTCCCCCTCGCCCTCGCCCCCCTGGCCACCGCCCTGCTGGTGGTGCTCGCCGGTCTCCTCGCCAGCCTCGATCCCCTCCGCCGCCGGCCGGTCGAAGTGCTGCGCGCCGAGTTGGGGTAGCGCGCTCCTCCCCGCCGCCGGTCGCTCCGCGCCTCCTCCCGGGGAGGACGGGACGAGCGGCCCGCAGTATGGTAAAACCCCGTGCATGGCCTTTCCCGAAACCCGTTTGCGGCGCCTGCGACGGACCCCGGTCCTACGTCGCATGGTGCGGGAGACGCGGCTCGCCGCCGACGACTTGATCTACCCCCTCTTCGTCTGCCCCGGGCAGGGGGTGGCGCGGCCGGTGTCGTCGATGCCGGGGGTCTTCCAGCACTCCGTCGACCGGCTGGTGGAGGCGGCGAAGGAGGCCTTCGACGACGGCATCCCGGCGGTCCTCCTCTTCGGCATCCCGGAGCGCAAGGACGCCACCGGCAGCGCCGCCTGGGCCGAGGACGGCATCGTCCAGCGGGCGCTGGCGGCGCTCAAGCGATCGCTGCCCGAGCTGGTCGCCATCGCCGACGTCTGTTTCTGCGAGTACACCGATCACGGCCACTGCGGGGTGCTCGAGGGGGAGACGGTGGCCAACGACGAAACGGTCGCCAATCTCGCCCGCCAGGCGGTGTCTTTGGCCCGTGCCGGGGCCGACGTGGTGGCGCCGTCGGACATGATGGACGGGCGGGTGGGGGCGATCCGCCGGGCCCTCGACGAGGCCGGCCTCGCCGACGCGGCGATCCTGTCCTATGCCGCCAAGTTCGCCAGCGCCTTCTACGGCCCCTTCCGCGAGGCCGCCGAGTCGGCCCCCGCCTTCGGCGATCGGCGCAGCTACCAGATGGATCCGGCGAACGGCCGCGAGGCCCTGCGCGAAGTCGACCTCGACGTGGCGGAAGGGGCGGACATGCTGATGGTCAAGCCCGCCCTGCCCTACCTCGACGTGGTGCGGGCCGTGCGCCGGCGCTACGGCCACCCGCTGGTCGCCTACCAGGTGAGCGGCGAGTACGCCATGATCCACGCCGCCGCCGGGAACGGCTGGATCGATTATCAGCGGGTGCTGATGGAGTCCCTCCTCGCCATCCGCCGCGCCGGCGCCGACCTGATCATCACCTACGGCGCCCGCGACGCCGCCCGCCTGCTGCACCGGGGATGGACGGAATGAGCGCGATGGACGATCTGCTGGCGCGGGCCAGCCGGGTGATGCCGGGGGGCGTGAGCTCGCCGGTGCGGGCGTTCCGCGGCGTCGGAGGGACGCCGGTCTTCGTCCGCGGGGCTCACGGCGCCTATCTGGTGGGGGAGGACGGGCGCGAGTACGTCGACTACGTCGGCTCCTACGGGCCGCACGTCTTCGGCCACCGGCCCCGGGCGGTGGTCGAGGCGATCGAGCGGGCGCTCGAGCAGAGCACCACCTACGGCGCGCCGACCGTGGCCGAGGTCGAGCTGGCGGAGCTGCTCTGCTCCGCCCTGCCCTCCCTCGACATGGTGCGGCTGGTCAATTCCGGCACCGAGGCGACGATGTCGGCCCTGCGCCTGGCGCGGGCGGCCACCGGCCGCGACCGCGTCGTCAAGCTCGCCGGCTGCTACCACGGCCACGCCGACCCTTTCCTGGTCGCCGCCGGCTCCGGCGCGGCGACCATCGGCGTGCCGTCGTCCCCCGGGGTGCCGCCGGCGGTGACCGCCGCCACCCTGGTGGCGCCCTACAACGATCTGGCGGCGGTCGAGCGTCTCTTTCACCACCACGGCGACGAGATCGCGGCGCTGATCGTCGAGCCGATCGCCGGCAATATGGGGGTGGTGCCGCCGCAGCCGGGCTACCTCGAGGGCCTGCGCGCCCTGACCGCGCGCCACCGGGCGCTGCTCATCTTCGACGAGGTGATGACCGGCTTCCGCGTCGCCTGGGGGGGCGCCCAGACCCTCTTCGACGTCGAGCCCGACCTCACCACCCTCGGCAAGGTGATCGGCGGCGGCCTGCCCCTCGCCGCCTACGGCGGCCGCCGCGAGCTGATGGAGCAGATCGCTCCGGCGGGGCCGGTCTACCAGGCCGGCACCCTGTCGGGCAATCCCCTGGCGGTGGCCGCCGGCACCGCCCAGCTGCGCGCGCTCGCCGCGGACGGCGGCGCCGCCTACCGCATCCTCGAGGCCAACGGCGCGCGGTTGGAGGAGGGCTTGCGACGGGCGGCGGCGCGCCACCGCATCCCGCTGCAGGTGCAGCGCCAGGGCTCGATGGTAGGGCTCTTCTTCGCCTCCCGGCCGGTGACCTGCCTGGCGGCGGTCGACGCCAGCGACCGCGAGCGCTTCAAGCGGGTCTTCCACCGCCTGCTGGCCGACGGCGTCCACCTGCCGCCGTCGCCGTACGAGGCGCTCTTCGTCTCCACCGCCCACGGCGAGCGCGAGATCGACCACACCGTCGCCGCCTTCGACCGTGCCCTGGCGGCGGAAGCCGCCGCTTGAGCACCCGCCGCCCAACCGCTATACTGCGCCCGAGAGCATTTCCCGACCACGACGGCCGAAGGAGGGGCCTTCATGACGCACATCATCGCCGAGCCATGCATCGGGGTCAAAGACACCGCCTGTGTCGACGTCTGCCCGGTGGATTGCATCTACGATAAGGACGAATGGGAGCAGCTCTACATCCACCCGGAGGAGTGCATCGACTGCGGGCTGTGCGTCGACGCCTGCCCGGTGGAGGCGATCTTTCCGGAGGAAGAGACGCCGGATAAGTGGAGGTCCTTCATCGCCAAGAACTATACGGTCTTCGGCCTCGAGCCGCCGGACTGACCGCCCGCCCACCGTTCTGCCGCCAGGGGACGCGCCGCCCGGTGCGTCCCTTGTCGTTTCGGGCGCCTCGAGCCCGCAATCTGCACCCGCCTCCTGCTGCGCGGCCGGAGCTCGCCGAAGCGGCGGCCTCGCCGCCGGCCGGCTCAGCGGATCTTGACGTGCCAGGGCTCGTGGCGGACGCCGAAGAGATTGCTCTCGGTGTAGCGGATTTCGACGTAGCCGAGGTCGATCATGCGCTTGTACTCGTCGGTCTCGGCGAAGGCCTCGGTGAAGTTGTCCGCCCCCAGGCCGACCTTGCCGACGTCGAAGTCGCCGACCGCGTGGTAGGAGTAGCCCGGCGGCGCCAGGGAGCGCGAGGCCTGGGACAGGTTGCCGCCGGTCTCCAGGACCTTGGCGAGGAAGAGCAGGCTCTGCTTGACCACCCCGCGGATGCCCGAGGTCAGGACGATGCCGGCGCCGAGGTCGCGGCGGATCTGCCGGTAGGTGTCGAGCGACTCGCCGCGCAGCAGGTAGTTGCCGGTGCCGGGGAGCTTCTCCACCCGCCGGCGGGGGACGACGGCGGTCAGCTCGGGGGTGACCTTGTCGCCGAAAAAGCCGTAGGCGGCGGCGTCGGCGAAGAAGATCTCTTCGAGAAAATCCAGTTCCCGGCGGCTGAAGCGACCGATCGAAGCATAGTTGCGGCCGAAGCGCAGCAGGCGGTCGAAGCTCAGCAGGCTGAAGTGGCCGTGGCCGATCACCCGCTGGGCACGCTCGAGGTGAGCGACGGTGGCGGCGACGATCGCCAGCCGTTCCGGCGGCAGCACGACGTCGTCGTCATAGGTGCGGTCGAAGTCCTCGATCTTGCGCGGATCCGGCGCCGGCCGGTCGCCGGGTGCCGAGCCCTCGTCCCGCGGGGGGTCGAGGGCCGCGGGCGAGGGCGGCTCGGGGCGCTCGTCGTCGATCGGCGGCGTCACGATCTCCCGCCTCACGCCGGCGCTGCGCCACAGGCCGCCGGCGAGGACCATGGCGCCGCCCAGGGGCAGGGCCTTGAGCAGGGTGCGGCGGTTCACCCCGACTCCCCCGGGAGGGCTCGTCGGTGCGGTGCCGGGAGCGCGCCGGCGCCGGCTTGCGGCTCGATCTGCATGGGATTTGGATTCTAACCTCAAACGCCGTGCGCCCCGCGTCGTGCCGCCGCCCCGTCCGCCTGCCGCCCGCCGCCGGCCTGTGCTAGCCTCGCTCGACCATGCACACCGCCGCCACCGCCGACGCCGCCTTCCGCGACTAGCCCGTATCGATGCGCGAGACGCCCAGCCACGTCCTCGTCCGCGGGTCGATCCTGGCCCTCGCCGCGCTGAGCCTGGCGGCTTACATGGCCCTCACCGCCGTGGAGCCGCCGCAGCCGAGCTCGGAGGACGCGCCGGCGACGACCTTCTCCGCCCGCCGGGCGATGCGCCTGGTCGAGGAGCTGGGCCGGCGCCCGCGGCCCCTGGGCTCGGCCGAGCACCAGCGGGTACGCGAGGTGCTCACCGCCGAGCTCGCCAGCCTCGGTCTCGAGCCGCAGATCCAGCGCACCGTGGCCGCCCGCCAGCGCGGCCGCCTGCTGGTGGCGGCGCAGGTGGAGAACGTCCTCGCCCGCCTCCCCGGTACCACCGGCCGCGGCGCGGTGCTGCTGATGGCGCACTACGACACCCGTTCCACCACCCCCGGGGCGGCGGACGACATGACCGGGGTGGCGACGATCCTCGAGACGGTGCGCGCCCTGCGCGCCGGTCCCCAGCTGGCCAACGACGTCATCGTGTTGCTCACCGACGCCGAGGAACCCGGTCTCCTGGGCGCCCGCGCCTTCGCCGCCGAGCATCCTTGGATGGCCGACGTCAGCCTGGTGCTCAACTTCGAGGCCCGCGGCAGTGGCGGCGTGTCGATGATGTTCGAGACCGCCGGTGCCAACGAGGGCCTGGCGCGGGCGTTGCGCCGCGCCGCGCCCTACCCCTTCGCCAGCTCGGCGTCGGTCGAGATCTACCGGCGGATGCCCAACGATACCGATTTCACCGTCTTCCGCCAGGCCGGCGTCATGGGGCTCAATTTCAGCTTTATCGACGATCTACCGGCCTACCACACCACCCTCGACGCACCGGAGCGTCTCGATCTCCGCAGCCTCCAGCACCACGGTTCCTACGCTCTCGCCCTGAGTCGCCACTTCGGCGATCTCGATCTCGAGCAGCTGGCCGCCGCCAGTCGATCGGACGCGGTCTACTTCAATCCCTTCGGCTGGGCGATGGCGATCTATCCCCTGGCCTGGGCCGTGCCCCTGGCCCTGTTGGCGGCGGCGGCCTTCGCCTTCGCCGTCGTCCTCGGCCTGCGCCGCGGCGTGCTGCGGCGCCGTGGACTGGTGCGGGCGGTCGCCGCCGCCTTCGCCGTCCTGGCGCTGGTGCCGCTGATCGCCCAGGCCGGCTGGTGGGCCTTCTCCCGCGCGGCCGCCGGCCTGCTGCTGACCCCCCACGGCATGCCCTACGATCAAGGGCTGGTGAGCCTGGCGTTGGGCCTGCTGGCGCTGGCGCCGGCGGCCTGGATCCTCGGCCGCGCCCGGCGTCACGCCAGCACCCTCGAGCTGACCGCCGGCGGCCTGGTGCCCTGGTCGCTGGCCGCCGTCGCCACCGCCGTCGCCATGCCCGGTACCAGCTTCCTCTTCCTCTGGCCCCTGGTCGCCATGCTCCTCGCCCTGGGCTACGGCGTGGCGCGCGGCCGCCGCCGCACCGCCGCCGCCCAGCTCGCCGTCCTGGCGCTCGGCGGCCTGCCCGCCGTGGCGCTGGTGGTGCCGCTCCTGCACCTGATCGGCCTCGCCGTCACCCTGCGCCTGGCGGCGGCGCTCGGCGTGCTCTTCGCCTTTCTGCTGCTGCTCCTCGGCGGCCTGATCGCGCCCCTGGGCTGGCGCGGACGCTGGCTGCCGGCGACCGCCGCCGGCGGCGCTCTCCTGCTCCTCGCGGCGGTGGTCGCCCGCGGCGGCTACGACGCGCAACGACCGCGGATCGACAGCCTGTTCTACAGCTACGACGCCGAGGCCAAGGAGGCCCTGTGGCTGAGCTTCGACCGCCGGCCCGACGCCTGGACCGAGGCGGTGTTGCAGGCGGGCGAACGCGCTCCGGCGCCGTCCTACCTGCCCTTTGCGCCCGGCACCACCCTGCTGGCGAGCACGGCGCCGGTGGCGCCGCTGCCCTACCCGCGGGTCGAGCTGATCCAGGACCTGGCCGACGCCTCCGGCGCCGGCCGCAGCCTGAGCCTCTTCGCCATCTCGCCGCGTCGCGCACCGGTGCTGTGGTTGCGGGCGCGCTGCGCCTCCGGCATCCGCGGCGTCTGGCTCGACGGCGAGCACTACCCCCTGGCGGACGACGGCGACGGGGCGCCGGTCGTCCTGCTGCGCTTCTTCGGCCTGCCGACGGCGGGGCTGGCCCTGACCCTCGAGCTGGCCGGCGACGCGCCGGTGGAGGTGGCGGCGGTCGATCAGAGCTGGCAGCTGCCGGCGGTCGCCGCCGCCCCGGCCCTGCCGCGGCCGCCGAGCATCATCCCCAGCACCTCCTGGTTCACCGACTCGACCCTGGTCCACCAGTCCTTCGCCTTTTGATCCCCTCCGGCCGCTCGCGGGGCGGCCGCGCCGCCCCGCCGCCAGCGGTCGACAGCCGGTGGTGGGGAGCGATAGGGTGAGGGGATCGAAACGAATCGACGAGGAGTCCGTCATGAGCTCGCATCGCATCCTCCTCCCCTCCCTGCTCCTGGGGCTGGCGCTCAGCGCCGCCGTGGCTGCGACCGCCCAGGGGCTCGAGGATCCGACCTATCGGGAGCTGCGCGCCGCCCGGCCCGACGGCCGCACGGTGGCGGCCGACAACGTCGTGCTGGAGCGCGACGCCTTCCGCTTCACCTTCGAACGCGGCACCTTCCACTTCCTGTCGCCGGTCGCCGGTCGCACCGTCGGCGCGGTCTTCCTCGGCCGCGGCAGCTACCGCCTGACCCCTGCCTCGGAGCACGAGCGGCGCCACCTGGCCTACGTCCTCGCCGACGACGAGCTCGAGGTCCTGAGTGACGGCTTCGATGCCATGGTGCTGCTCTTCGGCGACGATACCGACCGCGAGCTGCAGCAATTCGTCGCCGCGAGCGAGGGCGCTCCGGACCCCGAGGCGGTGAAGGTCTACGAGCGTTTCCTCGACTGGCAGCGGAACAAATTCCACGTCAACTTCCACCTCCGGGTGCTGCGCGACGTCCTCGACCTGCCGGGGTTGACCAGCGGCGTTTTCATGGCCGTCTTCGAGGGCGACAAGCATCCCCTCGCCCTCGCCGCGGTCGACCCCAAGGGGGCGGAAGCGTTGGGCGCCGGCATCCTCCTCGGCGGCGAGGACGCCCTCTTTCTGGTGATCGAGGGCAAGAACCCCGGCCTGTGGTACCTGAGCGATCGGGTGGAGGAAGCCGCCGCCGGCCGGCGCCCGCCCTACGTGCCGCCGGTCGAGGCGCGGCGCTACGAGGTCGAGACCACGGTGGAGAAGAATACCGGCATCGCCGGCCGGACGACGATGGAGCTGATCACCCGGGCGCGGGCGCTGCGGGTGCTGCCGCTCTACCTGCTGTCCCGCCTGCGGCTGGAGAAGGCCGAGGCGCAGATCGGCGACGGCGGGGAGTGGACGGAGATCCCCTTCATCCAGGAGGACGAAGAGGAAGATCCCAATCCGGCGGTGGTCCTGCCCCTCTCGCTGCCGCCCAAGACCGAATTCAAGGTCCGCCTCGCCTACCGGGGCGAAGACGTGCTGTCGGACGTCGGCGGCGGCAATTTCGTCGTCGGCGCGCGCACCGCCTGGTATCCCAACTGCGGCGTCTTCCGCGACGTCTCCGACTTCAAGCTGACCTACCGGGTGCCGGCGGGACGCGAGGTGGTCTCGGTCGGCCGCAAGGTGGCCGAGAACGAGGCCGACGGCTACCGCGAGAGCGTCTGGGAGACCGACTACCCGATCCGCGTCGCCGGCTTCAACTACGGCCGCTTCAAGCGCCGGGAACAGCAAGACGAAGAGAGCGGCATCGCCATCCAGGTGTTCACCAATCCCGGCACGCCCGACATCATCACCGAGATCAATCAGGCGATGCGGGCCGCCCGCGACGCGGTCAGCGCCGGCGCCTTGAGCGACGACGTCGTCGGCCCGGCGATCCAGCAGATCAACACCACCAAGCTGGCCGAGTCGGCGCTGGCCGACGGCATCAACGCCGCCCGCATCGCCGACGCCTACTTCGGCCCGCTGCCCTACGGCCACGTCGCCGTCACCCAGCAGTCGCAGTGGAACTTCGGCCAGAGCTGGCCGTCCCTGATCTTCATGCCCTACGTCTCCTTCATGAACAGCACGGTGCGCAAGCAGCTGGGCATGGGGGAGGGCACCGACGACTTCGTCGACAGCGTCGGCTACCACGAGCTCGCCCACCAGTGGTGGGGCCATCTGATCGGCTGGCAGAGCTACCGCGATCAGTGGCTGTCGGAAGGCTTCGCCGAGTTCAGCGCCGCGCTCACCACCCAGCACGTCTCCGGCTGGGACGCCTACGCCGAGGTGTGGAAGAACCACCGCGACTTCATCGACAGCAAGGTGCGCGGCTCGGTGGTCCACCACCAGGCCGGGCCGATCACCCAGGGCCTGCGTCTGTCGACCTCCCGCAGCCCGGCCGCCTACCAGGCGCTGATCTACGGCAAGGGCGCCTTCGTCCTCCACATGCTGCGGATGATGATGTGGGATCCGGCGGCGCCCAATCCCGACGCCGCCTTCATCGCCATGATGCGCGACTTCGTCCAGACCTACGCCGACGGCTCGCCGTCGACCCAGGACTTCCAGGCGGTGGTCAATCGCCACATGTTGCCGCAGCTCGACGCCACCGGCGACGGCACCATCGACTGGTTCTTCGACCAATGGGTCTACGGCACCGAGATCCCCCATCTCGAGCACACCCTCAAGGCATCGCGGGCGGGCAAGGGGCGCTACCGCATCAGCGGCACGGTCAGCCAGTCGCGGGTGAGCGACGACTTCCGCACCCTGGTGCCGATCTACGTCGATTACGGCAAGGGGATGGCGCAGATCGGCAAGCTCGCCATGATCGGCAGCACCACCCGCGAGGTCGACGTCACCCTCGAGCTCAGCCAGCGGCCGAAGAAGGTGCTGATCAACGCCCGCTACGAGGTGCTGACCCAGAATTGAGCGGCGGGGCGATCAGGCGCAGGCGGTGGCCGGCGGGCAGGCGGCGCAACGTCTGGCGCCGGCCGTCGGGCCAGCGCAGGCGCAGCTCCGCCGCCGCCGCGTCCCCGATGCCGGCGTGGTAGGTGAGGTCGTTCTGCGACAGGTAGGAGGAGGCGGTGCGCACCTCGCCCACCTGCCGCCGGCCGCCGGCGATCAGCTCGAGGCGGGCGCCGATGCCGAAGCGGTTGGCGGTGTGGCGGTCGGCGAGGTCGAGCTGCAGCCAGGCGCCGGAGGCGGCGGTGACGTTTTCGTAGACCTCGCACAGGTCGTTCGAGTTGTTGATCGCCAGGTCGAGGTCGCCGTCGCCGTCGAGATCCCCCACGGCCAGGCCGCGGCTCGAGCGCACCGCCTCGAGGCCGGCCTCCGGCAGCAGCCGGAAGCGGCCGCCGCCGAGGTTCTCCAGCGCCTGGTTGGGCTGTTTGTAGGTCGAGCCGTTGGCGAAGAGCTCGACGTTGTGGATGATGTGGCCGTTGGCGATCACCAGGTCGAGGTCGCCGTCCTGATCGAGGTCGGCGAAGGCGGTGCCGAAACCGACCATCAGGTGCGAGGCCGGCCCGATCTGGGACGGGAAGCGCCGGTCGAGGAAGAGCCCGCCCTGGTTGACGTAGAAGGCGTTGGTCTCGAGATCGAGATGGGTGACCACCAGGTCGGGACGGCCGTCGCCGGTGGCGTCGCCGACGGCGATGCCCATTCCCGCCTCCTCCTGGCCGGCGTCGGAGAGGGCGGCGCCGCTCACCAGGGCCACCTCTTCGAAGCGGGGCATGCCGTCGTCGCCGGTGCCGCGGTTGAGGAAGAGAAAGTTCGCCGTCTTGTCGTTGGCGACGTAGAGGTCCTGCCGGCCGTCGCCGTCGAAGTCGCTCCACGCCACCCCCAGGCCGTTGCCCCGGGCGTCGCCGAAGCCGGCGGCGCGGGTGGCGTCGTCGAAGCGGACGATGCCGTCGGCGCCCGGACCGCGGTTCAGGTAGAAGCGATCGGGCAGGGGGTTGTAGACCTCGGGGTGGCAGTAGGAGCGCGCGCCGCGTTCCTGATTGCCGCAGATCGGGTTGTTGTCGAAGCTGAAGTCGACGTAGTTGGTGACGTAGAGGTCGAGGTCGCCGTCGCCGTCGGCGTCGGCGAAGGCCGCCGAGGCGCTCCATAGGGGATCGCCGGTGCCGGCGGTGGCGGTGACGTCGGTGAAGCTGCCGTCGCCGTCGTTGAGCAGCAGCTGGTTGGGGCCGAAGCCGGTGACGTAGAGGTCGAGGTCGCCGTCGCCGTCGGCGTCGCCGGCGGTCGCCCCCATGCCGTAGGTGGCGACGGCGATGCCGCTCGCCGCGGTGACGTCGGCGAATCGGCCGCCGTCGTTGCGAAAGAGCCGCGAGCGCGGCGTCTCGCCGCGGTAGCCGGGAAGCGCTCCGCTGTCGACGAAAAAGACGTCGCGGTCGCCGTCGCCGTCGTAATCGAAGACCACCACCCCGGAGCCCATGGTCTCGATCATGTAGAGCTGGCCGGTGCCGCCGTGGTGGTGGCGGAAGTCGATGCCCCATGCCGCCGCCGCGTCGCGAAAACGGATCGACCCCGCGTCGCCGGCCGGCGCCAGCAGGGCGGCGGCGGCGGCGACGACCGCCGCGCGCTGCCGGTACG
Source organism: Acidobacteriota bacterium (assembly GCA_003697015.1). Lineage (GTDB taxonomy): Bacteria > Acidobacteriota > Thermoanaerobaculia > Multivoradales > J023 > J023. The sequence goes on along the minus strand of RFGL01000321.1, from coordinate 14,665 downwards.
GCCGGCGATGGCGCACCTTCGGCATCCCCCGCATCCGCCCGCCGCTTACGGCGCGCCGGGAGCGTCGGGCTCGCGGAGGGTGAGCGGGCCCGCGTCCGGGATGCCCTCCTTCACCGACTGGCGGATGCCGGAGGGCCACAGGACCTCGATCGCGGTCGGGCGTTCGTCGCCCAGGCCGACGTAGAGGGGCTGGGAGCTCTGGGAGAGGTAGCCCGACTTGCCGTCGTGCTGGCGGGTGAGGACGCGGCGCTCCGTATGGACCTTGACCACCGCGCCGAGGCCGTCGCGGTTCGAGCGGCCGCCGACGAGGCGGATCGACAGGTAGCGCAGCGGCCGGCGCTGCGCCAGATCGCTGACCAGCACCTGGGGCTCGGCGTTGAGCTCGCCGGTCACCAGGTCGAGATCGCCGTCGCCCTCGAGGTCGACGAAGGCCGAGGTGCGGCTGCCGAGGTTGCCGTAGACCGTCCACTTCCCCCGGCGATCGCCGCACATGCGGTTCAGGGTCGGATCGGCCCGCTCGACGTCGGACGAGCAGTCGAGCTCGAACCACGGCACCTTGGTGCGGCCGTCGCGCCGCGGCTCGACGCCGAGGATGAATTCGCTGTGGGCGAAGACCTTGCCGCGGTCGTTGAGCAGCAGGCTGTTGATGCCGTAGCGGAAGGGGTAGTTCATGCTGGCGGTGATGAAGACGTCTTCCCAGCCGTCGGCGTTCAGATCGCCAACCGATACCCCCCAGGGCCAGTAGTTCTCGGTCTTGAGATCGTCCGACAGCTCGACGAAGGGGGGCTTGCCGGGATTGCGGTAGAAGGCGTTGCCGAAGATGTTGTCGGCGCTTCCCTGGAGCTTCTCCTCCGGCCACATCATGATCGACTTCAGGCGCTCCCCCGGCGGGTCGACCTCGATGCTCATGTCGGAGTGCATGTCGGTGAGGATGAGATCGAGGCGGCCGTCGTTGTCGTAATCGAAGAACTTGATCCCCATGCTGCCCCAGGGGGTCTTGGGGAAGTACTCGGCGGTGCGCTCGACGAAGCGCTCGCCGGCGAGGTTGGCGTAGTAGCGGTCGTCGCCCTGCATGTTGAGGACGTAGAGATCGGGGTAGCCGTCCTGGTCGAGGTCGGCGAAGGCGGCGTCGCCGGCCCAGCCGTCGTCGGCCAGGCCGGTGGCCCGGGAGACGTCGGCGAAGCGCTTGCCGTCGAGGTTCCGGTAGAGGATGCTGGTCTCGGTGCGCTCGGGAAAGAGGTGGCCGTCGAAGGCATTGGCGTAGCCGACGTAGTAGGGTCCCGGGCCGAGCTTGTCGGTGGTGTACTTGCCGACGTTGGTGAGGAAGAGGTCGAGCAGGCCGTCGCGGTCGTAGTCGAAGAAGACCGCGCCGGAGGAGTGACCGGAGTAGGTCAGGCCGGCCGCTTCGGTGACGTCGGTGAAGCGGCCGCTGCCGTCGTTGTTGAACAGGGCGTTGCCCATCCGCACGGTGGTGACGAAGAGGTCGGGATCGCCGTCGTTGTCGTAGTCGGCGAAGGAGGCGGTGACCCCCACCCGCTCGGCCAGGCCGACGCCGGCGCGCGCCGTCCAGTCCTCGAAGGTGCCGTCCCCCTTGTTGTGCCACAGCTCGTTCGACCCCAGCTGGTTGACGAAATAGAGATCGGGCCGGCCGTCGCCGTCGACGTCCGCCACCGCCAGGCCGTTGCCGTGGTCGTAATGGACCGGTTTGTAGTACTTGCCGCCGTCCTCGGTGATGCGATGGCGGAAGGTGATGCCGCTCTCCGGCTGCCGGTCGCGGAGGCGGAAGTCGTGCTCCACCCCGATCGCGGCCGCCTCGCGCAGCTGCGCCTTGCGCCGCGCCTCGAGCTGGCGCTCGCCGACGTCGACCTCGGGGAAGTAGATGACGTGCACCGCGTCGCCGGCGGCTTGCGGGGCACGGGGGGCGTCCGCCCTCAGGCCGAAGGCTGCGGCCAGCAAGGCGGCGGCCGGAACGAGCCAAGGGCGGCGCGGAGACGGCCGGGGGTACGAGCTCGCGTCCATGGCGCAAGCGTATCCCAAAGCCGCCGTCGCAGAGCCTCCTGACGGGGCAGCCGGCGGCGGCCGGGGCGGGGAGGAGGCGTGGTAACCTTGAGCGGGGCCTCGCCTGAGGCTGCCGCCAGCCGCTGGAGCATGCGCCACGTGCAGTTTTCCCGCCTCATTCGATCGCCGGCCTCGAGCCGCTGGCGTCGCGGTCTGCTCGCCGCCGGTCTGGGGCTCGCTTGCGCTCTCGAGCTCGCCGCTCAGGGGACGCCGATCTTCGTCGAGCCGGCCGGCGCCGGCCTCGATTTCGTGCACTACAACGGCATGAGCGGCAGGATGTACTTCGCCGAGATGGCGGGGCCGGGCGGGGCGCTGGCCGACGTCGACGGCGACGGCGACCTCGACCTCTTCCTGGTCCAGGGCAGCCCCCTCGGCGACGATCGGCCCCTGAGCCCCCCACGCCACCAGCCGCCCTACGCCGATCGCCTCTACCTCAACCGCCTCGAGGCCGCCCCCGGCGGCGGCCGCCGGCCGCGCTTCCGCGACGTCACCGCCAGCGCCTTGCCGCACAATCCGGGCTACGGCATGGGGGTGGCGGCCGGCGACTACGACAACGACGGCCGGGTCGACTTCTACGTCACCCGCTTCGGCGAGAACCGGTTGCTGCGCAATCTCGGCCCCGGCGACGACGGCGCGGTGCGCTTCGAGGACGCCATCGACCGCGCCGGCGCCCGCGATCGGCGGTGGAGCGTCGCCGCGGTCTTCGTCGACTACGACCGCGACGGCTGGCTCGACCTCTTCGTGGTCAACTACGTGCAGTATCAGCTCGCCACCCACAAGCCGTGCCGCAACGCCGCCGGCGCCGAGGACTACTGCGGGCCGCACGCCTACCCGCCGGCGGGCGATCGGCTGTACCGCAACCTCGGCCCCGGGGCCGACGGCACGGTGCGCTTCGAGGACGTCACCGAGCAATCCGGCCTGGGGGCGCCGGCGCCGGGTCTGGGCGCGGTGGCGGTCGACGTCGACGGCGACGGCTGGCTCGACCTCTACGTCGCCAACGACGGCGCCCCCAACCAGCTGTGGCGCAATCAGGGCCGCGGCGCCGGCGGCCGGGTCACCTTCGCCGACGAGGCCCTCTTCGCCGGCTGTGCGGTCGACGCCGAAGGCCAGCCCCAGGCGTCGATGGGCATCGCCGTCGGCGACGTCGAGCGCGACGGCGACCTCGACCTCTTCCTCACCCACCTCACCCGCGAGACCAACACCCTCTACCTCAACGACGGCCGCGGCCTCTTCCGCGACGCCAGCCTGACCAGCGGCCTGGGGACTCCCAGCTGGCCGTTCACCGGCTTCGGCACCGCCTTTCTCGACTACGACAACGACGGCTGGCTCGACCTGCTGGCGGTCAACGGCGCGGTGACGGTGATCGAGGAGCAGGCCAAAGCGGGGGAGCGCTTGCCCCTGCGGCAGCGCAACCAACTGTTTCACAACCGCGGCGACGGTTCCTTCGTCGAGGTGACGGAGCAGGCCGGATCGGCCTTCCAGCGCTCCGAGGTCAGCCGCGGCGTCGCCGTCGGCGACGTCGACGACGACGGCGACGCCGACGTGGTGCTGCTCAACAACGACGGCCCGGCCCGCCTGCTGCTCAACCGGCTGGGGCAGGAGCGATCGTGGATCGGCCTGCGTCTGCTCGGCGCCCGGGTGCGCCGCGATCAGCTCGGCGCCCGGGTGACGATCTACCCCCAGGGCGGCGGCCCGCCGCTGGTCTACCGGGTGGCGACCGACGGCAGCTACGCCTCGGCCAGCGATCCGCGGGTGCTGGCCGGCCTGGGCGATGCGACGGCGGTCAGGTGGGTCGACGTGGTCTGGCCCGACGGCCGGCGCGAGCGCTTCTCCGGCCTCGCCGCCGGCCGCTACCACGTCCTGCGCCAGGGCGGCGGGACGGCCCTGCCATGACCGCCGGCCCGCCGCTCCGCCGGCTGACGCTCTTGGTGACGGCCGTGCTGGCGGCACCGGCGGTGGCGTCGCCGGCGTCGCCGGAGCTGGTGCCGGTGCCGTCGCCGGCCCTCGAGCGCTTCGACGAGGCGGTGCGGGCGCAGCTCGAGGAGCACCTCGCTCTGCTCGAGGAGCTGCGCGCCCGGCCCGACGTCGAGCGCGCCACGCTGGCGCAGGAATACGGCAAGCTCGGCCGGCTCTTCCTCGCCTACGAGCTGCTCGAGCCGGCGGTCGCGGCGCTGGAGAATGCCCGCCGTCTGGCACCGGAGAACGGCGAGTGGCTCTACCTGCTCGGCTATGCCCAGCAGCAGCGCGGCGCGCTGGAGGAGGCCGCCGCGGCCCTGCGCGCCCAGCTCGAGCGCGAGCCGCAGGACGTCGCCGGCCGCCTGCGGCTGGCCGAGGTCGCGCTCGAGGCCGGCCGGGTGGAGGCGGCGCGGGCGCTGTTCGAAGCCGCCCGCGAGCTGCCCGGCGCGGCCGCTGCGGCGCGCTACGGTCTCGGCCGTCTGGCCGCTCTCGCCGGCCGCTACGACGAGGCGGCGGCGCACTTCGAGGCGGTCCTCGCCGCCCAGGACGACGCCTCGAGCGTCCGCTATCCGCTCGCCCTGGCCTACCGCGAGCTCGGCCGGCTGGCGGAGGCGCGGCGTGAGCTCGCCCGCCGCGGACAGACCCCGGTGCGCTTCCCCGATCCCCGGCTCGAGGGCCTGGCGAAGCTCACCACCGGCGCCACCACCCATCTCTACCGCGGCGGCCTGGCCCTGCGCTTGGGACGGCGCGACGTCGCCCGCCGGCATTTCGAGCGCGCCGTCGAGCTCGACCCGCGCGACCCCGAGGCCCACCGCGCCCTCGCCTTCCTGCTCGCCGAGTCGGGCGACGCGGCCGGCGCGCTCGAGCACTTCCGCCGCGCCATCGCCCTCGATCCCGGCAACGCCCTCCTGCGCTACAACGCCGGCACCCTGCTGATGCAGCGCGGCGACCTCGCCGCCGCGGTCGAGCAACTGCGGGCGGCGGTGAGGGAAGCCCCGTCCTTCGCCGAGGCGTGGCTCAACCTGGCCAGCAGCCTGGCGCGCAGCGGCAAGAGGCAGGAAGCGCTCGCCGCCTACGAGCGGCTGCTCGAGCTCGAGCCGGAGAACGTGGCGGCGCACCTGATCCGCGCCCGTCTGCTGCTCCGCCTGGAGCGGACGCAGGCGGCTCTCGACGAGCTGGCACGGATCGTCGAGCTGGCGCCGCGGACGGTGCCCGCCTACCTGCGACGGGCGGAGATCCTGCTCCGGCTGGAGCGCGACCGGGAGGCGCGGGAGGTGCTCGAAGCGGGGCTTCGGGCGGTGCCGGAATCGGGCGAGCTGAGCCACGCCCTGGCCCGGATCCTGGCCGCCAGCCCGCTCGCCGAGGTGCGCGACGGCGAACGCGCCCTGGCCCTCGCCCGGCAGGTGGCGGACGCCCGGCCGAGCGTCGAGCACCTCGAGACCGTGGCCATGGCCTACGCCGAGCTCGGGCAGTACGATAGGGCGTTGAGCTGGCAGGAACGGGCGATCGCCCGTGCCCGCCGGGGCGGGGGTCCGCCCCTGACGCTGCTCGAGGCGCGGCGCGATCGCTACCGCCGCGGCGAGCCGTGCCGCGCGCCGTGGCGCCGGCAAGCGCCGTAGAAGGCCGGCTGGAGACGAGCTTCAAGGCAAGGAGAACGGTGATGAATTCGACCTCAACCCCCGTCTGGCCGGCCGTGCTGGCGATCGTCCTCGTCGCCGCCGCCGCCGGCGGGCAGGAGCCGCCGCCGCCGCCGCCGCCGCCCGCCCTCGCCCTCGAGGCGATCACCGTCACGCCGGCAAAGCCGGCGGCCGAGACCCTGTGCAAGCTGCGGGTGACGATCCGCAACCGGGGCGAGAAGACCGCATCCGCCCTGCGTTTCAGCGTCGAGGTCGCCGGCCGCTCCCTGCCGGTCTACGACAAGCAGCTGTTCATGGAGGCCCTGCCGCCGGGGGAAACCACCGAGGTCGAGCTCTACAACTTCTGGACCAGCGAGACCGGCCGGCCGGTGCCGGCGGACGGCAAGCTGCCGGTCGAGGTGGCGCTGGAGGAAGCGAGCTGGGTGTCGATCGAGACCGGCGAGGGCGGGGAAGAGGTGTGGACCCTGCTCGAGCCGGTTGGTGGGCTGCCGGTGGCCCGGACCGTCACCGTCAGCCTGGCCGTCACCGACTGACGCTTCGCTCAGTCGCCGCCCGCCCGCCCGCCGGGGGATTCTCCAGGCGAAAGCTCGCCACCGCGTCGCGCACCGCCTGCTCGAGCTCCGGCCGCGGGTGGTGCCGGTCGTTGTACAGGAAGACGTAGAGCGCCCGCTCGGTCTCGACGATGTGAAGCCCCAGGTAGGACGGTCCGGTGACGTCGGCGCGGAAGCCCGGCGGCAGGCGGAAGAGGAGCCTGCGGGCGCGCAGGCCGGCGACGAAGTAGCGCTCGTCGTCCTCCACCGCCGAGCCGTCCGGGCGGCGCAGCACCTCGCGCAGCTTCTCGCGCCGGCGGGCGGTGCAGGTGACCAGCACGTCGTGGGCGACGAAGGCGAAGACCGCCGACGGCTTGCACGACACCACCGCCGGCTCGGCGCCCGGGGGGAGGGTGATGCGGCAGCCGTGGAGGGGGTTGATCAGATCGGTGCCGGCGACGTGGAAGGTGGGGCGAAGGTCGGAGGTGGCGAAGCGCAGGCGGTGGAGGCGAAGGCGGCGGCCGAGCTGGCCGAGGATCTCGACCAGGCGGCGCCATTGACGGGCCGACCAGGCCACCGGCTGCAGGACCAGCCAGCGAAAGCGCGCCCGCCGGCGGCTGCGGCGCACCTCCTCGAGTACGGTGAGAGGGATGTCGACGGTGCCGGTCTCGAGCTGGCCGGCGGCGGGATTGCGCTGGGTCAAGCGCTGCTGGTGGAGGTCGCGCGGGGGCGGCCGCCGCGCCCCGCGACGGACGAAGAGCAGCTGCTCGATGCGCCACCCGGGGGCGGTGACCTGATCGCCGCATTCCAGCTCGTCGTAGCTCGCCATCGCCGCGTCGGCGCCGAGCAGCTGGCAGAAGGCGCGGCAGACGTCCTCGCGGAAGACCGCCCGCTCGCGCATGATCTCCGCCATGCGGCCGGCGAGCTCCGGACGGCCGAGCAGGCGGCAGATCTCCTGCGGATCGGCCCGCGGACGTTCGGCGCTGCCCAGGGGCAGGTCGTCGAAGGTGGCGTGGTCGTCGGGGTCGGAGTTGAAGGAGCCGACGAAACGGTCCCGGTGCAGCAGATCGAAGCCCCAGGCGCTCGAGTCGTAGACCCAGAGGTAGAGCAGCGGCTCGCCGAGGGTGCGCAGCTCGTGGATCAGCCGCGGCTCTTCTTCGTAGTTGCTGTAGCACAGCACAGTCCAGCCTTCGTGGGTGAGGAGGAAGGCGCTGCGTTCGCTCTCGGCGTCGAGGTCGAAGAGCACCGGCTCGTCGGAGAGCTCGAAGCCGCGCGTCGCCAGCCAGCGCACCAGGGCGGCGCGCACCACGTCGCCGCGGTCGCCGGGCAGACAGATGCTGTTGGTGAAGACTCCCATGGCGGGTCGGACCCAGCGCGGTGCGAAACCCCACCCGCTCGACGGCTGACTCCACCGGACTGTCACCACCCGTGCCGCGGGCGGCGGGATCTTGCATGCGCTGTGGCGGGATTGTACTGGAAGGCCGCGCCGGTCGCGAGGGTTTCGTCAAGGCGCCGGTCGGGGCCGTCTGGGACCGTAGCCGGGCGCCAGCATGGCGGCCAGGCGATCGGGCCGGCGAACCCCCTCGCGCGCCATCGCCGCCGCCGCCGCGGCGGTCGATCGACGCCCCTCGTCGCCCCCCGTCAGCTCGCCGCGGCGGTAGCGCGCGACGGCGGCGTTGAGCGCCATGCCGGAGGCGCGAAACTGCTCCTCGGCGGCCCGCAGGTGCTCGATCGCCCGCTGGGGTGCACCCCGCTGCCAGGCGACGCCGGCGTGGATCATCGCCGCCAGGCCCAGGGCCCAGCCGTCGCCGGTGCGGGCGAGGCGCCGGGCGTCGGCATCGGCGCGGGCGAGCCAGCGCCGGCGCATGCCGGGAGCGGGTCGCAGCCCGCGCCGCGGCCGGGCGGCGGCCAGGGCGCAGCGCGCCCGCAGGTCGAGGGATTGGACGTAGACCATCGGCATGCGCTGCACCAGGGAACGGGTGAGCTCCGGCCAGCGGAGGTCGACCAGCGCCCAGGCGCGCTCGCCGTCGCCGGCGTAGAGGGCGGCCTGGGCGACGGCCATCAGGTGGCCGAAGTGCTGGTAGTGGAAGCCCTGATGGGACCAGCGACCGATCGCCTCGTCGGCGACCGCCACGGCGGCGCGCGGGTCGTCGGCCGCCAGCTCCTTGAGCGAGCCGGCCCACAGCGCGAGATGGACGTCGAGATAGCGGTCGCCGCGGGCGCGCGCCTGCTCGCTGAGCTCCGCCGCCTCGGCCAGCAACGAGCGCCAGCGGCCGCGGTAGAGCAGGCTCAGGACGCGGAAGTGCTCCACCGTGTCGAGCTCCCAGACCGCGCCGGGTTCTTCGTTCAGGTCCTCGGCCGCCGCCGCCAGGTGGGATTCCGCCTCCTCCCAGGCGCCGCGCGAGCAGGCCAGCATGCCCGCCGCCAGCTCCGCCAGGCCGAAGGCGTAGCTGCCCTCGCCGCGCCGCGCCAGCTCTTCGGCCCGGGCCAACGCCCGGCCGGCGCCGGCACCGTCGAGCGCACCGAAGAAGACTTCCATCGCCAGGCCCCGCGCGATGCGCTGCGGCTCGCCGGCGCGCAGGGCGAGGAGCAGGTGGCGGGCGTGAAAGGCGGAGGCGTGGAGCACGTCGACCAGGCACAGGCCGATCTCGACCGACCAGCAGATGTCGATGCGCCGCAGGAGCCCGCGGTCGAGCTCCGCCGCCGGCCGCTCGGCGAAGCGGAAACCGCCCAGGCGCAGCCGCAGGCGCCGCCACCGCAGGTCGAGGAGGGTGCGCCAGGGCCGGGCGTGCATGGTCATGCCGACCTGGCGCAGGACGTGGCGCAGAACCGCCATGCCGCGGTCGATGTGGCCGCTGATCAAGAGCTTCTCGGCGGCGTGGCGTTGCAGCTCGAGGGGGTCGATCTCCCCCGGATCCGGCACCGCTTGCAGGTAGGCGTCGGCGGCCTCGCGGCTGTGGCCGGCGTTGGCCAGGGCGCCGGCCAGCTTGACCAGCAGCTCGCGCCGCCTGGCGCTGCCCGCGGGCGCCAGCTCCAGCGCCAGACCGTAGAGCTGGGCGGCGCGGTCGAAGGCCAGGGCGCGTTCGGCCAACGCCGCGGCGGCGCTGGCGTAGCCGCAGGCATGGTCGCGGTCCTCGGTCATGCGGAAGTGCGCCGCCAGGGTCTCCGGCGCCGCCCGTCCGGTGGACTCCAGGGCCAGAGCCAGGTTGCGGTGGTAGCGCCGCAGGGCTTCGTCGTCGAGGCCCTCGAGCACGATCTCGCGCACCCGATCGTGGTAGGTCTCGAGTTCCTCGACCCCGCCTCGTTGCCGCCGCTGGCGCAGCAGCCGGCTGCCGCGCAGGGCGACCAGGGCCTCCTCGATGCCCGAGCTGAGCTCCGCCGCCTGGCGTGCCACCTCGAGCTCGATCGGCTTGCCGGCCACCGCCACCAGCTCGAGCAGGGTGCGCGCCGCCGGCGGCAAGGCAGCGATGCGCGTCGCGATGACGTCGGAGAGCCGTACCTCGCCGGCCGGCGACTCGCCCTGGACGAAGCGTGCCAGCTCGACCAGGAAGAGAGGGTGGCCGGCGGCCTCCCGCACCACCGAGGCCACGCCCGCCGCCGGCGCGCCCGGGCCGAGCAGGGCCTGGGCCAGGGCGTGGGCCTCCTCCGCTTCGAGCGCGCCGAGCTCGAGCTCGCGCAGATCGGTGCGGCGGCTGGCGAGGGTGGCGCGGCGGGCGTTCCAGGCGCCCAGGAAGGGCGACGCCGCCGCCAGCTCGCTGCGGTAGGTGGCGAGCACCAGCAGCCGCGGGGCCAGCGGCGGCCGCACCAGGGTCTCGAGCAGGGCGGCGCTGTCGGCGTCGCCCCAGTGGACGTCGTCGATGAAGAGCACCAGATGACGGCGGCCGGCGAGGCGGCCGAGGAGCTGGCGCAGGGCGTCGAAGGCGCGCCGGCGGCGGGCCTGGGGGGAGACGGGGGCGTCCGCCCGCCCACGGCCGACCGCCGCGGCCACCGCCGGCACCCGGCCGAGCACCGGGAAGAGCCGCACCAGATCGGCGATCGACGACGGCAGGAGCTCGCTGGCGACGTCCGGATCGAGGCCGCCGAGGTAGCGGCTCAGGGCGTCGATCAGACCGTCGACCGCCTTGTAGGGCACGGTCTCCTGGCGGTGGCAGCGGCAACGCAGGATCACCGCGCTGCGATCGTTGGTTTGGAGGGCGTCGAGAAAGCGGCTGGCGAGGGAGGTCTTGCCCATGCCCGAGGCACCGTGGAGGAGCATCATCACCGCCTGGTGACGGCTGGCTTCGAGGGCCTGACGCAGGGCCGCCAGCGCCTCGCCGCGGCCGACGAAGGGCAGGGCCGGGCGTACCGCCAGGGGCAGGGTGGTGTGGGCGCTGACCGGCGCCGCCTCGGCGATCGCCGCCGCCAGCCGGCGCAGCACCGCTCGGCCGTCGAGCCGATCCTCCGGCCGCGGCGCCAGGAGCCCTTCGCAGATCGCCGCCAGGTCAGCCGGCACGGCGGGCGCCAGCCGGCGCACCGGGCGCACCCTGCCGCGCCGCTTGGCGGCCATCATCTCGACCATCGAGTCGGGGAAGGGGCGCTCGCCGAGGAGCGCCTCGTAGAGCATGACGCCGGCGCCGTACCAGTCGCTGGCCGGGCTCGCCGCCAACCCCTCGATCTGCTCCGGTGCCATGTAGGCGGGGGTGCCGGCCAGGGGGTTGACGGCGCTCTCGTACTGGCCGCCGGCGCCGAGCTCGGCGATCAGGCCGAAGTCGAGCAGCACCACCCGGCCCTGGCGGGTGACCAGGACGTTGGGGGGCTTGACGTCGCGGTGCAGGCGGCCGCTGCGGTGGAGGAATTCGAGGCCGCGGGCGAGCTGCGCCAGGCTGTCCCGAACCCGCGCCGGATCGGGCGGCGACGGCGGCGGGCCGGCGGTCTGGCGCAGCCAGCCGACGAAGTCGACGCCGTCGACCAGCTCCTGGGTGAGGAACCAGCACCCGTCCTCCTCCACCAGCTCATAGAAGGTGACCAGGTTGGGATGGCGGGCGTCGGCCAGGGAGCGGAAGGCCTTCTTGAAGCGGTAGAGGGCGTCGGCTTCGACGAAGCGCAACACCTTGAGGGCGACCAGGGCGTCGTGCCGGCGATCCCACGCCTCGTAGACCACGCCGTAGGCCCCCGTTCCCAGGCGGCGTTGGATCAGGAAGCGGTCGGTGCCGAGGAAATCCTCGGCACCACCGTCCCGGCGCTCGTCGGGCGTGATCGCCTCGAGCTTCAAGGCTGGCGGCCTCCCCCGGTTGCTCACCGTAGTCCGGCGACGATCCCTTCGTGGGCTCGTCAGGGTATACGGCGGGGAGGCGCGATGCGTTTCATCCTGGCCGGGAGCGGCCGCTCCGAGACGGCGTTCGTTTCTCCGGGGCTGCGCGAGCCGGCGCCAGCCGGCGCCGCCGCGCGGCCCGTCGCGGCGGCGATCCAGGCCGAGGACGGTACGCGGACGCGCTGCTCAGGCTCGGCGGCGCGCGAGGGAGATCCTTGAGACGTTCCGCCACGACGTGGAGGCACTGTGCGCCGATCTCGGGAGGAAACAGATGGAGAGCGGAACGACCGCAGCTCCTTTCCTCCCGAGCCGGCGCGACGTGCGGCCACCCCGCTGATCGTCTCAAAAGCCGAAGGAGATCCCCGCCAGGACGGTGCGCGGCAGACCGGGGCGCAGGCCGTAGGGCCGGCGGGCGACGACGTAGGCATCGTCGAGCAGATTCCTCACCTGGAGATAGAAGCGGTAGCGGTCGAGCAGGCGGTAGGAGGCCGCCAGATCGAAGACCAGGTGCTCCTCGATGCGATGCGGCTCGACGATCGGGCCGCTGCCGGCGCGGGTGCGCATCTCGTCGACGAAGTTGGCGCTGACGAAAGCGCCCCAGCGGTCGGTCTCGAAACCGAGCTCGGCGTAGAGCTGGTGGGCGGGGACGTAGGGCAGCTCGTCGCCGCGTTCGACCGCCGGCGCCCAGTCGGCGAAGCTGGTGGTGAAGCTGGTCAGGAACTCGCTCCGGGTGTAGGTGTAGGCGAGGCGCAGGGGCAGGTGGGCGTCGCCGCGGCGGTAGAGGTCGGTGACGTAGGACAGCTCGAGCCCCAGCACCTCCACGGCGCCGCCGTTGAACTGATCGCCGGTGCCGCCGCCGCCGCTCGACAGGGTGTCGGTGCCGACGAGGTTGTCGTAGTCGCTGAAGAAGAAGACCGCTTCGGCCTGGCTCGAGCCCCGCCCCCAGCGGGTGCCGACCTCGTAGCTGATGCTGTCCTCGGCGTCGACCGGCTCGCGGCTCGACGGGCTGGGCGGGGAGAAGCCGCGGTGGACGCTGGCGAAGACGTAGTGCTCGGGGCTCAGCCGGTAGGTCAGGCCGAGGCCGGGAATGGCGACGTCGACCTCATTTCGGCGCACGCTGGTCGGTCCCTGGCGCCGGGGATCGTCGCGGCCGTAGTCGGTGCGCATCAGATCGATCGACTCGAAGCGGATGCCCGGGGTCAGGGTCCACCTGCCGAAGCTGATCTCGTCCTGGACGAAGAAGGCGAGGGCCTCGGCCTCGGCGATGCGGTTCGACTGGCTGCCCGGGGCGCCGGGGGAGGTGAGCACCAGACGGCCGCCGCGCATGGCGAAGAGGTCGTCCTCCTGGAAGCGGTCCTCGGCGTCGCGGTGCCAGCGGAAGCCGAATTGCAGCTGGTGCAGGGTGCGCGCCCCCCGCAGCTGCCAGGTGACGGCGGACTGGATGCCCTCGGAGTAGTAGTCGCGGCGGTTGTTGCGCACGGTCAGGGCGTCGTCGGGGCTGTCGGCGTCGCCGCGCAGGATGGCGAGCTCGGTGGCGAAGAGCTCGGGCTGGTCGAGCACAAGGTTGTTGCGGACGCCCAGGACCCGCTCGTTCTTGCGCCAGTTGCGGAAGAAGTCGTTGCGGTAGAGGGTGGTGACCACGTCGAGGTCGGCCCGCGGGCGGACGAAGTAGCGCAGCTGGACCTGGTCGTGATCGGTGACCAGACGGTCTTCCTGGGAGGCGCGGTAGCGGCGGTAGGGGTCGCGGTCGAAGTCGGCCCGGGTGAGGCCGAGGTAGGTCTCGTCGGCGTCCTGCTCGGTGTGGCCGGCCTTGAGCTCGAGAGCCTGGTAGACGCGGGCGTCGTCGCCGCTCTGCAGGCGCAGCTTGAGCAGGTAGTCCTGCAGCTCGAAGCCGGTATCGCCGCCGCCGTCGAGGTGCTTGAAGCCGTCGTTCTCCAGGCGGTAGGTCTCGACCAGGAAGGCGAAGTGTTCGTAGGTGGCGCCGGCGTTGGCCTTGAGCTTGACGGTGCCGTCCTCGCCGCCGGCGACGTCGACGGTGCCGCCGAGCCGATCGGGGATCGAGCTCGAGACGTAGTTGATCGCGCCGCCGGTGGTCAGCGGCCCCTGGCGGATCGACGACGAGCCCTTGCGCACCTCGATCGCCTCCATGCGGCCGGCGCTGGGGCTGTAGTAGGCCGCCGGCGCCGAGTAGGGCGCCGGCGCGATCGGCACCCCATCCTCCAGCAGCAGCACCTTCTGGCTGCGCTCGACGCCGGTGCCGCGGATGCCGATGTTGGGCCGCAGGCCGAAGCCTTCCTCTTCCTGGATGTTGATCCCCGGCACCTGGCGCAGCAAGCGCTGCACGTCGTCGTGCTCGTAGCGCTCGATCTCCACCTTGCCGATGACGTGGGCCGAGCCCGGGATCTTGATCATCCCGTCGCTGCGGCCGACGACGCTCACCCGGTCGTAGATCACCGCCTGCGGCGGCGGCGACGAGGGCGCGGCGGCGTCGCCGGTGCTGCGCCGTGCGGCCTGCGCCCGGCGGGCGTCGTCACCGGCGGCGGTGGCGGCTTCCGGATTCGCCCCGTCCCCGTCCGCCGCCGCGACCGCCGCCTGCGACCCGGTCGCCGCGGCCGGCGCCTCGTCGGCGGCAGCCGCCGGGGCGAGCACAACCGCCGCCAGCGAGGCGGCGAGGAGCCAGCGCACCGATGGTTTTTGAGATCGCGTCTCAACGGCTGGGCACAGTTGAAGGCTCGACATGGCTCGCGTTCTCCTTCAAGTCGGCATCCAGCGTCGGCCCGTTATTGAGACTAAATCTCAATAACCCTGCGCGCTGAATGATGGGATGACTCGTCATGGTTCTGCCTGCACAATGAGCTCGCCGGAGCGAGCCACTATTGAGATTCATTCTCAACAGCGGCCCATAGAATCTAGACCAGGCCGGTCCACTTTGTCAACCCCTTTCTTGCCGCGATCCGCAGAACGCCGCCGCCCCTCCAACCGGCGCCCGCGTACCGGCCCGGGCCCCCACCGGGAGGCGGCCGGTGGAGGGCTCGACGCCCCTGCGCTCCGGCCCTACGTCCCCACCGACGCGACGCGGATGGTGGAGGGCTTGGCGGCGTCGACCCAGGCGACGATCAGGCGGTCGCCGTCGCGGGCGAGGCGGGGGACGCCGGCGGAGCGCGCGGCGGTGGTGGGGGTGATGAGGATCGGGG
>RFGL01000320.1 GCA_003697015.1 Acidobacteriota bacterium | reverse complement strand
GGCGGAGGCGTTGCGCGCCGCCGGCGCCGGCGACGAGGCGGCCGCCGCCCTCGCCGAGCGCCGGCCGCGGCCGGAGCGTTACCGCCGGCTCTTCGGTCACACCGCGCGCGGCCCGGTGCCGCTCTACGGCGGCGAGTACGGCGACGACACCCTCTTCCAGCAGCCCCAGCGTCTGGCCGACCTGGCGGGCCTGCTGGCCGCTTTCGGCCTGCGCCTGGCGCACCGCGAGCGGCCGGATCACGTCTGCTGCCAACTCGAGCTGATGGCCTTCCTGGCGCGCAAGGAGGCCTACGCCCGCGAAGGCGACGCCGAGGGGATGGTGGAGGAGGTGACGGCGGCTCAGCGCCTGGTCCTGAGCCGGCACCTGGGGCGATTCGCCCCCGCCTTGGGAGCGCGCCTGGAGCGCGCCGACGGCGGCGGCTTCTACGGCCTCATCGGGGGCATCCTGCAGCGCTTCGTCCTGGCGGACTGTGCCCGTTTCGGCGTCGATCCCGGCCCCGACGACCTGGTGCTCAGGCCCGATCGGGAGGACCATCTGCCGATGATGTGCGGCGGGGCGGCGGAGGAGCTGGTGCAGCTGGGCGGCGGCCCGTCGGCGGGGGGCGGACGGTGAAGCTCGAGCTGGCGGAGCCGCTGGTCGAGGAAGCGGTGAGGCTGGCGCTGGCGGGGAGGAGCGACAGGCGGCGTCAGGCCTTCCACCGGCGGCGCGAAGCCTGCTACGCGGTCGCCGATCCGGCAGCGCGCGACGCCGCCTTCCGCCGCCTCTACCGGCGCTACTTCCTCGCCCTCGGCCTCGAGCGTTCGTTGCTCGAGGTCCTGGCCGAGTACCCCGAGCTGGAAACGGCCATCCCCCGTTGCCGCGTCGCCGCGGCACGGCGCGCGGCCGACGAGGGGGCGGAGCTCTACGTCGCCCCCGCCGGCGGCCGCGAGCGGCGCCGGCGCCGTCTCCTCGCCCTGCACCTGCGGCCCGGGACCCTGGCCGAGGGGAGTCGGCTGCGCGGGCTGTTGCGGCGCGAGCTGCTGCACGTCGCCGACATGATCGATCCCGCCTTCGGCTACCGGCCGCAGCTGCCCGCGTCGACCGCCGGCCCGGTCTACGACCAGCTGGTGCGGGAGCGCTACGCCGCCCTCTGGTCGGCCAGCGTCATCGGCCGTCTGCTGCGTCGCGGCCGGGCGGAGGAAGGGGCGCGGGCGGCGGCGCTGGAGCGCGTCCGCCGCGTCTTCGGGCCGACGAGCGAAGCCCTCGCCGCACGTCTTCTCGACGGCCCCCGCCCGACCCACGGCGAGCTCCTCGAGCTGGCGAGGGCGCCGGCTGCCGCCGCCGGCGCCCCCTGTCCCCTGTGCCGTTTTCCCAGCGCCGTCCACGAGGTCGACGGCCTTGAGCCCGAGGTGGTCGCCGCGGTGCGGGCGGCGCACCCGCGGTGGCGCCGGGAACGCGGCCTCTGCCCGCGTTGCGCCGACCTCTACCGCGCCCGCGCCGGCGTCTTCGCCCGCCCGGCGGTTGCGGCCGGTGGTTGACCCGGAGCCCCCCGTCGCCTACTCGGCGTGCAGGGCGTCGATCGGGTCGAGATCGGCGGCGCGGCGGGCGGGGAGGACGCCGGAGGCGAGGCCGGTGAGGAGGCTGACGGCGAGGGCGGCGAGGACGTAGAGCGGCGGCGTGTCGAGGGGCAGGCCGGCGATCAGCAGGCGCAGCAGGGTGCACAGGCCGAGACCGGCGGCGACCCCGAGGGCGCCGCCGAGGAAGGAGAGGGTGGCGGCTTCGGCGAGGAAGAGGAGCTGCACCTGGCGGCGGGTGGCGCCGATGGCGCGCACCAGACCGATCTCGGCGGTGCGCTCGCCGACCGCGATCCACATCATGGTCAGGATGCCGATGGCGCCGACCAGGAGCGAGATGCCGGCGATGGCACCGACCGACGAGGTGATGACGCTCATCACGTTGTCGAAGACCCCGAGCATGGCGTCCTGGGTGAGGATGGTGAAGTCCTCGGTGCCGTCGTGGCGCCGGGTGAGGAGGGCGCGTACCGCCGCCGCGGCACGCTCCGAGCCGGCGGCCGGTGCATAGAGAACGTCGATCTCGGTCAGCTCGCTGAGGTTGAAGAGGGAGAGAGCGGAGGCCACCGGCACGTAGGCCGAGTCGCCGAGGTCGAGCCCCAGCATGCGCCCCTTGTCCTCCATCACCCCGACGACGCGGAACCGCCGCCCGGCGATGCGCACGAAGCGGCCGAGGGCGTTCTCCTGATCGAAGAGCTCGCGTTTCAGGGTCGGCCCGAGGACGGCGTAGGGAGCCTCGCGGTAGGGGTCGCCGGCGGGCCAGAAGGCCCCCTGCCGCACCCGGAAGTCCCACACCACCGAGACCGATGGGGTGACGCCGTAGATCAGCACCGAGCGCCCGCGGCCGCCGGCCTCGACCCGCGCCTGGCCGAAGGCCATCGGCAGGGTGGCCTCGATCTCCGGCAGCTCGGCGATGGCCAGGGCGTCGTCGATGGTCAGCTTGTGGGTGGTGCCGCCGAGCACCCCGGGCAGACCGAGGGTCTTCGATTTGCCCGGCGAGACGATCAGCACGTGGGTGCCGAATTGGGTGAGCTCGGAGAGGACGTGG
Organism: Acidobacteriota bacterium; assembly: GCA_003697015.1. Classification (GTDB taxonomy): domain Bacteria; phylum Acidobacteriota; class Thermoanaerobaculia; order Multivoradales; family J023; genus J023. The sequence continues at coordinate 24,262 of RFGL01000320.1, read as the reverse complement.
GCCCGGGTGCCCTCGCCGACCGAGGTCAGGAGCACCACCGCGGCGATGCCGATGGCGACGCCGAGCATCGACAGGGCCGAGCGCAGGCGGTGGCCGGCGATCGCCCCCAGGGCCAGCCGCATCAGGTCGCGGGAGAAGCCCTCGCTCATGCCCGCCATCCTACCCCCCCGCGGTCCCTCCGCCGCCGTCGCCGGCGGAACGGCAGCCGTTCGGGTCGTAGGACGCCGACCACACCAGGCCCTCGCCGGCATCGCACGACACGCCGTCCTGGCCGACCTGATAGCGGCCTTCGTAGAGCGGGCAGTCGCAGATCACCACGGTTTCGCCGTCGTCGTTCCGCCGCTCGTAGCACGGCGCGGTCATGCAGCCGGCGTAGACGCCGAAGCACGGGGTGCAGCCCTGGCCGTACTCCGACTCCTTGGCGAGGCTGAAGGTCGAGATCAGGTCCGCCCCCGGCCACAGCGTCTGCGGCTGCTGGTTCATGTACTGGCAGGCCGGGGCGGCGTTGGTCCGGCCCGCGCAGTCGCTGCCGTCGTGGCCGCAATCGCGCACGGTCTCGACGTAGGCGCAGGTATTCAAGATCGAGTTGACGTCGATCGAATACTCGTAGGTCTCGGTCGACGAGCGGAAGCCGTAGCACTCGCAGTGGGCGACGCCCTTCTCCTCGTCGGCGACGCAGGGCAACGGCTCGGGGCCGGAGTAGTAGCACAGGGCGTAGGCCGGTCCGTCGCAGAGCAGGAAGTTGCTCGGCTGGGAGCGGACGTTGGCCGCCGCCGGGCCGTAATCCGTCGTCCAGTAGACGTTCTCCACAAAGGGCAGCTGATCGCAGTGGAGTGAGGACGAGCCGGCAGGGGCCGAGGCCGGATCCCGGCCGGTGCCGTTCGCCTCGGCGGTGCCGGCCGGCGCCGGGTCCGGGCCCGGGGTCGAAGGTTGCGGGCCGCAGCCGCCGGCGGTGACCAGCAACGGGGCGAGCGCCAGGGCGAGACGCAAGCGGGTGAGGGTTCCGATCGTCATGAGGGTTCCGTCTCCTGTCGTTCGTTGACGAGACGAGCTCGCATCCGGGGGGTCGTCGCCGATGGCGTAGGCCTTCGACGTCGAGCGGCCGAGCCCTGGGGCGCGTCCCGATTCTTGATCCCTTTCGTCAGATCTGCCGCGTCTAGCCTACAGGATTCGCCCGCCTGCCGCCGGGAGGCCGCAGCCCGCCGAAGCTGCGCCCCTTCGTAAGCCCCGGCGCCCCGCGCCGTACCGCCAGCACGCTTTGGCGCCCCAGGGCTCGATGCCTGGCAGCTCCAGGCACCTGCGGCTTGTCGCGACGAAGGCCTTGAAGGACGCCGGCCGGCCGCACCGGTGTACCGCGGTCTGGTAGAGTAGCGTCAAACGCGCTCGCTTCGAGCCACGTTCACGGCTACACGCCCTGCCGGCGCCGGGTTTGGGGAGCAGGTCGACCGCGCCGGCCTGGGGGAGAGGGGGGAACGATGAAGATCCTGGTGGTCGAGGACGACGCCAAGATGGCGTCGCTGATTTGCGAAGTGCTCAACGACAACAGCTATGCCGTCGATCTGGCGACCGACGGCGTCAGCGCCGACGAGCTGATGTTCGTCAACGACTACGATCTGGTGGTGCTCGATTGGTCGATCCCGCCGCCGACCGGCATCGAGCTGCTGGAGGCCTGGCGCGAGGCCGGTCACAGCCTGCCGATCCTGATGCTCACCGGGCACGACTCGGTCGCCGACCGGGTCGGCGGCCTCGATACCGGCGCCGACGACTACCTGACCAAGCCCTTCTCCTTCGAGGAGCTGGTGGCGCGGGTGCGCAGCCTGCTGCGGCGCCGCGACAAGGTCCTCGACCTGCGCCTCGAGGCGGGGGACCTGGTGCTGGAGCGCAACCGCCGCCGGGTGACGGTCGGCGGCGAGGAGGTCAAGCTGTCGGCGCGGGAGTTCGCCCTGCTCGAGTACCTGCTGGTGCGTAAGGACGAGGTGGTGAGCCGCGCCGACATCGAAGAGCACGTGTGGGACTCGGCCTTCGATTCGATGGCCAACGTGGTCGACGTCTACGTCCACCGGCTGCGCAAGAAGATCGACCACGGGCGCGACAAGCGTCTGATCCACACCGTCCATGGAGCGGGCTACGTGCTGCGCTCCGAGCGCTCTTGACCCCCGCCCGCCGCCGGCGCCCTCCCTGCCGTCCGTCCCCGGCGGGACGGCGGTCTGCCCGCGCCCGCCCGCCGCCGCTCCCGCCGCCCCGCCGGACGATCGCGCCCGGCTTTTAAGATCTCTGTAATCCCCGCCTCGCTAGCTTCCCCTCCAGATCGCATGACGTTGGGTTGTCATGACCTCAGGACCCGGAGCCCGAGGGCTCCACGACGAGACTAAAGGGGAAGCGAAATGAGATGCTCGAAGCAAGCCCGGCAGCTCGGTCTGCCCCATCTCCTCGGCGCTCCCGGCGCCGTCCTGGCCGCCGTCTTGATCGCGGCCTTGGCGTCGCCGGTGGCAGCGCAGGTGGTGAGCGAGCCACCGTCGATCGGCCCCGCCGCCTGCGACGGCTGGGTCTACGCCGACGTCGTCGCCATCGACCAGCCGATCTACTACAACCGTCTCGGCGCCTTCGCGCCGCAGGGCAAGCTCTACGCCCTGTCGCATGACGTGATCAGCACCCCGCAGGGTTACCGCCTGCGGCCGGACAAGCGGCCGCGGCCCCTGGTGCTGCGGGTCAACGAGGGCGAGTGCCTGCGGATCAAGTTCACCAACCGCCTCAGCGATCCGCGGCCGGCGGGCATCCACGTGGTCGGCATGCAGTGGGTGACCGGCCCCCTCGACGACGGCTCCTACGTCGGCGGGAATCCGAGCAGCCTGGTCACCCCGGGCAACAGCACCACCTACTACCTCTACGCCGAGGCCGAGGGCACCTTCCTGCTCTACAACGCCGGCACCATGGTCGGCGGCGAGGCCGACGGCGGCACCATCTCCGACGGCCTCTTCGGCGCCGTCAACGTCGAGCCGCGGGGCAGCGAGTGGTTCCGCAGCCAGGTGACCAAGGAGGTGATGGACAAGGTCATCAAAGGCTGGAAGACGGGGCCGGACGGCAAGAGCTACCCGGTGATCGATTACTACGCCGCCGACGCCGGCGGCAAACCGTTCCTGCGCATGCGCGACGGGAGCGACAACCTGGTGTACTCGGACCTCACCGCCATCATCACCGGTCCGGGAGGCGGGCCGTTCACCAACTACCTGCCCAGCACCCATGTCTACCCGAATCGCCAGGAGCCGTTCCGCGAGTTCACCATCATCTTCCACGACGAGATCGACGTGGTGCAGGCCTTCCCGCAGTTCAACGACCAGATCCTCTCCCACACCCTGCACAGCGTGCGCGACTCCTTCGCCATCAACTACGGCACCGGCGGCATCGGCGCCGAGATCCTCGCCAACCGGCTGGAGGTCGGCCCGATGTGGGATTGCCCGGAGTGCAAGTACGAGGAGTTCTTCCTCAGCGCCTGGGCGGTGGGCGACCCGGCGATGATCGTCGACACGCCGGCCAACGCGCCTTGCGACTCGCAGGACATCCTCGACAACGGCCTCAACTGCACGCCGAAGAAAGGCCCCAAGGCGACGGTGGCGCTCTATCCGGACGATCCGTCGAACGTCTACCACAGCTACCTGAACGACCACGTCAAGTTCCGCAACCTGCACGCCGGAACCGACGATCACCACATCTTCCACCTCCACGCCCATCAGTGGCTGCACACGCCGAAGGAGGACACCTCCTCCTACCTCGACAGCCAGTCGATCGGCCAGGGGACGTCGTTCAGCTACGAGATCGCCTACGAGGGTAGCGGCAACCGCAACCGTACCGCCGGCGACTCGATCTTCCACTGCCACTTCTACCCCCACTTCGCCCAGGGCATGTGGGCCATGTGGCGGGTGCACGACGTGCTCGAGCTGGGCACCGAGCTCAACGCCCTCGGCCAGCCGGTGAACCACCGGAACGCCGACAACCAGGTGGTGGTCGACACCACCCGCGCCCTGCCCGACGGCGAGATCGCCGCCGGTACGCCGATCCCCGGCGTGGTGCCGATGCCGACCCTGGCGATGGCGCCGGTGCCGGACGCGGTGCGGCTGGTCGACGGCGACGTCGACTTCAACTTCCCCGGCGCCCTGAGCGGCAATCCGGGCTATCCCTTCTGGATCCCGGGCAAGGCCGGCCACCGGCCGCCGCACCCGCCGCTCGACTTCGCCAAGGACAGCCTCGGCAATCCGATCGACGGCGGCCTGCCGCGCCACGTGGTGCTCGACGGCGCCGCCCTCAGCGAGGAGACCCGGCTGTCGTTCGAGAAGGTGATCGACACGATGGCGGTCCAGTACCTGTCGGAGGCCGGCGAGCCGGAAGAGGTGGTGGCGATGAACTTCCACGCCCAGCCCGGCGGTCATCCGACCCTGACGCCGGAGGGCCTGCCGGCGACCTTCGAGGTCAACGGCGCGCCACCGCAGCAGGGCGCCCCCTACGCCGATCCCTGCATCGACGACGCGGGCAATCCGATCACCGACATGCGCTACTACAAGGCGGCGGACATCCAGGTCAACGCCATCCTCAACAAGTCGGGCTGGCACTTCCCGCAGCAGCGCATGATCGCCCTGTGGGGCGACGTGCGTCCGACCCTGGACGGCACGCGGCCGCCGGAGCCCTTCTTCTTCCGCGCCGAGAGCGGCGAGTGCATCGAGTTCTGGCTCGCCAACCTGGTGCCGCACGAGTACCACCTGGACGACTACCAGGTGCGCACCCCGACCGACATCCTCGGCCAGCACATCCACCTGGTGAAGTTCGACGTCACCTCCTCCGACGGCTCGGCCAACGGCTTCAACTACGAGGACGGCACCTTCGCCCCCGAAGAGGTGCAGGAGCGCATCTGCGCCATCCGGCGGCAGAACGGCTGCGAGCCGACGCTCTACGACGCCGAGGGCTTTCCGCTGCCCTGCACCTTCCAGGGTCCCGCCACCGCCACCTGCCCCCTGCCCGAGACCCATCCCACGCTGAAGGAGATCTTCGGCGAGATCGACGCCGACTGCGACGGCCACAGCGAGGTCTTCGGGGTGCAGGCGACGGTGCAGCGCTGGTGGGTCGATCCGCTGCTGACCACCCAGTACAAGGACCGCACCCTCCACACCGTCTTCACCCACGACCACTTCGGGCCCTCGACCCACCAGCAGGCCGGGCTCTACGCCGGCCTGGTGGTCGAGCCCAAGGGCTCCCAGTGGTTCCACAACGAGACCGGTCAGCCCCTGTCGGTCAACGGCGGCCCCGCCCTCACCCAGGACGGCGGTCCGACCAGCTGGCAGGCGGTGATCGACGGCGTTGCCGCCGACGAGACCTACCGCGAGTTCATGCTCGAGTTCGGCGACTTCCAGCTCGCCTACGAGCCGGGCTCGCCGGCCTGCCCGGATCTCTCCCCCGACGGCCTCGGCTACGCCGATCCGCCGCGGGCGATCAACCCGCCAGGGCGGCGGACGCCGGAGGACGTCGGCCTGCCGTGGCTCTACCTCAAGCCCAAGGTGTGCCCGACCTCGACCGCCGACCAGGACGGCCCGCTGGCCGTCCCGGTGGCCTTGCCCCTGCCGCCGTGCCCCGAGGCCATCTCGGCCGACGATCCGGGCATGTTCTCGGTCAACTACCGCAACGAGCCGGTGGCCCTGCGGGTGCGGGATCCGGCGACCAATTCCCAGGCGGCCGGCCTGGCCGGGGATCTCTCCTGGGCCTACTCGTCGATCGTCGACCGGGCGGATGACGACTACGACGTCCAGCCCCTCTTCTATCCGCCGCTGACCGCCGACCTCGCCCCCGGCGATCCCTTCACCCCCGTGCTGCGGGCCTACGAGGGCGACCGGGTGCACGTGCGGGTGCTGGTCGGTGCCCATGAGGAGGAGCACAACTTCAGCGCTCACGGCCTCAAGTGGTTGTTCGAGCCCGACTACCGCAACTCCGGCTTCCGCAACTCCCAGCACATGGGCATCTCCCAGTGGTTCGACATGGAGATCCCGCGCGTCCTCAGCTTGTCGGACGGCGAGCACGCCGACTTCCTCTACAAGCCGAGCAGCGCGACGGAAGCGCAGTGGAACGGCACCTGGGGCCTGCTGCGGCTCTACCGCGGCCTGCGTACCGACCTGGTGGCGTTGAACGACATCAACCCCGCCGGCCGGGTGGCGGATCCGGAAGAGGAGAGCAAGTACCAGACCGTCGACACCAAGGATCCGGACCTCGGCGGCGCCTTCATCCCGCGCAGCCCGACCGACTCCGCGCCGACCCTCAAGATCAACTGCCCGGCGGGGGCCAACATCGTCAAGTTCGACATCACCGCGGTGGCCGCCGCCGAGGCGTTGCAGGACGACCCCGGCCCCACCGGCGACCTGGTCTACAACTCGAAGACCCTGCCGGTCGGTCCGGAGAGCGGTCCGCTGCACGATCCGACGGCGATCATGTTCGTCTACAGCTCGGACCTCAACTGGGTGACGCCCCCCGGCAGCCTCGTACCGCGGCCGCGGCTCAAGCAGAACGTCAAGCGCGAGCCGCTGATCCTGCGGGCGCGGGCCGGCGACTGCATCCGCGTCGTCCTGCACAACGAGCTGCCGAGTTGGTACGCCGATCTCGACGGCTACAACGCCATGCCGATGATCGTCGAGCGCTTCAACGCCAACGAGGTCGACCCCTCCTTCGAGGTCGGGCTCCACCCGCAGCTGGTGCACTACGACATCCGCCGCAGCGACGGCGCCAACGTCGGCCTGAACCAGCAGGCGGTGGCGAAGAATACGGTGCTTCCCGGCGAGTCGATCGTCTACCACTGGTTCGCCGGCGAGGTGAAGGCGAAAAACAACGCGATCTCCTTCCGGCCGATCGAATTCGGTGCCACCGGCCTGGTGTCCTCCGACCCGATCAAGCACACCAACAAGGGCGCGGTCGGGGCGCTGATCATCGAGCCGGTGGGCGCCACCTGGCAGGAGGACTGGGAGACGGTCACCGACGCCTTCGGCGAGCGGCTGGTCAAGACCCGCGCCACGGCGACCGTCTCCTTGCCCGACGGCACCTCCTTCCGCGAGCTGGTGGCGATCTGGCAGAACGACGTCAACCTGCGCTACCGCGACGGCGATCCGGTGCACAGCCTGTTGGTCAACGAGGATCCGACCGAGTCGGGTCAGAAGGCGATCAACTACCGCACCGAGCCGCTGTGGTTCCGCACCGGTCATCTGCCGGAGTCGGATCCGGGGGCGTTCGCCAACTTCGACTTCTCGGACGTGCTCTCGAGCACCGTCCACGGCGATCCCGAGACGCCGATCCTGACGGCGAAGGTGGGCACCCCGGTGCGTTTCCGCTTCGTCCACCCGGGCGGCCACACCCAGGCCCACGTGCCGGAGATCTTCGGCCACCTGTGGCAGAAGGAACCCTACCTCGCCGGCTCGACGGTGATCGGCGACAACCCCAACTCCGAGGTCGAGGGCGCTCGCCACGGCCACGGCCCAACCAACCACTTCGACGCCGTGCTGCTCCACGGCGCCGGCGGCGCGCTGCAGAAGGCGGGTGACTACCTGTACAAGGATTACCCGCCCTGGCTGCTCGACAACGGCATGTGGGGCATCCTCAGGGTCGTTCCCTGAGCACGGGCATCTCACGCGGGCACGGCCGACGGGCCGTGCCCGCCCCTTTTCACCTCGACCCTGGAGAGAACCATCATGTTGACGTTCCTTTCCCGTCTGCCCGTGACGCCGTCAGCCGCGTTCTTCCTCCTCCTCGCCGCCGTCATCGGCGCCGCGCCGGCCGCCGCCGCGCCGGACGACCCCGCAGCGGACGGCGCCGCACCGGCCCTCGAGCAGCGTCTGGAGCACGAGGGGATCGCCGTCGAGATGCGCCTCGAGCCGCTGACGCCGCATCCCGACGGCAAGCTGCGCGAAGGCGACGACGTGCGGGTGCGCTTCGCCATCCGCGACACCACCAGCGGCACGCCCCTGTCCAGCCTCTATCCCGCCGCCTGGATGGACCGCCTGCCGGTCGACGACCTGCTGGAGCCGCCCAAGGCCTGCAAGGAGAAGGTGGCGGGCTTCATCGGCGGCACCCTGCTGGCGCAGCCCGAGCTCGACCTCAACGTCTACTACGTCCTGGCGCTCAACGAGGACGCCACCATCACCGTCGTCGATCCGCTCTTCGGCTTCGGCGGCAGCAAGCTGCTCGACCTGATCTTCCTCAAGAGCAACGGCGAGGATTGGGTGCTGGACGAGGAGCGCCAGCGGCTCTACGTCTCGATGCCCGACGCCGGCCAGGTGGCGGTGATCTCCCTCGCCGACTGGCGGGTGATCCGGAACGTCGACGCCGGGCCGCGGCCGCGGCGCCTGGCGCTGGCGGGGGACGGGCGCTACCTGTGGGCGGCGTCGGCCGCACCGGGGGGCGACGGCGGCTCCGGCGTGGTGGTGATCGACGCCGACCGGCTGGCGCCGGTGGCGGCGATCGAGACCGGCGCCGGGGAGCACGACCTCGTCCTGTCGGCCGACGACCGCCTGGCCTTCGTCACCAACCGGGACGCCGGCACCGTATCGGTGATCGACGTCCGCAGCCTGCGCAAGGTCGCCGACGTGGCCACGGATCGCGATCCGACGTCGATCGCCTACTCGGCGATGGCGCGCGCCGCCTACGTCACCCACCGCGCCGCCGGCACCATCGTGGCGGTCGACGGCGACGGCCGCCGGGTGGTGGCGCGGATGCAGGTGGCGCCCGGGGTGGAGGCGATCCGCTTCGCTCCCGGCGAGCGCGTCGCGCTGGCGGTCAACCCGGAGACCGACGAGGTCTACGTGGTCAGCGCGGCGCAGAACCGGGTGGTGCAGACCGCCGACGTCGAGGACCGGCCGGATCAGGTGGCCTTCACCGACGAGCTGGCCTACGTCCGCCACCAGGGCAGCGAGATCGTGCTGATGATCCCCTTGGGCGACCTCGGCATCGCCGGCCGGCCGGTACCGGTGGTCGACTTCCCCGGCGGCCAGCATCCGCCGGGCCGGACCGATCACCCCAGCCTGGCGCCGGGCATCGTGCAGGCGCCGGGGGCCACCGCGGTGCTGATCTCCAACCCGGAGGACGGGCTGATCTACTACTACAAGGAAGGCATGGCGGCGCCGATGGGCCACTTCAAGAACTACGGCCGCCGGCCGCGCGCGGTGGCGGTGGTGGATCGCAGCCTGGAGGAGCGCGAGCCCGGGGTCTACGAGACCACCGTCAAGCTGCGACGGCCGGGGCGCTACGACCTCGCCTTCTTCCTCGACGCCCCGCAGCTGACCCACTGCTTCCCCTTCGAGGTGGAGCCCGACCCGGAGGCGCAGCGGGCCGAGGCCGCCGCCCGGCCGCTCGCCATCGAGCCGTTGATCGAGCAGCGCGAGGTCCCGGTGGCGGCGGAAACCGTGCTGCGCTTCCGGCTGAAGGATCCGAAGACCCAGACGCCGCGCAGCGACCTGACCGACCTCAGGGCGATGGTCATGCGGGTGCCCGGTACCTGGCACGCCCGCCTGCCCGCCAGCGCCGCCGGCGACGGGCTCTACGAAGCCCGCTTCACGCCGCCGTCGGCGGGGATCTACTACGTCTTCCTCGAGTCCTTCGCCGCCGGCCTCGAGGTGCGCGATTCCTCCTTCGTCGCCATCGAGGCGGTGGAGCGGCCGGCGGCCGCTGCGGCCGGCGACGGCTCGCCCGGCGACTAGCCGCCAAGAAGGCCGGCTGGCGGCCTTGCACCCCGGGGCCCGGGCGCCGCCGCCCGCCGCGCCGTCACCAGGCGCAGGGCGGCGGCTGCGGGGGTGCCGTCTCGAGCTCGGCGGCGAAGGAGGCGGGGAGCTCGGCGGGGTGGAATCCCCCGCCGGCCGAGCCGCGGAAGGCGCGGCCGCCGTAGCCGGTCGGGTGCATGTGGGCTCGCACCCAGACGACGTCGCCGGCGGCGAGGGGGATCGGGCCGCCGCTGCGCACGAAGGGCTGCTCGCCGGCGTGGCTGTGGCGCAGCACCCGGCGGTGGATCAGCTCGCCGTCGGGGCTCACCACCTCCCACCAGTCGGCGTACTGCTCGCACCCCTGATCGGGGCTGGCGATGCCGACGGCGAAGCGGTAGGCGCCGGCCTCCCCCTCGACCCGCACCGAGACCACGTCGGCCAGGATCTCCGGCGCCGCGTCGTCGGCCGCCGGCAGCGCCCGGCAGGCGGCCACCAGCAGGGCGAGCACGCAGGGGATGGGGACGATGGTGCGCATGGCGTCGGCGGCGCCGCGGGATGCGACCTTGCGGCCGCCGGCAAGAGTCTGTTACCGTGCTACCAGGTTTTCGAAGACGGTGCAAGCACGGTCGCTGGAGAGCGGGTCGGAGAGGGCACGGCGCGCCGACGCGATCGATTGGAGGATCGAGCCGGTGCGAGTCGCTCTCGTCGTCATGCCTTTCGCTGCGGTGGATCGCCCCAACCTGGCGGTCGGTCTGCTCAAGGCGGCGCTGCGCCGGGAGGGCATCGACTGCGAGGTCAAGTACCTGAACCTGACCTTCTGGCGGCTGCTGGGGAGCGCGGCGTGGGCGACCATGGCCGGGCGCCTGCCGATGACCGCCCTCGGCGGCGAGTGGGCCTTCTCCCAGGCCTTCTACGGCGAGCGCTTCTCGACCTGGGAGTCCTATGAGCGGGAGGTGCTGGAGGACCCCTTGTGGGGGGTGGTGAAGGCCGACCGCGGGGCGATTCGGGCGGCGCGGGCGGCGGCGCCGGGCTTTCTGCGCCTGGCCCTCGAGTCCTGCGACTGGGGGCGCTATGACCTCGTCGGCTTCACCAGCACCTTCGAGCAGACCCTGGCTTCCCTCGGCCTGGCGCGGCTCATCCGCCGGCGCTACCCCCACGTGCTGCTGGCGGTGGGGGGCGCCAACTTCGAGGCCGGCATGGGCCGGCCCTACGTCGAAGGCTTCGATTTCCTCGACTTCGTTTCCACCGGCGAAGCCGACGTCTCCTTCCCCGCCCTATGCCGCAATCTGCGCGCCGTCAAGGCGGGGGAAAGCCGCCGCCTGGAGGTGCCGCCGGGCTTCCTCCATCGCCGCAACGGCAGCCGGCCGGCCGGCCGCGGGCCGATGGTCCGCCTCGACCGCCTGCCCACCCCCGACTTCGACGACTACTTCCGCGCCGCCCGCAGGGCCTCCCGCGGCCGGGCGCCGCGGGCGGGCGAGCCCGGCCGGCCGTGGCTGATGCTCGAGGCCTCCCGCGGCTGCTGGTGGGGCGCCAAGTCCCACTGCACCTTCTGCGGCTTGAACGGCTCGACCATGCGCTTCCGCGCCAAGGACTGGCGGCGGGTGGTGGCGGAGAGCGACGAGCTGCTGGCGCGCTACGGCGCCATGCCGCTGCAGTTCACCGACAACATCCTCAGCATGGCCTACTTCGACGACCTGCTGCCCTTCTGGGCGTCGCGTCCGGGGGAGGGGGAGAAGTTCTTCGAGATCAAGGCCAACCTGCGCCGCCGGCAGGTCGAGCTGCTGCACGCCGCCGGCGTCCGCGACGTCCAGCCGGGGATCGAGAGCTTCTGCGACGACACCCTGCGGCTGATGCAGAAGGGCGCCTCCGCGGCCCAGAACGTCGCCCTCCTGCGCTGGTGCGCCGAGCTCGGCATCAAGCCGGCGTGGAACGTCCTCTTCGGTTTCCCCGGCGAGCCGGCGGCAGCCTACGAGCGCAACCTGCGGATCATGAGCCAGATCCCCCACCTGCGGCCGCCGAAGAGCTGCGCCCTGATCCGCCTCGACCGCTTCAGCCCCAATTTCGCCGACTGGCGGGGGAGGGGCTTCACCGCCATCGAGCCGCTGCCGGCCTACCGCCACGTCTACCCCTTCGACGAGGCGCAGCTGGTCGAGCTGGCCTACTTCTTCCGCTACCGGCAGCCGGGGCTCGACGAGGCGGTGCGGCGGGGCTATGCCCTCGAGCGCCGGCGGCGCGAGTGGTGGGCGCGCTACGAGTCCGGCAGCCAGGGGGAGCTGGCGGCGAAGCCCCACTGGCAGGGGGGCTACGTGCTGGTCGACCGGCGCTTCGATCGACCGCGGCGGGCCCGGCGCCTGAGCCCCCGGGCCCTCGCCCTGCTCCTGGCCTGCGACGGGCCGGCCGGCCGTCGCCAGGCGCTGGCGCGGGCCGGCGCCATGCTCGACGGCGGGGACCGGCGAGGCGCCGGCCGGGAGCTGCGCCGGCTCGTCGCCGAGGGTGCCGTCGCCGAGATCGGCTCGAAGCTGATCACCCTGGCGCTCCTGCCCGCCCCCGAGCAGTTGTCCGAGCGTCCGCCGCCCGGATTGAGCGCGGCGCGACGTGCCTAGACCTGCAATCTTCAGCAAACCCGCGTTCAGAGGAGGACCCCGTGGCCAAGAAGAAGAATCTCAAGTATCTCGTCACCGTCGATCCGGACAGCCGTGCCGTGACCAAGGTCGAGCACCTCGGCGACGCCGGCGAGCTGACCCAGGTTCCGGCCAGCACCCTCGGCCTCGGCGCTCCCGCCGCCAGCATCGCCCAGGGGGCGAACGTGATCCACATCTACATGGGGGGCGGTGGCGGCCCCGCGGCGCCGGCGCTCGCCGCGCCGGCCTATCCGGACCTCGATTTTCACCCGCCGCCGGCCCGGTACGACGAGCCGCCGGCGACCGGATCGGCCAAGAAAAAGAAGAAGTGAGGCTCAGACGCCGGCCGCCAGCGCCGTCGCCTGGCGGGCGAGGCGCAGCAGGCCGAGGCGGCCGGCGTCCTCGGCGATGCGGTCGAACGCCGCCGGGTCGCCGGCCTGGCCGGTCGCCCGCTCGAGGCGTCCCCGCTCGAGCCGCGCCGCCAGCGCCAGGACCTCGAAACCCAATTCCTCGGCCTCGGCGGTGACGCCGGCGAGGGCCTTTACGCCGCCGTCGCCGCCGCCGGCGCGCGCCAGCACGATGCGGGCCTCGAGCTCGGCCCGGCGATGCTCGCTGCGGGGCAGGTAGGAGGCCAGCTGCCGGCGCCTGTCGGCGATCGCGGAAGCGTGACGTCGCGCCAGGGCGACGGCCAGCTGGGCGGTGTGGAGGCGGACGTGGAGCTCCGGCAGATCGACCTCGGTGAGGTCGTTCCGCACCCGCTCGAGCTCCTCGCCCGCCGCCGCCAGGCGCCCTGCGTCGGCGGCGAGGCCGGCCAGGGCCAGCCGGCAGCGGGCGATGCGCGGCCGGTCGGCGCCGCTCTCCGCCAGGCGCAGGGCTTCGTCGTAATGCCGCTGCGCCGCCGGCAGGTCGTCGGCCAGCTGGGCGGTGCGGCCGAGGAGCAGGAGGTAGGGGGAGGTGGTGTGCGAGTCGCCGCGCGCGCGGACGCCGGGGAGCGCCGCCTGCAGAAGGCCGCGGGCTTCCTCGACCGCGCCCGTCGCCAGCTCGACTTCGGCCAGCGCCAGGCTTGCGACGTCGGCGTCCAGGCTGCTGCCGCTCAATCGCGCCAGCCTCAGGCTCTCAGCGGCTTGCCGCCGGGCTTCCTCGACCTCGCCGCGGTCGAGTAGCACCTCCGCCAGATTGCTGCGCACGGTGCCCTCCAACCGCAGGTGGCCGCTCTCCCGTCGCAGGTCCAGCGCCTCGCGCAAGGCCGCCTCCGCCGCCGCCAGCTTGCCCTGCCAGCGGCGCACGGCACCGACGTTGTTGAGCGCCGTGGCGACGCCGCTGTGGTTGCCCACCCGGCGCATGATCAGGAGGACCTCCTCGAAGATCTCCAGGGTCTCGTCGTAGCGCCCTTCGCGGCCGGTGACCGACCCCAGGCGGTTCAAGGCCCGCGCCTCGCCGTTGACGTCGCCGACCGCGGCGTAGATGGTGCGGGCCGCGCCGACCGCGGCACGCGCCTCGGCCAGCCGTCCCAGCCGCACCAGGGCGGTGCCCTCGAGCAGCTGCCCCTCGGCGTGGAGGAGCCGTGCCCCTCGCCCCTCCGCCCGCGCCGCCGCCCGCCGCGAGGCCGCCAGCATCCGCTCGAAGTCGGAGAGGGAGCCGGCGGCGTCGGCCTCGGCGAGGTCGAGGCGCGGATCGCCCGAGGCCGGCGGCGGCAGGGCGCGGAGGGCGCCGACCGCCGCCAGCGCCCGCTCGCCGCGCCCCGCCATGGTCAGGACATGCGCCAGCCGCAGGCCGTAGTCGACGTTGTCGGGATAGGCGTCATAGAGCCGGCGGTAGGCGACGGCGGCCTCGTCCCAGCGTTTGGCGATCTCGTGCTGGCGGGCCTCGACGTAGCGCCGCTCCTCGGCCGGCAGCCGGCCGGCCCGCGCCACCGCCCGCACCGATTCCTCCGCCGCCTGCCGGTCGTGGCCCAGGGCGGCGAGGACCTCGGCCATGGCGGCGCGCACCAGCGGGTGCTCGGGCTCGGCGTCGATCGCCTCGGCGAGGTGGCGGCGGGCGACGACGTACTCGTGGCGGCGCAGCTCGCGCAGCCCCTCGGCGTAGGGGCGCAGGGCGCCGGCGACCTGGGGCAGGCTGGCGCGCGCCGCCGCGGCGCCCGCGGCCGCGTCCACGCCGAGCTCGCGCCGCAGGCGGTCGCCGAGGCGCGCGACCAGCTCGAAGATCCGCTGCTGGCTGCCGGGCTCGCGCAGGGTGGCGACGGTTTCGCCGCTGGCGGTGTCCTGGACGCTCAGCACCAGCACCAGGCGCTCGGTCGGCTCGGGCATCGCCAGGTAGGAGCCCATCACCACCAGGTCGGTGCCGAGGTTGGTGCGCAGCCGTGCCAGGGTGTCGGCGGCGAGGGTTGCGCCCTCGTCGAGGCCGAGCTCGAGCTTGGCCCGCTCGACGTTCTCGCCGGCGATCAGACGCAGGCCGTCGCCGGCGGCGAGCTCCGCCCGCACCATCTCCGACAAGCCGCTCGACAGCCAGGCGGCGTCGGTGCGCTGGGCCAGGTTCTTGAAGCCCATCACCGCCACCGACCGCCGCATCGCCGGTCGCTCGGTCGCCGGCCGCGGCGCGAGGAAGCCCCACAGGCCGGCCGCCAGGAGGACGAAGGCGGAGGCGGCGAGGAGATGGCGGCGCAGCCCCGCCCGGGGTCCGCCGGCGGCCATCGAGCGGATGCTGCCGGTGATCTCGTCCAGCCGCGGCAAGGCGCCGCTGAAGTCGCTGCAGCGGCGCACCTTGGGCCCGTCGGGCGGGGGGGTGAGGGGCGACCGGCCGGCGACGCCGATCTCGAAGATCCGTTCCGGCTCGCGGATGCCGTCGAAGAGGTAGGTGCCGTGCTCGACGAAGCGCAGGTGCTCGTCGCCGAGGGCGCCGCCGGCGGCGGCGCGGCGCACCAGGTCGAAGGCGCCGCGGGTGAGGAGGGTCTGCCCCGCCTGCGCGGCGCCGGCGAGGCGCGCCACCATCGGCTTGGCCAGGCCCTCGACTTCCAGCGGCTTGGCGCCGCGGGCGACGTCGCCGGGGTCGTTGTCGTGCACCAGCACCTCCCCCAGGTGGATGCCGGCCCGCGCCGCCAGGGTCAGGCCGAGCTCGGCCGACAGCTCGGCCAGCGCCCGGTGAAAGGCGAGGGCGTAGGTCACCGCCTCGAGGGGCCGGGCGAAGAGCAGCAGAAAGCCGTCGGACTTATCGATCTCCTGGCCGTCGGTCTGCGCCAGCAGATCGCGCGCCACCCGATCGTGGCAGCTGATCACCTCCGCCGCCTTTTTGTCGCCGAGCTCCTCGACCAGCGCCGTGCTGCCGACCAGATCGGTGAGCAGCAGGGTGCGCACCACCGCCCGCGGCAGGACGTCGGAGGTCGGCGTCCGCAGCCGCGCCGGCTCGCGCGCCGCCGGCGCCGGGGGAAGGTGGGGCTCCTTCGAACGAGGCATGACGAGTACGGTGCTCACACTCCGGTTGTGTCGCGAGCGTTGAGATCCTTTCGTCAGACTATCGCATTCGCTCCCCCGCCGAGGACGGCCGGCCGTCCTTGACCGTGCCTCGGCGCCGCCTCTAGAATCGGATCGTCGATCGTCACCGTAGACCACCGCGCAGCAAACCGCAGAAAGGAGAAGCTCGACGATGGCCTTGCTCGCCGGCCGCATGGCCACCCTCGGCACCGAGAACGCCTTCAAGCTCGGCGAGGACATCGCCCGCGCCGCCGCCCGCGGCGTCGACGTCATCCGGCTGAACCTCGGCGAGCCCGATTTCGACAGCGCGCCGCACATCAATCGGGTGGCGATCCGCGAGATCGAGGCCGGCAACAGCCACTACTGCGACCCGGCGGGCATCCTGCCCCTGCGCCGGGCGATCGCCCGCCACCTGCGCGACAGCCGCGGCCTCGAGGTCGATCCGGGGCGGGTGGTGGTCACCCCCGGCGCCAAGCCGCCGATCGGCTACACCCTGCTGACCCACGTCGACCCGGGGGACGAGGTGATCTACCCCAGCCCGGGTTTTCCGATCTACGAGTCGTGGGTGACCTTCGCCGGCGGCAGACCGGTGCCCCTGCAGTTGACCGAGGAGCGCGGCTTCGCCTTCACCGCGGACGATCTGGAGGCGCTGATCAGCGAGCGCACCAAGGTGATCATCCTCTGCTCGCCCTCCAATCCCACCGGCGGGGTGCTGTCGCGCGACGACATCGAGGGCGTCGCCGAGGTGATCCGCCGGCGCTGCCGGCCGGAGGTGCGGATCTATTCCGACGAGATCTACGAACACATTCTCTTCGACGGCGTGCGCCACCACAGCATCGCCAGCTGCGAGGGGATGGCGGAGCGCACCATCCTGGTCAGCGGTCACTCCAAGGGCTTCGCCATGACCGGCTGGCGTCTGGGCTGGGCGCTCCTGCCGACGGCGGAGGAGGCGGCGGCGTTCAAGCAGCTCAACATCAACCTGGTGTCCTGCGTGCCGCCCTTCATCCAGGAGGCCGGCCGCGCCGCCTACGAGGATCCGGCGTCGCGCGACGCGGTGGCCGGGATGGTCGCCGCCTTCGCCCGCCGGCGCGACTACGTGGTGCCGGCGCTCAACGCCATCGACGGCATCCGCTGCCAGATGCCCAAGGGGGCGTTCTACGTCTTTCCCAACGTCGCCGGCCTGTGCGAACGCCTGGGGATCCTCGAGGCCTACGAGGCCCTGCCCGCCGCCGCCCGGCAGCGGACCAGCCCGGCGACCATGCTGCAGATGTTCCTGCTCTACCGCCACGGCGTCGCCACCATGGATCGCAACTCCTTCGGCCGCATCGGCGCCGAGGGCCAGCACTTCCTGCGTCTGTCGATCGCCACCGGCCTCGACAACCTCAAACGCGCCGTCGCCCGTCTCGCCGAAGCGGCCGCCGATCGCGACGGGTTCGCGGCCTTTCTCGCGGAGGAGAACCTGTGGGGATGAGCGAAACCTCGACCGTCTTCGTCACGCGCAAGATTCCCGACGCCGGACTCGAGTTGCTGCGCCAGGCCGGCGTCGAGCTGGTGATCGGCCAGGAGGACGAGGAGCGGGGCCTCGATCGCCAGGCGCTGCTCGACGGCGTCGCGCGTTGCGACGTCCTGCTGCCGCTCCTGACCGAGCCGATCGACCGCCAGGTGCTGGCCCACAACCCGCGGCTGCTCGGCGTGGCCCAGATGGCGGTGGGCTACAACAACATCGACGTGGCGGCGGCGACCGAGCTCGGCATCCCGGTGGCCAATACCCCCGGCGTCCTGACCGAGACCACCGCCGACCTCACCTGGGCGCTGCTGATGGCGGTCGCCCGGCGGGTGGTAGAGGCCCACGCCTACATGGTCGCCGGGCGCTACAAGCTCTGGGGCCCCAACCTCTTCCTCGGCAGCGACGTCGGCACCGGAGCGAGCGGCCGGCGCAAAGTCCTCGGGGTGATCGGCTACGGCCGCATCGGCCAGGCGGTGGCGCGGCGTTCGACCGGCTTCGACATGGAGGTGCTGGCCTACGATCCCTACAACCGCGACGGCATCGCCCGCGACCCCATCGCCGCCTGGGCCGACTTCGAGGAGCTGCTCGAACGCAGCGACTTCGTCACCCTGCACGTCAACCTGACGCCGGAGACCGAGCACCTGATCGGCGAGCCCGAGCTGCGGCGGATGAAGGAGAGCGCCTTCCTGATCAACGCCGCCCGCGGCCCGGTGGTCGACGAGCGCGCCCTGGTGCGGGCGCTGCAGGAGGGCTGGATCGCCGGTGCCGGCCTCGACGTCTACGAGGACGAGCCGCGCATGGCGCCGGGCCTCGCCGAGTGCTCGAATGCCGTCCTCCTGCCCCACATCGCCAGCGCCAGCCACGATACCCGTTCGCGGATGGCGACCATGGCGGCGGAAAACGCCCTCTGCCACCTGCGCCGCCAGCGCGCCCCCAACGCCGTCAACCCCGAGGTCTACGACTCCGGTGCCTACCGGCGCCGGGCAGGGGGATGAGCTCGAGGGAGGCGCGCCTGCGCCGCCACGCGCAGGCCCTCTGGCAGGCCGCCCTGGCGGCGGTCGACCCCGAGGGGTTGGTGCGCGCCGACCTGGCCGGGAGGGAAGCGGACGATCCGTCGCCGGACGGGATGGGTGGCACCTCGCAAGGGGTCCAGCTGGTGGCGGCCGGCAAGGCGGCGGCGGGCATGGTGCGGGGGGCGCGGGCGGTGCTCGGCAGGCGCCTCGCCGGCGGCGTGGTGATCGTGCCGGCGGGGCAGGCCGGGGAGGTGCCCGAGGGCTTCGCGGTCTACGAGGGCGGCCACCCGGTGCCCGACCGCGGCGGCGTCGCCGGGGCGCGGGCGGTGGCCGAGCTGGCCGCCGGTCTGGGAGGGGAGGATCGGCTGCTGCTTCTTCTCTCCGGCGGCGGTTCGGCGCTGATGACCCTGCCGCCGGACGGCATCGCCCTCGACGACGTGGTGGTCACCACCGACCTGCTGCTGCGCGCCGGCGCTACCATCGGCGAGCTCAACGCGGTGCGCAAGCACCTCGACCAGCTCAAGGGAGGCCGCCTGGCGCGTCTGGCCCGGCCGGCGCGACTCGACGCCCTGGTGCTCTCCGACGTGGTCGGCGATCCGCTGGAGGTGATCGCCTCCGGCCCGGCCTCTCCCGACCCGACCACCTTCGCCGACGCCGTCGCCGTGCTCGAGCGCCGGGGCCTATGGGACGCCGTCCCCGCAGCGGTGCGTTCCTACCTCGAGGCGGGCCGGCGGGGGGAGGTCGCCGAGTCGCCGAAGCCGGGGGATCCCTGTTTCGACGGCGTCGAGGTGCGGATCGTGGGCTCGAATCGCATGGCGGTGGCCGCCGCCCGCGAGGCGGCCGAGGCGCGGGGCTACCGCACCCTGGTGCTGACCACCGAGCTCAGCGGCGAGGCGCGCGAGGTGGGGGCGGTGCTGGCGGCGATCGCCCGCCAGGTACGGCGCTACGGCGAGCCGGCGGCGCCGCCGGCCTGCCTGCTGGCGGCGGGGGAGACCACGGTGACGGTGCGCGGCCGCGGTCGCGGCGGACGCAATCAGGAGCTCGCCCTGGCCGCCGCCCGCGGTCTCGCCGGCGTCGGCGGGGTGCTCCTCGCCTCCCTCGGCAGCGACGGCATCGACGGCCCGACCGACGCCGCCGGCGCCGTGGCCAGCGGCAGCACGGCGGCCCGGGCGGCGGCGCGGGGCCTCGATCCCGACGCCGCCCTGGCCGACAATGACGCCTACCCCTTCTTCGCCGCCTTGGGGGATTTGATCGTCACCGGCCCGACCGGCACCAACGTCATGGACCTGCAGCTGATCCTGGTCGCCTGAGGCACGCCGGAGGCACGCCGGAGGCTCGCCGGAGGCTCAGGCGGCGGGCTCCATGGCGTCGCCGGCGGCCTTGGCCGGCTCGGGCAGAGGGGCGTGCATGTCCCCCAGGTCGCGGCTCGACAGCCAGGCGCCGATGACGATGTAGACGCTGACGTAGACGCAGAAGTAGAGCTGACCCAAGGACATGGTCGGCGTCGCCCAGGGGATCGCCATCAGCGACGCCACCAGCAGCAGGTGACCGGCCATGTAGTAGCGCTCGCTGACCGGCGGCGGCGGCCGGTAGTCCTCGCCGCGCGCTCCCTGCCAGGCCTGGCGCAGGCCGAAGAACTCGTTGTAGCCGATCATGTAGATGGCGAGGAAATGGGCCGCCCAGAAGAGGACGAAGAGGCCGTAGATCGCCGCCACCGCAGGCTGTGACGTCACCTGCCAGATCAGGGGCTCGGGGATCGGCTGCCAGAGCAGGCAGAAGACCACCAGCAGGATCGAGAACGCCAGGCAGTAGGTGGCGCGCTCGAGGGTACGCGGCACGTAGCGGCGCATCTTCTCCTTCAGGCTGGTGCGGGCGAAGATGCTGTGCAGAAAGCAGTAGACGGTGAGCAGAACCGTATTCCAAGCGAAGGCCTGGAGGGTTCCCGGCGGCGTGCCGGAGTCGACCGTCTTGGGGACGAAATTGTTGCTCACCCAGCCGGCGAAATAGAAGAAGCTCCCCAGGCTGACGAGGTAGGAGACGACGCCGTAGACGGCGTAGGCGGGCTTTTTCATCGCTGCGCTCCGACCGGCGGGTGACGCAGGGCGTCGGTTCGATCGAAGATCTTCTTCGGCCGATAGAAGACCAGAAGGCTCTTCCAGGTCGCTTCCCACCAGCCCAGGGTGCGGTAGGGATAGCCGCGCTCTTCGCAGAACTTCTTCAGCACCTTGCTCATCTCCGGGTAGTAGACGTGGGGCACGCCGGGGAAGAGGTGATGCTCGATCTGATAGTCGACCCCGGAGCAGACCAGGCGGCCGAGGAAGCCGGTGCGGAAGTTGATGGTGGTTGCGCACTGGCGCAGGATGTAGTCCTCCTTCATCTGATTCTTGTCGATGAACAGCGCCTCGTCGGGAAAGTGGGCCGGGGCGAAGGCGATGAACATGGCGTAGCCCATCAAGGCGTTGCGCAGGAAATAGAAGCCGAGCACCGACAGGGGCGCGAAGTAGAACATCGGAACGACGATGAAGACCGCGATATGCGCGAGCAGGACCGCCAGGTCGATCCAGTGGGCGCGCTTGCGGCGCTTGGGATCGAATAGGAAGGGAAGGAGATAGCGCCATCCCTGGTATTGCGTGAAGAAGGTATTGAGGGCGAGGGCGAAGGGGATCAGGATCCACTGGACGTGGTCGTAGTAGAACCGCCGCAGGCCGCGGCTGGCGGCGTAGTCGCGCTCGTTGATGGCGAAGAAGGGCATGACGTCGGCGTCGTCGTCGACGTCGATGACGTTGGGCGCCGGATGGTGGACGACGCAATGCTTGTTCCACCAGTAGGTGGCGGCGGTGCCGAAAAGAAAGGTATAGCCGAAGTAGGTGAGCGCCCGGTTGAGCCACAGGTTGCGGCTGGTGGCGTAGTGCGACGAGGTGTGGGTGTTGGTGGCGATGCCCAGGCCGCCGTAGGTCGAAACCAGGATCGCCGCCGCCTTGATCCACAGGTTGTCGGTGGCGATGAAGAGCGCCATGCCGCCGGCGTGGAGCATGACGTGGAGCCCCAACTCCGCCAATATCCGCCCCGACGCCTTCTCCAGCCAGCCGTGCTGGCGGACGATCTCGTTGAGCTCCTGATAGGGCGTCTTGGCCTGATCGGTCGCCTGTGCTGCGTGGTCGGTGTTCATGCTTCCTCCTTGCGGTGCGCTGGCCGGGACCTCGTCTATACCCGGTGGAGGGGCATCGGCGCGGTATGGTCGTTGGTGAACAGTACCTGGTAGAGGGCCGCGTCCGAGGCGAAGCCGCCGGCGACGGCGCAGCAGAGATAGTACTCCCACATCCGTTTGAAAACGTCGTCGTAACGGTCGGGGTCGAGCCCGTCCCGATTGCGGCGGAAGTTCTCCAACCAGCGGCGGGCGGTGTAGCCGTAATGACGGATCATGTTCTCGACGTCGAGGATCGCCAGGCCGTGGGACTCGAGCCCGCGGGTGATCTCCGACAGCTGCGGCTGGTTGGAATTGGGGAAGATGTATTTCTGAATGAAGGGATCGTGCTCGTTCTTGGGCGCGTTGGCGCCGATGGTGTGCACCAGACCGAGGCCGCGCGGCGCCAGCACCTCGGCGATGCGGCTGAAATAGCGACCGTATTCGCGCCGCGGCACGTGTTCCATCATGCCGACGCTGACCACCTTGTCGTAGGTGCCGCTGATTTCGTTGAAGTCGGCGTACTCGATCCGCACCCGATCCGCCACCCCTTCCTCCGCCGCCCGCTCCCTGCCGTGGGCGGCGTGACGCTTGCTGATGGTGACGCCGGTGGCGCGGGCGCCGTAGTGCTTGGCGGCGTGGATCAGCAGGCCGCCGAAGCCGCAGCCGACGTCGAGCAGGCGGTCGCCCTCCTCGAGGCGCAGCTTGCGGCAGATGCGGTCGAGCTTGTTCTTCTGCAGCGTCTCGAGGTCGTCGCCGGGATCCTCGGCGTAGCCGCAGGAATAGGTCAAGCTGGAATCGAGGAAGGCCTGGAAGAGATCGTCGCCGACGTCGTAGTGGCGCTGGACGTTGTGCGCCTTGCCGCGCAGGTTGTCCGCCAGGCGCAGGAGCAGCAGGCGCAGGACGAGCAGCGGGCGCTGCTTGAGCTTGCGGTCGAGCTTGTTGCGCAGCAGGATCTCCAGCAGCTCCTCGAGGCTGCCCTCCTCGATGGTGAAGCCGCCGCTCATGTAGCTCTCGCCCAGGCCGAGGTTGCCCTGGGCCAGGACGCGGCGGAAGAAACGCGGATCGTGGACCTTCACCCGGACGGCGCAACCGTCCTCGCCGCCGGCCGCCGGCCCGCGTCCGACGACGTAGCGCTGGCCGCTGGCGTCGAAGGCGACGCGGGCGTCTTCGATGCCGCGGTCGAGGACCTCGAGAAACAGCTCTCGGCTCATCACAACGTCTGCTCGCTACAACGGCTCCCGGCGCCTCCGCGGTCCCGGCGTCGAACCTTCAGCTCGGTGAATCGTGTTTCCAGCATCGACTATAGCACAGCGTGCATGAGCGGTCGAGGGGCACGGAGGCCGGGGAATCGGCCGCAGGGGCCGATCCCCGGCAGCGCCGGGGCTCGGCGCTGCTAGACTCGGCGCGAGGTCGGCCGGGACCGGCTGCCGGGGGACCGGCGCAGGATGGTCTCGATGCGGAAATCGATGCGGAAAGGAACGTCATGGCACAGGATCCCATCGGCCTGATCGGGCTCGGGGCGTATCTGCCCGAGCGGGTGATGACCAACGCCGACTGGGCGCAGCGCCTCGATACCAGCGACGAGTGGATCACCCGTCGCACCGGCATCAAGGAGCGGCGTCTGGCGCGGGACGACCAGACCACCCTCGACCTGGCGGCGGCCGCCGCCGAGTCGGCGATCGCCGACGCCGGCCTGACGGCGCAGGACCTAGACGAGATCATCGTCGCCAGCGACACCCCGGAGACCTACTCCCCCGACACCGCCGCCTTCCTCCAGCACCGTCTGGGGGCGCGGGAGATCACCTCCTACGATCTCGGCGGCAGCGGTTGCGCCGGCTTCGTCCTCGGCCTCGACATCGCCCGCGCTCGGGTGCGCGATCGCCGGCGCACGATCCTGGTGGTCGGCGTCGAGCTGCTCTCGCGGCTGATGGACTGGACCGACCGCCACGCCTGCATCCTCTTCGGCGACGGCGCCGGGGCGGCGGTGGTCGGCGCCAGCCCCCGGGCGGCGCGCATCCTCGCCGCCACCGCCGGCACCGACGGCAGCCAGACCGACATCCTCGGCTGCCCGGTCGGCGGCACCCGCTACCCCTTCACCCTCGAGCGGGCGGAGAAGCGCGAGCATCAGAAGCTGGTGATGAAGGGCAGCAAGGTCTTCAAGGAGGCGGTGACGCGGATGAGCGCCGCCTCGCGCCAGGTGCTGGCGGAGGCCGGCCTCACCCTCGACGACGTCGATCTGGTGGTGCCGCATCAGGCCAATCAGCGCATCATCCAGGCGGTGGGGCAGGTCCTCGAGCTGCCGGAGGAGAAGGTCTTCGTCAACGTCGACCGCCTCGGCAACACCGGCTCGGCGTCGATCCCCCTGGCCCTGTGGCAGGCGCGCGAGGCCGGCCGCATCAAGCCCGGCGACCTGGTGCTCCTCACCTCCTTCGGCGCCGGCTTCCACTGGGCCGCCCTGCTGCTGCGTTTCTAGCCGGGGAAGCCATTCCCGGGCGGCCGTCTGCGGCCTGGCAGCAGGCCCGGCGGATGATGCGGGTCGGCGCCGCGGTCTATCGATCGATGGCGACCGGCGACGCGTCGCCGCGGCGGGGGGCGTCCGCCGGCGGCGGCTCGGCGTAGCTTTCCATCGGCGGGCAGGTGCAGACCAGGTGGCGGTCGCCGTAGGCGTTGTCGATGCGGGCGACGGCGGGCCAGAACTTGTGCTCCAAGAGCCAGGGGGCGGGGTAGGCGGCCTGCCGGCGCGGGTAGGGG
>RFGL01000319.1 GCA_003697015.1 Acidobacteriota bacterium | reverse complement strand
GCGGGGCAGCGACGGCGGGCGGGGGGGAGGCTAGTCGCGGACCAGGACCAGGCTCTGGGCATCGTGGCGCTCCATGCGGGCGTAGAGCTCGCGCAGGGCCGCGTAGGCGGCCCCGGGATAGAAGATCGTACCGTCGATCTGCAGCAGGCGGCGGTAGACCAGGCGACGGCCGGCGGCGTCGACGTCGATCCCGGCCTCGCAGCGGCCGGCGGCGGTGGCGTGGGACAGCGGCTCCGGCACCAGGTCGAGACGCCAGGACGGCGGCCAGGCGAGGCGCAGCTCCAGCTCGTCGCGGTCGGCGAAGGACACCCTCACCGGCGTGCGCCGGCGCTCCGGCGGGATGACGTAGCGCTGGGCGAGCGGCCCCAGCGGCCGGCTCGGCGTCACGCTGGCCTCGTCGCCCAGCACGTCCGCCGCCCGCTGGCGCATCGACCAGACGACGGCGATCTCCTGCTGCGCCGGCCGTTCCTCGACCTCGACGCCGGCGATGGCGTACCCCGGCAGGGCGTTCTCCAACCATCGCCGCCAGCCGTCGCGGATGGCTTCCGCGGTCTCCCCGCGGCGCAGGTAGAACCAGGCGTGGTGGCCGGTGAGGCGCAGGCGACCGCGGCCGTGCAGGCGGCCGTCGCCGTCGAGCTCGAGGTCGACGAGCGCCCGCCGCACGCTGCCTTCGGCCGGCGTCCGGGGCAGGGTGACGATCTCCGGACCGCCGTCGCAGATCAGCGCCTCGGTGCCTTCCTGGGTCGGCGCCAGGCGGCCGGCGGCGAGGCTGCGATCGCCGGGGTCGAGGTAGAGCGGCGCCGGCGTCTCGCCCACCACCAGCAGCACCTTGTCGAACCACGCCGGGCTGGGCACCGCCAGGTCGGGCAGGCCGTCGCGCCAGTCGGCCGCCCACACCAGACGCGACGGCACGCCGGCGGCCGCCAGCATGCTCTGCAGCAGCAGGGCGGCGTCGGCGTAGGTGCCGCGACCGGCGTCGAGCAGCCGGTCGGCGGTGATCCCCGGGGTCGGCAGCAGGCCGCTGCCCGGCGCCGCCCGCAAGCCGTCGTGCACCGCCCGGTAGAGGATCTCGATCTTGCGCCGCCGGTCGTCGGCGCCGCGAACCATCCGGCGGGCGCGCTGGCGCACCCGGCGGACGCTGCGACGCACCGGAGCGTAGGCGCCGGCCTCGATGCCCTCGCACAGGCCGCGCCAGACGCTGGCGCTCGCGGCGTCGGGCCCGTCGGGCCGCTGGGCCGGCACGATCAACACCCGCAGGGCGAGATCGGCGAAGGGGAAACCGTAGGGCTCTTCGATCACCGGCGGCAGGTCCTGCGCCGCGATCCGCACCCAGCGCCCGCCGCCGTCCCGCTGGCTGGTGACCCGGTACCGGACCCGGCCGGCGTCGCGCAGCCGGTGCTCGAGGCGCCAGCTGTCGCGCTCGTAGTAGGCGAGCTCGGAGTAGAGGGTGGGCACCCGGTCGTCGAGGTACCAGGGCTCGAAGAAGAGGCCGCCGTCCCACGCCAGGCGATAGCGGTACTCGATCATCGCCCCTACCGCCACCGCCGGCAGCGCCGCCTTGGTCACCCGCCTGCTGCCCTGCTCCTCGCGAAAGACGGCGCCGGGGGGAAGGGGCACGACGCTGCCGTCGTCCAGCAGGGTGCGGCCGGCGAAGGCTTCGAGCTCGACCGTGGCGCTGTGGCCGATCACCACTTGACCGAAACTCTTGCCCGCCTCGGTGAGGATCTTGAGACGCACCGCCACCTCGAAGGTGGAGCGTGCCGCATCACCGTCGCGCAGGCGCAGCTCAGCCTTCTTCACCAGCACCACCGCCGGCGCTCCCGGGTAGCCGGGCACCTCCTGCAGGGCGCGCTCCGACGGCGACGGCGGCGGCAGCTCGAGGGCGGCCAGGGGGACGGCGACGGCGACGGCGAAACCGGCGACAGCGGCCGCCGGACCGGCGACGGCGCGACGCCGGCGGCGCGGTGCCGGCCGACCCCCGGCGTCCGGCGGACTCACCGCGGTCGACCCCACCTCAGGAGGCCGCCTGAAGCCGGCGCGCCGGCAGCTTGAAGCAAGCCGCCTCCTGGCTGTTGCGCACCAGCAGGTAGGGACCGGCGAGGGCCGGATTGTTCCAGGTCTTGCCCTCGATCGCCGGGATCCGCGCCAGCTCGACGTAGGCGTCCGGACGGGCCTCGACGAGCGCCACCTCGCCCTTCTCGGTCGACACCAGGATCAGATCGCCGACCAACAGGATCTGACCGTGGCCGTAGCGGCCGCCTTTCCAGGCGCGCTCGCCGGTGGCGACGTCGACGCAGGCCAGGATGCCGTCGTCGAGGCCGTAGAGGTAGCCGTCGCGGTAGACCGCCTGGGTGAACTTGGTCTTGAGCTTGGTCGACTCCCACAGCAGATCGACGTGGAAGGTTCCGGCGCCGTCGCGGCGCAGCTGGAAGAGCTTGCCGCCGACGCCGTAGCCGCTGGAGACGAAGAGGCGGTCCCCGGGCAGGGGCACCGGTTGGGAGGCGCGCTCGGTCGACGACGGCCACGGCGTCTGCCACAGGACGGCGCCGTCGAGGGCGTGGCCGGTGAGCCCCTGCTGGTTGAAGACGACGATCTGCCGCACGCCGGCGATGGTGGCGACGAGGGGCGAGGCATAGGCCGCGTCGTAGCTGCCCGCGGCCCAGCGCAGCTCGCCGGTGGTCCGGTCGTAGGCCCGCAGCGCCCGGCCGTCGCCGCCGGCGACCACCACCACCACGTCGTCGAGCACCAGCGGCGAGCCGCTGAAGCCGTATGCCGGCATCTTCGCGTCGCCGCCGGCCAGGAGGTCGGCCGACCAGCGCAGCTCGCCGCGGCGCAGGTCGAGGGCGCTCAAGATGCCGGTCGCCCCCAGAGCATAGACCGTGTCGCCGGCGATCGCCGGGGTGGCGCGGGGTCCGTCGCCGGCCAGGGGGCTCTCATAGCGCGCTTCGACGCCGTGGGACCACAGCACCGCGCCGGACAGCAGATCATAGGCCACCACCATCTCGCGCTCGCCGCGCTGCTCGTGGGTGACGGCGATGCCGCCGGCGACGGCGAAGCCCGAGTGGCCGGCGCCGATCGGCCGGCGCCACAGCTCCTCGGGCGGCTCGGCCTGCCAGTCGCGGGCCAGCTCCAGGCCGCCGACGGTGGCGTTGCGCTGCGGGCCGAGGAATTGCGGAAAGTCGCCGCCGGCGTCGCCCGCCGGCGCCGCGCCCGCCGCCGCCGGCAGCTCGGTGGTCAGGGTGGGATCCTGCTTCGGCGACCACTTGAAGGCGAAGTGCGGCACCACGTCGCCGGAGAAGCTGCGCAGCTCGAGGGTGAAGGCGGCGGCGGCGACCAGCACCGCGACCACCGCGAAGACGCCGAGTCGCAGCCGCCAGCGCAGGCGCGAGAAGAGCAGCAGCCAGAGCACCAGCAGGACGAAGGTCGCCGGCACCAGCAGCATGGTCTGCATCACCCGCTGCTGGCGCGCCGGGGCCTCCTGGATCCACCAGATCCAGACCCAGGCACCGGCGGCGAGCAGCAGGATCGCGGCCGCCGGCCACCAGCGGACGCCGCGGCCGGCTGAGGGGGAATCGGGCTGGGTCGACATCGGGACCTCCGGGGGACGGTTGGGGTTGTTCGTCGCCGGATCATTCTAGCCCGGCTTCTTCACCAGCCTCCTGTCGCGAGGTTCTAGCTACCCGCAGCTGCGGCGCCTGCCGGCCTGATCGCTCCCCGGCGTGCTCAGGCGGTGAGCCCGGCGAGGCCCCCGCAGGCCGCCGCGGCCGGGGCGGCGGCGCGGTGCTAGCATCGGCGGATGTCGAGCTCGGGATCTGAGGCCGCGCCGAGCCGGGCCGCGGGGCGGCGCAGGGGGTGACGGATTGCGCCGCGCCGCAGGCTGCATCGTGACCCTGGCGCTGGTCGCGACAGCGGCCGGGGCGGCGTCCTTCGTGGTCCTCTACCGTCCGTACGGGGTGGCGGACTTCCTCGCCCTCGCCGCCGACTACCTGCCGCGCGCCGCCGGTCACCCGCTGGTCGTCGCCGGCGCGGCGACGGCGCTCCTCGCCACCCTCGCCGCGCGCTTCCTCGAACGCTGGCGGCCGCCGGTGCTGCGCCGCACCTCCCACGTCCTCGACCTGCCCGCCGGCGAGCGGCCCGCCGGCGGACCGCCGCCGCCCGGCCCCCACCCGCCGCGCCGCCGGGCGCGCGACGTGGTGGGCTTCGTCGACCGGCTGTTGCGCGACGCCATCACCGCCGGCGCCAGCGACGTCCACCTGCAGCCGCGGGGGGACGACAGCCTGGTCTCCCTGCGCATCGACGGCGTGCTCGAACCCTACGCCTCCGTTCCCGCGCGCCGTCACCCCAGCCTGGTCCGGCGGCTCAAGGTGCTCGCCGCCCTGGTGGTCTACGAGCGGGCCCGGCCCCAGGACGGCCATTTCGTTCTCGACACGCCGGCCGTCCGGTCGACGTCCGCCTGTCGGTGGTGCCCACCCGCCACGGCGAGCAGGCGGTGATGCGCCTGGCCCGCGGCGCCGGCCGCCGCCGCTTCGACGATCTCGGCCTGCCCGCGGGCGTCGCCGAGCGCCTGCGACGGCTGCTCGGCCGCCCGGAGGGGCTGCTCGTCGTCACCGGCCCGACCGGCAGCGGCAAGACCACCACCCTCTACGCCGCCCTCGAGCATCTGCATGAGAGCCGCGGCGACCGCGTGCGCCTGGCGTCGATCGAGGATCCGGTGGAGGTCGATCTGCCCTTCATCGCCCAGACCGAGGTCGACCGGGCGCGCGGCGTCGGCTTCGCCGAGGGTCTGCGGGCGGTGTTGCGCCAGGATCCGAACGTGCTGATGATCGGCGAGATCCGCGATCCCGAGACCGCCGCCATCGCGGTCCAGGCCGGGCTCACCGGCCACCTGGTGCTGACCACCGTCCACGCCGACGGCGCGGCCGGGGTGATGAACCGCCTGCTCGACGCCGGCGTCGAGCCCTACCGCGCCGCGTCGTCGGTGCTCGCCTGCCTCGCCCAACGCTTGGTGCCGCGTCTCTGCCCGGCCTGCCGGCGGCCGGCGGAGCTCGATCCCCGCCTCGCCGGCCGCCTCGCCAACCTCGGCCTCGCCGTCGCCGACCGCTCCTTCTACCGCGCCCCGGGCTGCGACGCCTGCGGCGGCAGCGGCCAGGGCGGCCGGCTGGCGCTCTTCGAGCTGCTGGAGATGACGCCCGAGCTGCGCCAGCTGGTGGTGGACAAGGTACCGTCCCAGCGCCTGCGCGACGCCGCCGTCGCCGCCGGCATGACCAGCCTCGCCCAGGCCGCCCTCGACGCCGCCGCCGCCGGCGACGTCGATCTCGATCACGCCCTGGAGGTGATCGGATGAGGCCCCCGCGCGAAGCGTTGCGCCAGCGCGCCGCCGATGCCCTGCGCCTGGTCGCCGCCTGCGCCCTGCTGCTGGCGGTGCTCGGTTTCTTCCGCGTGCCCCTCGCCCTCGTCCTCGGCCTGCGGCTCTCCCCCTGGCTGCCCGCCCTGCGCCAGCCGGCGATCCGCCTCGCCCACCCCCGGCCGCCGGCGGCGCCGGCCGATCCGGGCTTCGTCATCGCCGCCCGCTCCATCCCTCCGGGCGGCCGCATCGCCGTCGACGGCGCCGACCGCGGCCCGCTGCCCGCCCTGGTCAACGTCGCCTGCCGCGCCGGCGAGGAGGTGGAGATCACGGTGCAGAAGCCCGGCTACCCCCCCTGGCAGCGCCGCGTCGCCTGCCGCGAGGGCACCTCCCTCGTGGTCCGCGCGCGGCTGGGGGAACCCGCGGCCGGCGATTGAGCCCGCGGTCGATTATCCTTGCCGATGCGGTCACGACCCGGCCGCAGGGAGGACTGTCGATGAACGAACTCAAACCGCCGATCGATCCGGCGGCCTTCGATCTACCGCCGGACGTGCTGTGGGTGATGTGTTGCTCCGACGGGCCCGTGCCGCGGACTGCGGCGCGGGCGGTGGCGGAGTTCCTGCCCCGCGAGACCCAGCCATGGACCCTGCGCTGGCAGGCGGACTTCCAGGGCGTGCCGCGCGCCACCCGGGAGGCGGCAGCGCGCCTCCTGGGGGCCGACGCCGCCGATCTGACCCTGACGCCGACGACGTCGTCCGGGCTGGTGACGATCGCCCAGGGCTACCCCTGGCGGGCGGGGGACGAGGTGGTGGTGCCGCGCGGCGAGTTCCCGTCCAACGTCTGGCCGTGGAAGGCGCTGGCGCGGCGCGGGGTGCGCCTGTGGGAGGTCGAGCTGTGGGACGGCCAGGGCGCGGGCACCAGCGCCTGGACGGGGGTGCCGCCGGCCGCCGGCGTCGACCCGGAGACGCGCCTGCTCGACGCCATCGGTCCCGCGACCCGGATGCTGGCTCTCAGCTGGGTGCGCTTTCAGGACGGCCTGGTGCTCGACCTGCGGCGCCTCGCCGCGGGCTGTGCGGAGCGCGGCGTCGAGCTGGTGGTCGACGGCATTCAGGGCGCCGGCACCCTGCCGCTCGCCGTCGCCGAGCTCGACGGCCTCGCCGCCTTCGCCAGCGGCGGCCACAAGGGCCTGCTGGCGCCCCAGGGGCTCGGCCTGCTGTGGACCCATCCCGGGCTGCGCCGGATGCTCCTGCCCGCCGGCTCCTGGCTGTCGGTCGAGCAGGCGACCGATTTCTCCCGCCCGTCGACCGACTTCGACCGCGCCTGGGTGGCGGACGGCACCCGCCTCGAACCGGGGGTGCCGAATCTGCTCGGCGCCGTCGCCTTGAAGGCCAGCCTGGAGCTGCTCGAGCGAGCCGGGGTCGGGGCGATCGCCGAGCACGTGCGGCGGCTGAGCGAGATCTTCCTCGACGGCCTGGCCCGGCTGCCCGACTGGGCGGCGGAGGCGGGACGGCTCCGGGGCCTGCTCGAGGCCGGCCGCCTGGGGCCGATCCTCGCTCTCCACCATCGGGGACGCGGCCCGCAGCATCTCGACCGCCTCCTGCGCCGGGGGTATGCCGGCGGCGTCTACGCCTCGGTGCGCGAGGGCTACCTGCGCATCGCCTTCCACGGCTGGCACGACGCGGAGGACGTCGAGCGGCTTCTCGCCTGGCTGGCGGCGCCCGGGGAAGAGGCGGTGGAGCCGGCGCCGGCCGGCGCCGAGCTCGTCTTCTGAGCCTACTTTCGCGACGGCAGGGCGGGCTCGGCGGTGGGCTGCAACTCGTCGAGCCCCTGCCAGGTCTCCTCGTTTTCGTCGAAGGCCGGCAGCAGCGGCTCGACGCCGCGGGCGGCGTTGACCCGCCAGCCCCAGAGGATCGACCACTTGAGGTAGGTGCCGTAGGCCTGGAGCAGGCAGAAGACCAGGCCGCGCATGCCGTCGAGGATGCCGAGTTGCAGGAAGTAGGTGCGCACGAAACGCCACGCCGAGCGGCCGAGGATCTCGGCCACCCCCGGCTGCCGGCCCTCGCGCCAGCCCTGGGCGGCGCCCCAGTGGCTGTACTTGACGATGCGCAGCACGTACTCGTGGAAGTCGTCCACCATGTAGTGCTCCATCGATTCGCGCAAGAGCGGCGCCGGGCCGCGGGTCGCCATGTCGGCGTGCACCCGGCGGTTGGGGTAGCGCCCGGCGCCGCGGCGGACCAGGCGCACCACCTGGTCGTTCTGCCAGCCGGAGAAGCGGATCAGGGCGCCGAGAAAGTAGACCCGCCGGTGGATGGTGTAGGCGTCGTGCTCCGGCCCTTCGGCGAGCAGGGTCTCGATCTCACGCCGCAGCTCCGGGGTGCAGCGCTCGTCGGCATCGAAGATCAGGATCCACTCGTGCCGGGTCTCGTCCATGGCCCAGTTCTTCTGCGCCGCGGAGCCGTAGTAGGTGCGCTGGACGAAACGCAGCTGGGGGTGCATCTCGGCGTAGCGTTGGACGATCTCGGGAGTCGAGTCGGTGGAGAAGGAGTCGACCACCAGGATCTCGTCGCACCACAGCAGCGACTCTAGGCAGGCGCCGATGTTCGACTCTTCGTTGAAGGTGGTGATCACCACCGAAATCGAGGCGCGGCCGGCGTCGCCGGTCTGCGCGTTCTTGGCCATGAAGTCCTCCTCGGCAGATTCTACCCCGGCGCCGGTCGCCGGTCCCAGCGCCGGCGCCGGCCGCCCCGGGTCGGCGGCCATCCGCCGGGGTCGCCGGCGCCGTAAGCCTACCTGAAGCCGCTCCGATCGCCGCGCCCCGGCCTCAATCGACCATGCTCAACCGCCGTCCGCTGCTCGCCACCGCCGCCGCGCTGCTCGCCGCCGCCGTGGCGCTGCCCGCCGCCGGCATGGACGGAGAAGTCGCCGCCAGCGCCGGTGCCTTCGACGCCGGCGGCGGCGACGCGATCGCCGAGGGCGGCGTCGCCTACCGCTGGCGCCCGCTGCGGCGCTGGCGCCGGGCCGCCCTCGAGCCCCTCGCCGGCCTCTCCGCCAATCGCGAAGGCGGCATCTGGGCGTACGGTGGCCTGCGCTACGAGCGCCGGCTGGGCCGCCGCGTCGTCCTCGCTCCGAGCTTCGCGATCGCCCTCTTCGAGGCGGGCGGCGGCAAAGACCTCGGCGGGGTGCTGGAGTTTCGCTCCGGCCTCGAGCTCGCCCTGGAGCTGGGTCGCGGCCGGCGCGTGGGAGTGGAGTTCTATCATCTTTCGAACGCCGGCATCTTCGAGCGCAATCCGGGGAGCAATTCCCTGGTGCTGACGTGGAGCACGCACCGCTGACCGGGGCCGCGGTGTGGTAGGCTGACGGTCGAACCGACGCGAGGAATCCATCACCCATGGCCGTTGATCCTGAGTTGCTCGAGATCCTCATCTGCCCCAAGTCCCACGGCGAGCTGAAGCTGGTGGAGTTGCCGGCGCCGACCCGCGAGCTCCTGGTCGAGAAGTACCGCGAGCATTTCCGCGACGAGGAGCCGGTGGTCGAGGAGGGGCTCTACTGCGCCGACTCGCAGCTGGTCTATCCGATCGTCTCCGACATCCCGATCATGCTGATCGACGAGGCCCTGCCGGCTTCGGTCCTCGAGTCCTAGCAGCGGTGGACGGCGGCCAGCTGCTGCCCAATTGGGTGCTCTTCGGCCAGCTCCTGCGCCGGCTGGGGATCGCGGTCACGGCGCGCCAGATCGAGGCGGTGATCGAGGCCTTGGGCCATCTCGACCTCGGCCGCCGGGACGACGTCAAGGTCGCGGCGCGCGCCATCCTCGTCCACCGCCGGTCGCAGCAGGCGCTCTTCGACCGCGCCTTCGATCGCTTCTGGCGGGCGGAGAACGCCGGCCTGCAGCCGCCGGTCGCCCTCGGTCGGGCGGCGGGGCGGGCGCCCCGGCGGCGGC
>RFGL01000318.1 GCA_003697015.1 Acidobacteriota bacterium | reverse complement strand
GGCCGCGTCCGCCGCGTCCGCCGCGTCCGCCGGGGCCGCCGCGGTTGGGCTCGGGCGCCGCCGCCGCCAGGGCGAGCTCTTCCTCGGTCGGGCGGTAGTCGGGATCCTCCAGCAACACCGCCTTGCGCGACAGCCGGATCTTGCCCCGTTCCGGGTCGATCTCCAGCACCTTGACCTTCACCGCGTCGCCCTCGCGCACGATGTCGGTGACCTCGCGCACCCGGTAGGGGGCGAGCTCGCTGACGTGCAGCAGGCCCTCGGTGCCGGGCAGGATCTCGACGAAGGCGCCGAAGGACTCCACCCGGGTGACGATGCCGTCGTAGGTGCGGCCCACCTCCGGCACCTCGGTGAGCTGCTCGATGATCTCCAGCGCCCGGCGGGCGGCGGTGCCGTCGGGGGAGGCGACCACCACCTTGCCGTCGCTTTCGATCTCGATCTCGCAGCCGGTCTCCTCCTGGATCGAGCGGATGGTCTTGCCCCCCGGCCCGATGACGTCGCGGATCTTGTCGCGCGGGATCTGCAGCGAGTAGAGGCGCGGCGCCAGGTCCGACAGCTCGGCCCGGGGCGCCGGGATGGCCTCGGCCATGCGGTCGAGGATGTGCATGCGGCCGTGGCGCGCCTGCTCCAGAGCGGCGCCCATGATCTCGCGCGAGATGCCGCCGATCTTGATGTCCATCTGCAGCGCCGTGATCCCCTCGCGGGTGCCGGCGACCTTGAAGTCCATGTCGCCGTAGTGATCTTCCTGGCCGGCGATGTCGCTCAGGATGGCGAAGCGGTCGCCGCGTTTGATCAACCCCATGGCGACCCCGGCCACCGGCGCCAGCATCGGCACGCCGACGTCGAAGAGCGCCAGGGAGGCGCCGCAGACCGTCGCCATCGACGACGAGCCGTTGGACTCCAGGATGTCGGAGACGATGCGCACGGTGTAGGGGAAGTCGTCCTCGTGCGGCACCACCGGCATGATCGCCCGGCGGGCGAGGTTGCCGTGGCCGATCTCGCGCCGGCTGGGGCCGCGCATGAAACGCACCTCACCGACGCAGAAGGGGGGGAAGCTGTAGTGCAGCATGAACTTCTGCAGCGCCTCCCCTTCATAGCCCTCGATGATCTGGGCATCGCGGCGGGTGCCCAGGGTGGCGGTGACCAGGGCCTGGGTCTCGCCGCGGGTGAAGAGCGCCGAGCCGTGGGTGCGGGGCATCAGGCCGGTCTCGATGGTGATCTCGCGGATCTCGTCGTTGCGCCGGCCGTCGAAGCGGGTGCCGTGCTCCAGCACCGCTTCCGCCAGCAGCTCCTCCTCCAGGGTCTTGATCACCTTCTTGATCTGGCCGACCTTCTCCTCGTCGTCCACGAAGGGCTCGAGGAAGCGGCCGGTGACCTCTTCGACCTTCGCCTTGCGCTCGAATTTGCCCTTGGTGTTGAGGGCCCGGCGCAGCTCGTCGAAGAGCGCCGACTTGACCTCGTCGTAGAGCTCGGGCGGGTACTTCTGCGGCGGTTGCCAGACCGGTTTGGTGAGCCCGGCCTGGCGGAAGAGCTCGTGCTGGGCGCGGATGCTCTTCTGCAGCTCCTCGTGGCCTTTGAAGATGCAGTCGAGGATCACCTCTTCGGCCAGCTGGTTGGCGCCGGCCTCGACCATCACGATCGCCTCTTCGGTGCCGACGACCACCAGGTCGAGCTCGGAGACGTCGCGCTCGCTATTCGACGGGTTGAAGACCAGCTCGCCGTCGATCAGGCCGACGCGCACCGCGCCGATCGGGTGGTAGAAGGGGATGTCGGAGAGGATCAACGCCGCCGATGCGCCGTTGATCGCCAGCACGTCCGGGTCGTGCTCGCCGTCGGCGGACAGGACCAGGGAGATGATCTGGGTGTCGGCGGCGTAGCCCTCGGGGAAGAGGGGCCGCACCGGACGGTCGATCATGCGGCAACCGAGGATCTCTTTCTCCGTCGGCCGGCCTTCGCGCTTGAAGAAGCCTCCCGGGATGCGCCCGGCGGCGTAGCTGTACTCGCGGTAATCGACGGTCAGGGGCAGGAAGGGGCGGGAGGCGGTGGGGTCGCCGGACATGCAGGCGGTGGTCAGCACCACCGTATCGCCGCTGCGGACCAGGCAGGCGCCGTTGGCCTGCTTGGCCAGCTGGCCGGTCTCAAAGTGCAGGCCGGCGCTGCCGAGGGGGATGTCTTTGGTGAGTTTCATCAGGTTTCCTTTCGGGCACGGCTCGTTCGCCGCGCCGCTATGCTTTCGACGTCGGTCGTTTTCAAGTGACAAGGACGGGCCTGGCTACTTGCGCAGGCCGAGGCTCTCGATGAGTTTCTGATAGCGGGCCGGGTCCTTGCGTTTCAGGTAATCGAGCAACCGGCGTCTGCGGCCGACCATCTTGAGCAAGCCACGGCGGCCGTGATGATCCTTCTTGTGGATCTTGAAGTGCTCGGTGAGCTCGTTGATGCGCTCGGTCAAGAGCGCTACCTGGACGTCGGTCGAGCCGGTGTCCCCATCATGGAGGCGGTAGCTCTCGATG
Organism: Acidobacteriota bacterium; assembly: GCA_003697015.1. Lineage (GTDB taxonomy): Bacteria > Acidobacteriota > Thermoanaerobaculia > Multivoradales > J023 > J023. The sequence continues at coordinate 4,667 of RFGL01000318.1, read as the reverse complement.
ATCTTGGAACGTTGTTCGGTGGTCTGAGCCAAGTCTCAACTCCTTCTGCGTTGGCGGCACGCGCCGCCGGTCTTGGTTTTCGTTTTCCTTTTCTCGTCAATCGATCATGAAAGTCGTAATCTCGCGTCGCCGCCCCGCGCCCTAGCGGAATACCACCTTGGGCTGCACGATGCCGACGTCGCCGGTGCCGATGCGCTCGACCACCGCGCCGACGGCGATGAAGTGGCGGCGCTGGTCGAGCAGCTTCACCCAGTCGCCCTCCTGGCCCTCGATGCCGCGCACCAGCACGGTCTGACCGTGCTCGATGCGCCGCTCCTGCTGCGGGTCGGCGACGATCTCGGCGAAGGGCAGGGGGATGTCGTCGAAGGGGATCCACGCCGACCCCGGATCCTCGCCCGCCTCCAGCCGGCGGCGCAGGGTGTCGAGGTCGACCGCCTGCTCGAGGTGGTAGAGGGAGCTGATGCGGGTGCGGCGCAGGCTGGCGAGAGCGGCGCCGCAACCCAGCTTCTGCCCCAGCTCGTGGACCAGGCTGCGGGCGTAGGTGCCCGACGAGCAGCTGAGCAGGAAGGGCAGGTCTTGCCCCGCCGCCAGCGGGGCGAGAGCGCGGAATTCGTGGATCTGGACTTCTTTCTTCTCCTTCGGCGTCTCTTCCCCCCGCCGCGCCAGCTCATAGTATTTGACCCCACCCACCTTCTTGGCGCAATAGGGCGGCGGCGTCTGGAGATAGACGCCGGTGAAGCTCTCCATCGCTTCGCGCAGGCCGTCGTCGTCGAGCCGGCTCGCCGCTTCCGGGTGCTCCGCCACCACCTCGCCGGAGAGGTCGTAGGTGTCGGTCTCGAGGCCGAAGCGGATGGTGCCCTCGTAGACCTTGGGCGCGCGGATCAGGAAGCGGGTCAGGCGGGTGGCGCGGCCGACGGTCAGGATCAGCAGGCCGGTGGCGCTCGGATCGAGGGTGCCGCAGTGACCGATCTTCTTGGTGCCGAGGAGCTTGCGCGCCTGCACCACCACGTCGTGGGAGGTGCATCCCGGGTGCTTGTCGATCAGCAGCAGGCCGTGCTTCATTTCGGTGGACATGTCGCTTGCTCCAAAGCCTCGCGCAGGGCGTCCAGGGTAATGCCGACGAGCTCCTGGCGTTCCCCCTCGAGGCGAAAGCCGGCGGCGTTCTTGTGGCCGCCGCCGCCGAATCGGCGGGCGATGCGCTCGACGTCGACGGCGCCGCGGCTGCGCAGGGACACTTTGAACGCGCGCTCGCCGACCTGGCGGAAGAGGGCGACCGCCTCGACGCCGGCGATCGAGCGCGGGTAGTCGATCAGTCCCTCGGAGTCGCTGTCCTGGGCGCCGCAGCGCTCGAACATCTCGCGCGTCAGCCAGACGGTGGCGATGCGGCCGTCGTGGTGCAGCTCGAGGGTGGCGAGAAGCTCCCCCAGGAGGCGCATCACCGCCGGCGGCTGGGACTCGTAGAGCCAGAGGGAGACGCGCTCCGGCCGGGCGCCGGCCCGCACCAGCTCGGCGGCGGTGGCGAACGCCTCGGCGGTGGCGTTGGAGAAGCGGAAGCCGCCGGTATCGGTGACCAGGGTGAGGTAGAGCAGGGTGGCGGCGTCGGCGTCGACCTCCGCTCCCAGCGCCCGTCCCAGGCGGTAGACCATGGCGCCGACCGCCGGCGCCGCGGTATCGATCCAGTTGACCTTGCCGTAGCAGGTGTTGCCCAGGTGATGGTCGACGTTGATGATCGGCAGGCCGGCGATCGCCTCCTCCAGGCCGCAGCGCTCGAGGCTCGGACACTCGAGCACGACGACGCCGCTGTAGTGCTCGGGGAAGCCGTGGGGCGGCGTTTCGCCGACGTGGATCCGGTCGCTGCCGGGCAGCGGCCGGTAGATGCTGGGCGCGGCGTCGCGATTCCAGATCGTCGCCCCCTTGCCGACGGCGTGCAGCAGCCGCGCCAGGGCGAGCTCGGAGCCGAGGGCATCGCCGTCCGGGTGGACATGGCTGGTCAGCAGGAAGCGATCGCCGCTCTGGATGCGGCGGACCACCGCCTCAGGAACGTCGCTGGCGCTCATGCTCCAAGCTCTCCAACAGGTCGCTGATGTGCTGGCTGTGCTCGGCCCCACGGTCGAGCTCGAGCACCAGCTCGGGTACCCGGCGCAGCCGGATGCGGCCGGCCAGGCGGCGGCGGATGAAGCCCAGGGCATGGCGCAGGGCGTCGATGGTGCCGGCGCGGGCCGGCTCGTCGTCGCCGAGCACCGAGACCCGGATCAGGGCGTGGCTCAGGTCGCCGGAGAGGCGCACCTCGGAGACCGTCGCCAGGCCGACGCGCGGGTCCTTGACCTCGCGCTGGATGATCGACGTCAGCTCGCTGCGGATCTGGTCCGCCACCCGCTGGTTGCGCCAGCTCACCGCATCTCCTCCAGCAATTGGGGATCCCAATTGAGCAGGCAGACGCGGGGCTCGTCGTCGATCAATTGGCGGATGACGTCCATCTGTCGCCGTCCTTCGGTCTCGTTCATGGCGATGGTGGCGATGCCGATCTCGGCCCGCTGGTGGAGGTCGTGGAATCCGGTCTCGGCGATCGACACCCGGAAACGCTGGTGGATGCGCTCGATCAGGCTGCGCACCACCTGGCGCTTCTGCTTCAGGCTGCGCGCGGCCGGCAGGTGGATCTCGAAGACCGAAATGCCGACGACCATGGCATGTCCCTCGGGCGGCCGGCGATCGGCCGGGGCGGGCCGCGCTAGAGGGTCGGCGCCACCTCCCGGCGCACGAAGGCCTCGATCACGTCGCCCGGCTTGACGTCCTGGAACTGTTCCAGGCCGATGCCGCATTCGAAACCGCTGCGCACCTCGGCGACGTCGTCCTTGAAGCGGCGGAGCGATGCGATCTTGCCTTCGTACACCACCCGGTTGTCGCGCAGCAAGCGCACGTTGGCGTTGCGCGGGATGACCCCTTCGGTGACGTAGCAGCCGGCGACGGTGCCGATCTTCGGCACCTTGAAGATCTCCCGCACCTCGGCCCGGCCGCGCTCCTCTTCGACGAACTCCGGTTCCAGCAGGCCGGCCATCGCCTTCTTCAGCTCGTCGGTGAGCTCGTAGATCACGGTGTGCAGGCGGATGTCGACGTCCTCTTTCTCCGCCAGGGCGCTGGCCTTGCGTTCCGGCCGCACGTTGAAGCCGATGATGATGGCGTCCGAGGCGGCGGCGAAGATGACGTTGTTGGTGGTGATGGCGCCGACCCCGGCGTGCAGCACCTTGATCTTGATCTTGTCGGTCGACAGTTTCTCGATGGCGTCCTTGACGACCTCCAGGGAGCCCTGGACGTCGGCCTTGAGCACCACCGCCAGCTCCTTGGCCTCGCCCGCTTCCATGCGGTCGAAGAGCTGCGCCAGAGACATCCGGCTGGGCTTGGGCTGCAGCTCGCGCTGGCGCTCCTCGCGGCGCCGGAAGTCGGTGATGCTGCGCGCCTTGGCCTCGTCCTCGACCACCTGGAAGAGGTCGCCGGCCGACGGCAGGTCGTTGAAGCCGGTGACCTCCACCGGGGTCGATGGGCCGGCGGCGTCGAGACGCTCGCCGCGGTCGTCGGTCATCGATCGCACCTTGCCCCACACCGAGCCGGCGACGAAGACGTCGCCCACCTCCAGCGTGCCGTCCTGCACCAGCACGGTGGCGACGATGCCGCGGCCGACGTCGCGCCTGGCCTCCAGCACCGTGCCCTGGGCCGGCAGGGCCGGCGACGCCTTGAGCTCGAGCAGCTCGGCCTGCAGCAGGATCATCTCCAGCAGCTCGTCGATGCCCTCTTTCTTGAGCGCCGACAGCTCGACGCTGACCACGTCGCCGCCCCATTCCTCGACCATCAGCTCGTGGTCGGCGAGCTCTTTCTTCACCCGGTCGGGGTTGGCGTTGGCCTTGTCGATCTTGTTGATGGCGACGATGATCGGCACCTTGGCGGCGCGGGCGTGGTCGATGGCTTCGATGGTTTGGGGCATCACCCCGTCGTCGGCCGCCACCACCAGCACCACCAGATCGGTGACCCGGGCGCCGCGCGCCCGCATCAGGGTGAAGGCCTCGTGCCCCGGGGTGTCGAGGAAGACGATCTTCTGGTCGCCGACGTCGACGTGGTAGGCGCCGATGTGCTGGGTGATGCCGCCGGCCTCGCCGGCGACGACGTTGCTCTGGCGAATGGCGTCGAGGAGGGTGGTCTTGCCGTGATCGACGTGGCCCATGACCGTCACCACCGGGGCGCGGGGGGCTTTCTCCAGGTCGCCGTCGTCGCGTTCGATCTCCTGCTGCAGCTGGACCTCTTCTTCGAACGACACCTCCATCACCTCGACCCCGAGGTCGTCGGCCAGGGCCTTGGCGGTCTCCGGGTCGAGGACGTGGTTGATGTTGGCCATGATGCCGCGCATCATCAGCGCCCGGATCAGGTCCTTCGACTTGACCCCGAGCTTCTCCGCGTATTCGCGCACCGTCATGCCCTCGACCACCGTCACCGGCCCGTCGGGACGGGCCTCCTTGAAGGCGGGGAGCTCGGCGCTGCGCGCCGTGGCGCCGGCGTCCTGCTTGCGTTGGGCGCGCCGCCGGCCGCGCTCGGAGCTCGGCTTGGCGGCCTCCACCGGCTCGCTCGGCTGCAGCGAGCGCTGGTAGGCGCGGATGTCCTGGATCGGACCGCGCTGGGGG
>RFGL01000317.1 GCA_003697015.1 Acidobacteriota bacterium | reverse complement strand
GGCGGTTGGACGCGGCCGCCGATCCGTGATAGAAACCACCTCGGCCGAAGCCGGCGTCCGCGCCGGCTTCGGCCGCCGTCGTTTTGAGCACGGTGATTCTGCGAGAGCATTCGCAACAAGCATGGAGACGTGGTGACGGCGCTGCTCTACAACGTCCTCTTCGAGACCGCCCGCACCCTCTACCTGGCGGCGCCGTTCCTGCTGCTCGGGCTGCTCCTCGCCGGCCTCTTGCACGTCCTCCTGCCGGCGCAGCTGGTGCAGCGTTTCCTCGGCCGGCCGGGGATGGGAGGGGTGGTGACGGCGGCGCTGGTGGGGGTGCCCCTGCCGGTCTGCAGCTGCGGGGTGGTCCCCCTGGCGGTGGAGATGCGGCGCAAGGGGGCGAGCCAGCCGGCCAGCCTGTCGTTTCTGACCACCACCCCCGAATCGAGCCTCGATTCGATCCTCCTCACCTGGGGCCTGATGGGGCCGGTGATGGCCGTCGCGCGGCCGATCGCCGCCTTCTTCACCGCCGTCCTCGGCGGCCTCGGCGCCATGCTCGTCCTCTCCGAAGGCGAGGAGGACGTCGAACCGGCGGCTGCGGTCTGCGACCATTGCGCGGTCGGCGACCCCCATCCTCATCCGTCCGACGATGCGACGGAGACCGGCCGCGGCCGGGGATTGTGGCGCGGCCTGCTGAAGCCGGCCCTCGCCTACGGCTTCGTCGAGATGCTCGACGACCTCGCCTTCTGGCTTTTGATCGGCGTCTTCGCCGCCGGCGTCCTCGGCGCCTTGGTTCCCGCCGACCTCGCCGCCCTTGGGCTCGGCGTCGGCCTCTTGCCGATGCTCCTGGTGCTCGCCGTCGGGGTGCCGATCTACATGTGCGCTTCGGCCTCGACGCCGGTGGCGGCCGCCCTCCTGGCCAAGGGGCTGAGCCCGGGGGCGGCGCTGGTCTTCCTGCTCGCCGGCCCGGCGACCAACGCCGCCACCGTGGTGCTCCTGGGGCGCACCTTCGGCCGCCGCTTCGTCGCCGTCTACCTGGCCAGCGTGGCGGCGGGTGCCGTCGCCGCCGGCCTCGCCCTCGACGCCCTGACCGCCGCCTTCGGCTGGCGCCTGAGCTCGCCGCTGGCGGCCGCCGGGAGCCCGGCCCTGGCGCTGCTCGAGGGGCTCAGCTTCGCCGTCCTGGTGGTGCTGCTCGCCTGGCGCCTCAGCGCCGGCGCCTGGCGTCGCGGCATCGCCGAGCTGCGCGCGACCTTCGGTCGCCGGCGGACGTCCCCCGCCGTCTGACCGCTGGCGGAACGGGTCTTGCAAACCCACCGCTCGTCCCGCCCAGCGTCCGAGCGCCGCGGGACGCATCCATCACCACGGGAGACGGGATTATGAACGCACCGCAAGTTCGCCACGTCATCACGCTCGCGTTGCTGCTGCCGGCGCTGAGCGTGGCCACCGCGTCCTCGCAGGAGGACGCGACCAGCACCTTCGGGGACGTCATCGACGTACGGGTGGTCAACATCGAAGTGGTGGTCACCGACCGGGACGGCAACCGGGTCTACGGCCTGGGGCCGGAAGACTTCCGCCTGCGGGTCGACGACCGGGAGGTGCCGGTCGAGTACTTCACCGAGATCCAGGGCGGTCAGGCCGTCACCGCGCAGGGATCGGGCGGGGGCGACGGCTTGCTGCCGGTCTACGCCGCCGGCGAAACGGTCGGCAACAGCTACCTGGTCTTCATCGACGACTACTTCGCCATCGGCGCCCAGCGCAACCAGGTCCTCAAGCGCCTGCGCGAGCAGCTCCCCCGGCTGCGGCCCGAGGACCGCATGGCGGTGGTCGCCTTCGACGGCAAGAACCTCGAGCTGCTGACCAGCTGGACCCAAAGCCAGCGGGCCCTCGAGCGGGCCTTCGACGAGGCGCAGCGCCGTCCCGCCAGCGGCATCCGCCGGCGGGTGGAGCGCGCCGGCGGCTTCGGCGGCTTCGGCGGCGGCGGCATCCAGGCCAGCCGCGAGAGCCGCAGCCAGCTCGAACGGCTGACCACGGCGGTGGTCTCGACCCTGCGCAGCTTCGCCCAACCGCCGGGACGGAAGGTGATGCTGCTGCTCTCCGGCGGCTGGCCCACCGGCACCTTCACCGAGAACGGCCAGCCCCTGGTCGGCGCCGCCCAGACCGACCTCACCATCACCCGGAGGATCACCGAGACGGCCAATCTCGTCGGCTACACGCTCTACCCCATCGACCTGCCCGGCCTGCAAGCGCGCCTCGACCGCGCCCCGAGCTCGCCGATCGGCCAGATCCTGTCGGCGCAATTCGCCGACAATCCCCTCGAGCGGCTGCGCGTCGTGACGCCGGACGGCAGCGGGGCCTTGAACGACGTCATCCGCCTGAAGGTGCTCGATACCCTGGCCCGGGAAACCGGCGGCAGGGCGATGCTCTTCGCCGATCGCCTCGCCGCCCTGCCGCAGGTGGTGGAGGACACCAGCTCCTACTATTGGCTCGGTTTCACGCCCGACCGCCAGCACGACGACGTCCGCCACCGCATCGAGGTGGAGGTCCTCCGTCCCGGTCTCACGGCGCGCGCGCGCCGCGGCTTCCGCGACCTGTCACGGCGCAGCGAGGTGACGATGATGGCCCAGAGCGCCCTCCTCTTCGGCGATCCGACGGCGCTCTCTTCCCTGTCGGTCGAGGTCGGGCAGGTGGAGCGCAAGGGCTGGTCGAAGATGGCGGTGCCGGTCCGCATCGGCATCCCGGCCGAGGCCATCACCCTGCTGCCCCAGCAGCGGGGCTACGTCGCCGAGATCGAGCTGCGGATGGCGGTCAAGGATTCATCCGGCGCGCAGTCGGAGATCCCGGTGGTCCCCCTGCGCCTGAGCGCCGAGCACCTGCCGTCGCCCGGCGAGCTGCTCTACTACGACGCCGATCTCAAGCTGCGCCGCAAGCCCCACGATCTGGTGGTCTCGGTGCACGACGTCGCCTCGGGCAACGTGCTCACCAGCATGGTGGTCGTCGAGCCGTAAGGATCGCGTCGCCCGGCATCGATTCTCAGCGCCGGACGTCGAGCTCGCCCATGCTGCCGCTCAGCTTGAGCGCCAGGGTGGGGGCTTCGGCGGGAAGCTGGGCGTCGTCGCCGAGGTCGAGGCGGCGGTCGCCCATGCTGACGCTGGCGCGGTCGACCCGGATGCGGGCGTTCTCCGGCAGCCACAGGCGGCATCGGCCCATGCCGAAGTCGACCGCGATCTCGCCGTCGGTCCGCCAATCGCCCTCGAGGTCGACGAAGACCTCCCCCATGCTGTGCTCGACCGTCACGGTCTTGGGGCTGGCCCGGCCGAGACCGCGCAGCTCGAGGTTGCCCATCGAGCCCTCGACGCGGAAGCTGTCGACCGGATAGGGCGTCGGTTGGCGGAACTCGAGGAAGTGATCGCCCATCCCGACCTCGAGGTCGACCTCGCGCACCCACAGTCCGCCGAGGTCGATCTCCGACTCCCCCATGCCGATGGTACCGACGACGTCGAGCGGGTGGCCGCGGGGGACGGTGATGGTCACCCGGTTGTCGCCGCCCTGCACGCCGCCGCGCATCATCATGCCGAGAAAGCCGCCGCGGCTGGCGAAGCGGACCTTGTAGATCCAGCCGCCGTCGTCGTGCTGCTCGAAGTTCTCCCGCAGCTCGAAGGCGTTGCTGTCGTAGTCCGCCTGCACCCGGATCGGCTCCCCGGGAGGGCCGGGGACGATGAAGAATTCGCCCATCTGGAGATCGAGCTCCAGGCGGCCGCCGGCGACGTCGCCCCGGCGTTCCGGTCGCTCGGGCAGCGGGCCGAGGGTGATCGGCGGTTGCTCCTGGCCATCCGGCGCCCCGGGCACTTCCGGCAGCGGGCGTTCGAGGTTTCGTTTCTCCGGCGTCGGGTCGCCCCAGTCGGTGGAGATCTGGACCGCCCCGACCAAGAGGATCATGCCGACGCTCAAGCCGGTCACCGCCAGGCAGCCGATGCAGCCGCCTTTGAAACACCCTTTGGCCCTGTCGTTCATGCTCTGGTACCCCCTGGGCGTTCCCCAGCAGGGATACCTACGGCGGGCGGGGTTGCTTGTTTCGTCCTCCGGCCCCCCGCCGGCCGCCGGTTGACCCCCTGCCCCGGCTTGGGGAGAATGACCGCGAAGGATTGTAGCAACGACCATGGACGACGAGCGGGCGAACCCCGGCGCCTCGACGCTCCCGCGCCGCACCTGGGCGCTCGGGGTGCTGGCGTGCCTCTGCCTCGCGGTCCTCGGCGCCAGCGGCGTGGTGCTGATGCTCTTCGTCGGCCCGCAGCGGGTGCCGGCGGACGTGATCGACCTCCATCAGGCGAGCTCCCTGGGGGTGGTGCACGATCTCCATCGCTGGGCGGCCGACGCCCTGGTGGTGGTCACCTGGCTGCACCTCTTGCGGGTCGTGTTGCACGGCGCCCACCGCCCACCGCGACGGCGCAATTGGACCCTCGGGGTGGGGCTCTTGGTGCTGACCATGGGCCTCGCCACCAGCGGGGTGATGCTCGCCGGCGGCAGCATCCGCGGTTCGGCCGGCGGCTTGCCGCCGGCCGCCGCCCAACCCCTCTATGTTCTGCACGGCGTGATCCTGCCGCTGGCGATGGGGCTCCTGACCTGGTTCCACCTGCGCTGGGCCCGACGCGACGGCGGCCTGCCCGCCGCCACGGCGGTGGACGCGGACTGAGGCGATGGCCGCCCTGCCCGCCGATCTGGCCGTGTTGTCCCTGGCGCTCCTGCTGTGGCTCGCCGGCATGCGCGGGCGCTTCCTGTGGACCGCCGCCGGCGGCGTGGTGGTGGCGCTGGGGGCGGCGGCCCTGGCCGTCGTCGACCTGCGCCGGTCGCAGCCGTTCCTGGCCCCCGCCAACCTGCCGGCGGCGCTCTGGCTGCTCGGCTTCGGCGCCGTCGTGTGGAGCACGATACGGCGCTTGCGCCGGTCGCACCGGGGGGCGCAGGCGGGAGCGATCGGCGGCGACGCAGCGCCCTGGTCCGGCCCCGGCCGCGGCGAGCGCTGGGCCTTGCTGGCCGGCGGTCTGGCGCTGATCGCCCTGGCCGTCGTCCTGCCGTCGCCGCCGCCGGAATTCGGCCAGCCGGCGGCGGCGGTGCCGTGGTATTGGTCCGGCCTGGCGGCCCTGGCGACGTACCTCGGCCCGCGGGTGGCCTGGGGCGTGGTGCCCCTGGCGACCCTCGTCGCCCTCCTCGCCCTGCCCTACCTCGAGCTCGACGACGGCGAAGACGGCGAATTCGCCGCCCAGACGCAGCGGTTGGAGTTGGGCGTGCTCCTCCTCGCCGCCCTGACGTTGTGGGTGGTGCCGATCGTGCTCGCCGCCCTGCCGCCGCCGGTGCGAGCGATCGAGCCGCAGCCGCTGTCGCACCTGTTCTGGCGGCACGCCCTGGGGGTCGGCCTGCCCGCCGGCTGGTGGCTGCGCGAGCTTCCCGGCCTGGTGTTGCTGGCCGGCTTCTTCGTCTTTCTGCCCCTGATCCTGCCGCTGTGGTCGCCGACCCGGGGGCTCTTCGGCCGCTACCGGGACGCCCTGGGGTGGCCGCGCTATCTGGCCTTGATGGCGGCGGTGCTGGCGGTGCTGGCGGTGCCGCTGGTGATCTACGTCAATCGGATCTTCGGCGTCGGCCGGCTGCTCGTTCTGCCCGAGCTCGGCCAGGGGACTTGAGCCGCATGAGTACCGGCGACCGCCCGCAGTCCCCTGCTTCCCCCACCGCCGCCGGCGGCGGGCCGAGCCTGCGGGCGATCGCCGTCGTGCTGCTGGTGGTGGTGGCCGGGATTCTCGTCGCCGACGCCGTCCGCCGTCCGTGGCGCAAGGTCCAGGCGCGGTTCCGGGCCCTCGAGCGCCAGCAGCTGGCGGTCCGTCTCGAGGCGGCCCGGCTGGCCGCCGACGGCGCCGTCGCCGACCGTCTCGAGCGGGCGATCGCCAGCGCCCGGGCCAGCCTCGCCGAACGGGCCGGGGAACGGCGCCAGCTGGAGCGCGACGAACGCCGGCTGCGCGAGCGCCAGGCGTCGGCGGAGACCCGCCGCCGGCTGGCCGAAGCGCGCCTGCGGGCGGCACGGGCGGCGGGCGACGAGACGGCGGCTGCCCACTGGCAGGAGGAGGCCGTCGCCGCTCGCCGCGCCGCCGAAGGCTTCGCCGAGCTGGCCGCCAACCGCGCCGAGCTGCTCGCCACCATGGAGGCGGACCTGGCCGAGCTCGAGGCCCGGCGCGCCGCCCTGCTCGAGCCGCTGATCACCCTCGAGGCGCGGTACGAGGAGCTGGCGCCGGGGTTCATGGACCTGCCCGTGGTCGGCCGCCTGTGGCCCGGCTACCGCCTGCGCGAGATCGCGCCGCGCGGTCTCGACGAGCAGCTCGCCGGCCACCGCCGTCCGCGCCGCGACCGCTGCCCGACCTGCCACCTCGCGGCCTCCCGCCCGGGCTACGACGACGCGGGCTGGCCGGAGCCCCTGCGCAGCCACCCGCGGCCGGAGCTCTTCCTCGCCGAGGGCTCGTCCCACCCGGCGGCGGACTTCGGCTGCACCGTCTGTCACGGCGGCGTCGGCCGGGCGACGGATTTCACCGCCGCCGGCCACGTGCCGCGGAACGCGGAGCAGGCGGCGGCCTGGACCCGCGACTGGGGATGGCGACCGGGAAGTCGCCGGCCGATCCTCGCCGGCGAGCTGGCGCAGGCCGGCTGCAGCGGCTGCCACGACGCGGACCTGAGCCCCGTCGCGCCGTTGCAGGAGGCCGGCGCCCGCCTCGTCCGGCGTCTGGGTTGCGCCGCCTGCCACCGGCTCGACGACTCCCCGCCCGGCTCCGGGCCGCCGGTCGGCCCGGCCCTCGACCGGCTGGCCGCCAAGACCAGCCGCGAGTGGGCCTACCACTTCATCGCCGCGCCCCGGACCTACAGTGCCGCGAGCGCCATGCCGCGCTTCTT
>RFGL01000316.1 GCA_003697015.1 Acidobacteriota bacterium | reverse complement strand
GCGTGAGCATCCGCGATCTCACCACCACGGTGGTGATCCCCGAAGCGGACATCGCGGACGTCTACGGCGTCTCCCCCCTGCCCGAGATCTTTCGCAATCCCCGCACCGAGCACCTCAAGACCACCGTCTGCCTGCAGATGGTGGTCAACAACCCGAGCTGGGCGGCGTCCTTCCTCCTGCTCCTCCTGCTGCTCCTGCTCGCCGCCGCCATCGCCGCCGTCACCTACCTGCGGATGCCCCGCTTTCGCGAGGCCGCCCTCGACGACAACTCCCTCGGCAGGGTGCGGCTCAACCGTCTCACCCGCCAGACCCTGCGCGACGAGGGCGAGAAGGCCTTCGCCCGTGCCAGACTGGCTTGGTGGGGAAACGAGGAGCGGGTGGCCGGGGTCCCCCCTTTCCAGGTGCTCGGCGGGCCCCGGCGCTGGCGGGTGCGGCGGCTGGACGATCCCGACAATGAGCGCATCCTGACCCTGGAGCCGCGCCGCCCCCGCCGCAAGCGATCCGAGGAGGCCGACGATGGGTTCTGAGCGACGCGGGCTACCGCTTCTCCTCGCTGCCGGCCTCGCCGCCGGCTGTGCCACCGGCGAGGTGCGGGTGTGCGAGGGGGAGAGCGAGGCGCTGCTCTCCGACGGCACGATACGCAAACAATTCTTCCGCCTGGTGACCGATCCCACCGCCGGCGGGGCGTTGCACGGTACGCCGCCGGCGGGCGACGACCGGCCGCGGAAGATGATCCTGCTGCTCGACTACTCGGGCAGCATGTTTCCCGGTTACGGCAAGCCGCGGGTGGCGGGATGCGACGTCTGTCGCGCCGGCCTGCGCGCCGACGGTACGGCGACGCGAAACGCCGGCGAGGGCGGCCAGCCCTACTACTACGAGATGCCGCGCTACCGCGACCTCGTCGCCCGCTGGCTCGACGCCGCCACGCCGCCGGGCAGCCGCATGGATCTGGAGATCTTGCTCTACAACAGCCGCTTGTGGCGCGTCGGCCGCGATGCCGTGCGGCCCTTCGGCGAGGTCGGGGAGCTGAGCTTCGAGCTGCCGGTGGCGAGCGCCAGCGGCGAGCAGATCGGCGACTGGTTGCGGCCCATCCCCGGCAATCCCTACACGCTCGACCGCCAGGCGCCCAACACCACCGAGAGCCGCCGGGCGCTCGAGACCGCCATCGAGGCGGTGAGCGACGAGGCGATCCTCTGGCTGGTGACCGACAACATCGTCGACGTCGGCGGCGGGGTGGTCAGCGCCGAGGACGCGCGGCGCAATCTCGACTTCTACGAGGCGTTGAAGAGCGAGCCGCGACTGCAGATGGTGGTCGCCTACCCGCTGTCGGAGGCCGAGCCCTGCAGCTGGATGTGCGGCACTTCGCTCTTCGTCTACGGCTTCTACGTCTCCCGTTTCGAGCGCGCGCCGCCGGCGGAGATCCAGCGCCTCGGGGGCACCGGCGAAGGCCTCGAGGCCAGCCCGCGCGGCCTGTTGTGGAACCGCGATCTCCAGGCCCTGGCCGCTGCCCACAGCGGCCGGGCGGCGGAGATCAAGCCCGAGCTGGCCGGCGTTCCTCTGCGCCTCAAGCCGATCGACAGCGAGGTCCTGAGCCTCGACTTCGAGCTCCACGCCGGCCAGGCGCTGAAATGCGACGTGCGCGCCGAGTACGGCGATCCCGTGCCGTGCGTGGCGCGACTGACGGTCAGGAACGTCCTGCGTCACCAGCGGGTCGAGAGCGCCCGCCTGCGGCTGCGCAACGAGACCCTGCTGCCGCGCAAGGCGGGCGAGCGCCGGCGGCTGCCCTGGGCGTCGGCGGTCTGTGCCGGCGAGGTCGAGCCGGTGCGCTGGGCGATCGCCGGCGGCGCCGAGGGCACGGGGGAGGAGACCATCGAGCTCGGCCCCCTGGCGCCGCTCGAGAGCAAGGTGGTGGACGTCCTCTTCCGCCTGCCGCCGGTCCACGTCGACACCGGTCGCACCGCCCACCTCGCCGACGTCGCCCTGACCAACCGCATCCTGCTCGACGGCCGCCTGGTGGCGGAGATCGAGGACGTCCGCACCAGCCTCTACCTCGACACCGAGGGGCTGGAGGGCGTCTACGGCGCCGCCGAGCTGCCGCAGATCTTCCGCGGCCGCGAGCAGGCGCGCATCGTCGCCGAGTATCCGGCCGGAGCGGTGATCGCCAACAACGGCCAGATCCTCGGCCTGACGGTGCTCGGCGGCGGCCTGGGCCTCTTCCTCCTCGCCGGCCTCGTCGCCTTGCGCTTTCAGCGCGTGCAGTACACGGTGCGCGTCGACGGCCGCCAGCTCGCCCGGCTGTCGATGCCGCGCTGGAGCCGCCGGCGGTTGGAGATCGACGGCCGGGTGCGCGCCCACCTCACCCGCCGCTGGGGGCCGGCCTATCGCCTGCGCCCGCGGCGTGGCTACCGCCTGCGCAAGGACGGCGCCACCTGGGTGCTGGCCGCGGGCGGCGAAGGCGGGGGGGAGGAATATCGCATCGACGTCCACCGCGGCTGGTCCCGGGCCTCGCGCCGGGCTTCCGAGCAGGTCGGGGGCGATGACTGGTAAGCTGGGCGAAACGCCTGCTATCGCTATGGCGCGCTCCGCGCGCGACCCAGGAGGAGAAGATTCATGACCTCGATCTCCCGCAGAACGTTCTTTCCGCCGGCCTGGCGGTCGCTGGCCCTGGCGTTCCTACTCTTCGCTCTCGCCCTGCCGGCGGCGGCGCAGCCGCCGCCGGCAACCCTGGAAGAGCAGGGGGACGAGCGCATCGAGCAGGTCGACCCCGACCTGCAGGATCTGATCGCCGAGACCATCTGCGCCCCCGGCGAGTGCTGCCCGCCGTCGACTCAGGATTGGGTGATGATCCTCGCCGGCTCGCTGGCGATCTTCCTGATCTTTCTCTTCCTGATCGTCCGTCTGGTCGAACGCAGCTTCATCAACAAAGTCCGCAACGCCCTCCTCGGGCGCCATCTGGGATTCTCCCTCTCCCTCCTCGCCTTCGGCCTGGGGCTGGCCGGCCTGACCTATCTGATCACCGGCTGCCTGAACCGCCAGCCGCTGATCTGGCTGGGGGTCGTAGGGGGGATCTGGATCGTTCATGGCATCTATACGCTCATCGTGGTGCGAGGCGAATCGTAAGCTTTTATCAAGGAGTCAATCGTGGCCAATCAAGGTGAATATCGGGTCGTCGGCGCCTTTGAGGACGCCGACTACGCCAAGAGGCTCGAAGAGGAAGCGCGCAAGAAAGAACATGGCATCTACCCGCGCACCATCTTCGTCGGCCTCGGGGGAACGGGGGCCAAGGCGCTCCTCGAGCTGCGGCGGATGATCCTCGAGCGTTACGGCTCGGTCGACGCCCTCGAGGGGCTTGCCTACCTGTCGATCGACACCGACGTGCGCTCGCAGGAAGTATCGGCGGAGGAAGAGAAGAAGAACCCCCTCGCTTCCGCCCTGGCCTTCGGCAACGAGGAGCGGGTCAACGTGTCGGTGGCGTTCAAGAACGTCGTCGGCCCCAACATCATCCACCACCCGCACATCCGCGAGTGGTGGGACGAGGCGGCCCTCCCCAGCGACGACTTCGAGGTCGACAAGGGGGCGGGTCAGATCCGGCCGCTGTCGCGCCTGGGGTTCTTCACCAACCGCGACAAGATCCAGGACGGCATCGCCCGCGCTTACCGCCGGGTCACCTCGCAGAAGATCAGGAGCAATCGGGTCGATACCGCCTCGAAGGTGCGCATCGTGGTGGTCGCGGGGCTCGCCGGCGGCACCGGCTCGGGCATGTTCCTCGATCTCGGCGCCCTGATCCACGACCAGCTCGGCCATCACGAGACGCCCTACGCCGAGGCCTTCCTGGTCTTGCCCGGGCCCTTCAGCCTGGTGGAGAAGGGGCAGAGCTATCCCAAGCTCGCCGCCAACGGCTTCGCCGCCCTGAAAGAGCTCAACCACTACCTCACCCACCCCTTCGAGGTGCAGTGGGAGGCGCGGGCGACGCCGATCTCGGTGCGCGGCCTCTACGACCGCTACGTGGTGATCTCCGGCACCAACGCCTCGGGCCAGCACCTTCATGATGTCGCCGACTGCTACCGTGCCCTCGGCGAGATCCTCTTCCTCGACTTCGGCGCCGGCCCGATGGCCGGCTGGGTGCAGGGGGTGCGGGTCAACCGCGAGCAATACCTGCGGAGCGCCGTCACCTTCACCTACCGCCTGCCCAAGGTCGACGGCGGGGTGGAGGAGACCCACGCCGAGCAGTGGCGGAACGCCTTCGCCAGCGTCGGCATCAGCAAGTTGGTCTTCCCCACCTGGCGCCTGATCAACAAGGCCAAGTACGAGCTGGCGGCGGAGATGGTGGGGCTGATGGACCCGGGCCGGCTGGGCGAGATCAAGGTCACCATCACCCGCTACCGCGACCGCTTCATGTTCGACTGCGGCTTCTTCCAGGGGGTGCGCGAGACCGAGGACGGCCGTCAGACCCACTGGCAGATCCGCGACCGCCTGGCGCGGCAGAGCGGCATCAAGAGCGGGGTGGAGAACGTCTACGACCACATCCGCACCTTTCAGGACGAGCTGGTCGACCTGGCGGAGAGCATGTTCACCGAGAAGAACACCCCCGAGGTCGGGGAGGAGGTGTGGAAACGCCTCGCCAGCCTGTGGGGCGACCCCACCGCGCCGGGCAGCGAAGGCGACTGGCCGCGGCAGATCCGCGCCAACCGCGTCGCCCTGATCCAGGAGGTCCACCAGCGCCTGCCCGAGGTGGTGGAAGACTTCCGGCGCAATCCGGCGGTGGGCATCTCCGGGGTGGTGGCGATCCTGCGCGACGCCCTGGAGCTGATCGACCGGCCGGCGGATCAAGCGCGCTACGTCGACTGGTTCAAGCAGCGGCGGGTGCGCCTGGCGACCGAAATGGACGAGGCGCAGAACGCGTGGAAGAAGCGCCTGCAAAACGCCCACCGCGCCTCCCGCGGAATGCTGCCCAGCGTCGACAATCACCAGCGGGCGGTGCGCCTGGCGGCGGAAGCCCTGCACGACCATTGGCGGGCGCGGGTCAACGAGCTGATCTGCGAGGAGGGGGAGCGCGCCTTGGAGGGCATCCGCCGCTCTCTCTCCGAGCAGCTGACCCGGGTCGAGCAGATCGCCGAGCGCATGGCCAAGCTGCAGACCCAGTACCGCAACCTGGCCGACTACTACGCCACGCCGCCGCGTTCGGTGATCGTCGACGAGCTGCCGGTACCGCGCGACCTCGGCGACCTGATCGAGCCCTACCTCGGCCGCCAGCCCGAGGTGCGGGCGGAGCGCCTGCAGCGCCTGCTCGACCGCGGCCTGCGGCAGATGGGCCTCGACACCCTGCAGGCGATCGGCGACAAGCTGGCGGGGGAGTTCGAGCACTTCCGCGACAACCTCGCCGCCCAGGCCTTCTACGCCCTGCGCGGCGAAGGCGGCCGCACCACCGCCTTCACCGGCGATGCGGACGAGGCCCAGGTGGCCTTCATCGAGCGCTACTCGATCTTCCGCGTGTTGAAGGACGCCTACAGCGAGGACAAACGGCGGGACTTCTTCGAGCAGCTCTATCGCAAGGGCCTGCCCTGGGCGCAGGAGAACAAAGGCGAGGAGATCGTCACCATCCCGCCGACCCACGGCGACGCCTTCGTCGGCTACGTCGCCGCGGGCAACGACGAGATCGCCGTCGAGCTGCTCGAGCACCTGCAGAAGACGGCCGAGACCCGCTTCCTCCCCCGCCAGGTGCGGGCCCACGACCCGTCGGAGATCATCTTCTACAGCGAGCTCACCGCCTTCCCGGTCTACTACCCGAGCGAGATCTCCGACCTGCGGCGTCACTATCAGTCCCTGATCCATCAGACCGAGAACGTCGTCCCCCTCCACATCCACCAGGACTACCACCAGTTCCAGCCCATCATCCCCTTCCGCATGGAGCAGGTGGCGCGCTACCAGGACGCCTGGAGCCTCTTCATCGAGGCGCAGATGCTGGGGCTGGTCTGCAGCCTGCGGATGCGCGCCGGCGACGAGCGTCGCATCAGCTATCAGTGGCGCCGTCAGGTCGCTCCTTTCGAGATGCAGTGGACCGGCCTGGGGCCGGAGGGTCGACTGATCGAGCGCTTGATGCTGGAGAGCGACACCGCCCACCAGCTGCGCCTGCACGTCGACGAGACCCGCGATCGCTTCCTCGGCACGCCGCGCGGCGACTGGCTCTACCTGGTCGCCCTCGCCGACTACTACTACCACTGCATCTTTCCGGTGCGCACGGTGCGCGGCGAGCGCGAGAGCCTGGGGGCGATGGGCTCGATGCAGAACCTGGTGTGCTCCGACCTGCGCCAGCAGTGGCGGCAGAAGGCGCGCGGCGACCTCGCGTCGCACGCCCTCGAAGAGCGGGTACGGGATCGGCTGCGTGAGCTGGTGCGCTGGGCGCGGCCGATCTACCGCGATCGCGACCAGCTGGTGCCGACGGCGCCGGCGGTGCCGGCCAATGAGCGTCTCGAGGAGTGGGGCCTGATCGGCGAGGCCGAAGCGGCGATGCGCGCTCTGGTGCAGCAGGGACGGCTGATCCAGAGCCGCAATGCCCAGGGCAAACCGGTGCTGTGTTTCGCCCGCCTGGCCGTCGATTGGGACTACTTCGAACGCCCGGCGGCGCAGCCGGAGGAGCGGGCGGCGAAGGCGCCTCCGGCCGGCGAGGCAGCGTGGCACTACCAGCACGACGGCAAGCAGGAGAGCGGACTCACCCTCGACGACGTGGTGGCGCGGGTGGCGGCTGCGCCTTCTGCCAGCCACCGGCTGTGGCGCCCGGGCATGGGGCAGTGGCAGGAGGCGCGGCAGGTGGAAGAGATCGCCGCCCGTCTGCCCGCCGTGGCACTACCGGAGGAGGCTGCGCCACCGCCGGTGGAGGCGTCCTCCGCGTCGCCGCCGGCCGCGCCGCCGCCCCTCGAGCCGCCGCCGGCCGCGCCGCCG
>RFGL01000315.1 GCA_003697015.1 Acidobacteriota bacterium | reverse complement strand
TTTTCTCGAGGTGCCACCCTTTTCTCGAGGTGCCACCCTTTTCTCGAGGTGCCACCCTTTTCTCGAGGTGCCACCCCTTCTCGAGGTGCCACCCTTTTCTCAGCGCACTCTCATGGCGTCAACGTAATTATATTGCCTGTTGACGCATCGATAATAGCGAATGATCATTCCCCCTCGAGGTGCCATCCTTTTCTCGAGGTGCCACCCTTTTCTCGGGGGCGTCTTCGTCAGGGCTCAGCGGGGGGCGCCGACGACCCGGTCGACGATGCGCATCAGCTCGCTGGCACGGAAGGGCTTCTTGAGAAAACCGGCGGGCTCGAGGCCGGTGAGGTGACGGGTCGCTTCTTCCTCACTGTAGCCGCTGGCGAGGATCACCCGCACCGCCGGATCGAGCTGACGCAGGGCCTTCAAGGTCTCGGCGCCGCTCAGCTCGGGCATCGTCAGGTCGAGCAGGACGGCGGCGAAGTGGGCGACGCCGCGACGGCGGAAGACCTCGAGTGCTCGGCGGCCGTGGCCGGCGGTCTCCACCCGGTAGCCCGCCGCTTCGAGGGCGGTCCGCACCACTTCGCGCACCATCGGTTCGTCGTCGACCACCAGGATGGTGCCGCCGGGATGAGAGCCGTCGGCGGTAGGCGGTGCCGTCGACGGCCGGTCTGCGGGAGCATCCTGGGCCGGCAGCAGCACCCGGAAGGTCGAGCCCTTGCCCGGAGTGCTGGCGATGCGGATCGCCCCGCGGTGACCGCGGACGATGCCGAGCACCGCCGCCATGCCCAAGCCGCGGCCGGCGAACTTGGTGGTGAAGAAGGGATCGAAGAGCCGCGCTCGGGTCTCGTCGTCCATGCCGCAGCCGTCGTCCGCCACCTGCAGGTAGACGTAGCGCCCGGGGGCCAGCTCCTCGTGCACCGAGGCGCCGGTCAGCTCGCCGCCGGCGACGTCGACCACGCCGGTCTCGATCGCGATCGTGCCGCTGCCCTCGTCGAGGGCTTCGGAGGCGTTGGTGATGAGATTCATCACCACCTGCCGGATCTGGGTGGCGTCGCCCTTGATCGCCGGCAGCTCCTCGGCCAGAGCGAGCTCCAGCCGGGCTTTCTTCGACACCGAGCTGTCGAGCAGGTCGGCCATCTCGCGCACCAACGCCGAGAGGTCGATCACCTTCTCGATCAGCTTGCCCTTGCCCGAGTAGGCGAGCATCTGATCGCACAGCTCGGCGGCGCGGCGCGCGGCGCGCTCGATGCCGGCGAGATAGCGCCGCACGCCGCCGGCGTCGCGCTCGAGGTCCTCCGCCGCCAGCTCGACGTTGCCGAGGATGCCGACCAGCAGGTTGTTGAAGTCGTGGGCGATGCCCCCCGCCAAGACGCCGAGGCTCTCCAGTTTTTGCGTCTGCTGGATCTGCTCGAAGAGGCGCCGGCGTTCGCGTTCAAGCCGCTGGCGCTCGATCACCCGTCCGAGCTGCACGCCGACGTCGGCCATCACCTCGAGCAGGGCCGGCTCGGGCTCCGCCTGGCGCCGGTCGTAGAAGACCAGGGTCGCCGCCACCTTGCGATCGGCCATCACCGGGTAGGCGAAGCCCGCGCGTAGCTTGAGGTACGGCGCCAGAAGCTGCGCCACCGGATCGTCGCCGGCGGCGAGATCGAGCTCCGCCACCGGTTCGCCCCGCTCCAGGACCCGCCCCGCCAGACCGTCTCCCGGGCGGGCCCGCAACTCGCTGGCCCAGCGTTCGAGACACGCGACGACCTGGGGCTCGTCGATCGCCGGGTCGACGTAGCAGACCGGCGTCGCCACCAGCGCATCGCCCTCCCTGAGCCAGCCGTGGGCGACGGGCCAGCCGGTGAAGGCGCAGACCTCGGCCAGGGAGGTGGCCATCGCTTCGGCCGGCTCGGCCGCCTCGTTGGCGGCAGCGGTGACGCGGTGCAGCAGGCGCAGGGCACGTTCCGCCGCCACCCGTTCGCTGACGTCATAGATCAGTCCCAGAATGAGCGTCTCATCCTCCAGCGGCACCAGGCTGACGGAGATCTCGGCGTTCAACTGGCGCCCCGACTTGCGCCGCAGGGGCAGCTCGAAGCGCACCCTGCCGGTGCGGCGCAGGGTGTGGTAGGCGCTGCGACGCGCTTCCTGCAATCGCGGGTCATGGAGGGCGTCGACCCGGAGGCTGAGCAGCTCCTCGCGGCTGTACCCCAAGAGCTCCACCGCGTGCTGGTTGACGTCGAGAATGCGGCCGTCGGGGTGGATGATGAAGATGCCGATGCTCGACTCCCGGAAGAGGGCGCTGAGCTTGCGCTCGCTGGTCCGCAGGCGCTCCAGGGCGCGCAGGCGCTCGAGCTCGGCGGCCGCCCGAGCGGCGAAGATCTTGAGCAAGGAGACGTCCAGTCCGCTGGCGTCGAAGGGCTCGACGCCGATCGCCGCCAGGTGGCCGATGATCCGCCCTTCAGCGTTCTGCAGGGCCACGCCGACGTAGCTCTCGGCCCCGAGCTCGGCGAGGGAGGGCGCGTTGGGGAAGAGCGACTGCAGCCGTTCGCCGATGATGGAATCCTGGCCGCAGAGCGCCAGCTCACACGGGGTGCCGGCGAGCTCGTATTCGATCGTATCGGCGTAGCCTTCGCCGTTCCAGAAGGCGAGGGTGGCGACGCGGGTGGGGGGGTCGTCGAGGCATTCGGCGACGAAGCAGTAGCGCAGCCCGAGAACGGCCGACAGCTGCCGCACCAGGACCTTGAAGAAACGTTCGCCGGTGGCGGTCGCCGTGGCTTCGACCACCTGGCGCAGGACGTGCGCAGTCCGCTCGGGCGTGGTCTCGACGTTCATCACCGATGTCGGGTCGACCGGCGCAGGAGACGCGAGCGCCGGCCGCGGGCAGCCCCTCCCTGAAGACGGCTGGACTCTCCTTCAGCACAAAACCAAGGGCAGTCTAGTTCACGTAACCGAGCGCCCGCAAGCGCTCGATCTCCTCTTCTTCGGCCGACGGGGAGCGCTCGGCGCCGGCGTCGCGCTCAGCCCGATACCACCCGTAGGACGGCACGATGGCAGGCGCACGGAGGACGCCGCTTTGGAAAAGCTCCGCCAGCACCCGGCCGGGCAGATCGGCGGCCAGGGGCAGGTCGAGGACCGCCGCCAGGGTGGGGAAAAGGTCGTAGACCGATGCGCCGTCGGCCACGGCTCCCGGCCGCACTCCGGCGCCGGCGGCGATCAGCACCCCGGCGGGTCCGCGGTGATGCTGCAGGCCGTCGAAGCGGAAGCCGTGGTCGGAGACCAGGATCACCAGGCAATCGTCGCCGGCGGTGGCGAGGAGCTCGCCGAGCCAGCGGTCGAAGAGCCGGTACGAGGCGGCGATCGCTTCCGGCATGGCACCGTCGCCGACCGTCGGAGCCGCGATCCACCAGCGCTCCCCGCGCCAGCGCAGATGGTGGATGGCGTCGAGGGTGTGGAGGTAGACGAAGGCGGCGCGGGTCGGGAAGCGGTCGAGCAGCCTCAAGGCGCGGCCGACGTCGGCCTCCCCGTCCTCCCAGGCGGCGCGCAGCACCGGGTCGTGGCGCACCGCGGGATGATCGCGCCAGGCGGCGGGCAAGGGCCGCGCCGGCGCCACCGCGCCGGCGGCCTCCGGCGGGTAGAGGGCCCCCGGACGCGGCGAGAAGTCGCTCACCCGAAAGCCGCCGCTCTGCGGCACGTCCACCGGCCACAGGGTGGGCCAGCGCAGCACCCCGCTGGCCAGGCCGTGGTGGTCGGCCACCTCCCACAGGCTGGGCACCCGCCGCTCGAAACGGAAGTAGGGTTCCTCCGTCGCCAGAGCGCGCCGTCGCGCTGCCAAGAGCACCCGATCGAGGCCGTTCCACCAGGTGATGGCGGTCAGGTGGGGGGCATCGCCGAGGGCGCCGTTCATGCCCGGCAGACGGAATTTGGTGAAGCCGGCGATGCCGTGAACCCGCGGCGGCTGGCCGCTGGCCAACGTGGCCCAGATTCGCGGCGACTTGGTCGGCACCAGGGTGGCGAGGGAAGCGCGGGCACCGCGGCGCAGGAGGGCGGTGGCATGGGGCAGCTCGCCGCGGCGGATCATCGGCACAAGCACCTCCCAGGCGAGGCCGTCGAAGCCCAGCACCAGCACCCGCTGCGGCCGGCCCGCCGGCGCCGGGGAGGGCTCCAGACCGGCGAGGTCCCGCGGACCGGCGCCCGGTGCCCGCTCCAGGCTCAGGTTGACGGCGCAGGCGGAGGCGAAGAGCACCAGCCAGACCGCCAGCGTCCTCAAGCCGCGCCGGCCGCCCTCCCCCAGCGCCGCTGCGATCACCGGCACCGCGGCGAGAAAAACCAGCGCACTGGCCAGCCCCAGGGGGTGGACGAAGGCCTGGCGCGAGCTCAGCGGCCCGTAGCTCAGCGGAAAGCGCAGCATGGCGTTCACCGCCACCAGCAAGCCGAGGCCCGTCCCCGCGCTCCACCCCACCAGCCGCCGCGGCGAAAGGGGGCCGCGGCGCAAACGAAGAAGGCCGGCGACGACGGCACCCGCGAGCCCGAAGACCAGGCTATAAAAAACCGTCAGATAGACCGCGAGCACCGCCACGTCCACCCCCCCGAGCCCGTTGCGACGCCCCAGCGCCGCCGCCAGCACCCCCGCACAACCG
>RFGL01000314.1 GCA_003697015.1 Acidobacteriota bacterium | reverse complement strand
CGGTGATCCCGATCCCCCCTTCAGCCGCCGCAGGTGGAGCATGGCGCTGACGCTGGAGTAGGTGGAGACCATGTAGGGGACGGAGGCGGTGAGGAACATCTTGAGCAGGCGGACGGCGTCGATCTCGCCGCGCAGCAGGTTGTCTCCGTGGTTGATGGCGATCTGGATCAGGCCGACGACGGCGGCGGCGCGCAGGGCGCGGCGTACGGTGTGGCCGGAGATGGCGAGCTCGAGCCAGGTCGGTAGGTGCATGATCTCCCCTCGTTCGTGCGGGCGCCGCGCGCCGTGACAGAATCGGGCGCCCATCCTACGACGAGACCGCGGTCGCCGGATCTCCAGGCCGGCCGGCGACGGCGACGAAAGGAGCGTGACGATGACGCCCGATAAGCCGCAACCTACGGATTCGATGAGACTTGTGAAAAGGGTGGCACCTTTCCTGGGCCTTTGGAGCCTGCTGGCGGCGCCGCTGGCGGGGGAGGGGCTGGCGCTGGTCGGGGGGCGGCTGATCGACGGCTACGGCGGCCGGCCGCTGGAGAACAGCGTCGTCCTGATCGAGGGCGAGCGCATCGCGGCGATCGGCCAGGTCGGCAGCCTGGCGGTGCCGGAGGGGACGGAGGTGATCTCCACCGAGGGGATGAGCGTCCTGCCCGGGCTGTGGGACATGCACGTCCACCTGATGATCGTCGGCCACAGCGACTACGACCACTGGGACCGCACCTACCCGCCACGCTTCCGCGACGAGATCATGCCGGCGGCGGCGGAGCAGCTGCTGCTCGCCGGGGTGACCAGCGCCCGCGACCTCGGCGCGCCGCTGGAGGACATCCTCGCGATCAGGGAAAAGATCGCCCGCGGCGACATCCCCGGACCCACCCTCTACGTCTCCGGCCCCTTCATCCAGCACCGGCCTTATCCCGGCACCGAGCTCTTCCGCTGGGGGGTGGAGGGGGTGGAGGACGCGCGCGCCAAGGTGCGCCGTCTGGCCGAGGCCGGGGTCGACGTGATCAAGCTGATCGACCAGGATCAGATGACCGTGGAGGAGGTCCAGGCGGTGGTCGACGAGGCCCACGCCCACGGCCTGCCGGTGGTCGCCCACTCCCACCGCCCGGAAGAGATCCGGCGCGGCATCGCCGCCGGCGTCGACTGTTTCGAGCACACCGGCCTGGGGACCATGCCCGAGTATCCGGCGGACGTCTTCGAGCTGATGAAGGGACGCGCCAACACCCTCTTCTGGACCCCGACCATCGCCCCGTTGCTGCTCTACGAGTACACCCGCGACAACCCCGAACGCATCGACGACCCGCGCTGGCACCTCGGCCTGGCGGCGGACGTGGTGCGCGACGTCCGCGCCTCCCTCGAGCACCTCGAGCGCCTGCCCTACTACCAGCTGATGCCCATCCGCCGGCCGACCTTGCGGCGCAAGTTCGCCCAGCTGCGCGAGGCCGGCATCATCCTCCTCATCGGCACCGACAGCGGCGTGCCGCTCAACTTCCACAGCGACGCCACCTGGCGCGAGATCGAGACCTGGGTCAACGCCTTCGGCGTCGCGCCGATGGACGCCATCCGCGCCGCCACCTACTGGCCGGCGGTGCACATGGGGGTCGAGGCCGACTCGGGCACCGTCGCCGAGGGCAAGTACGCCGACCTGATCGCGGTGCGCGGCGACGTGCTGCGCCACGTCGCCCTGCTGCAGGACGTCGACCTGGTGATCAAGCACGGCAAGCGGTACAAGTAGCCATGGCCGGCGACGACCTGCGCCTGCTCGCGGCGCTCCTGCTGGCGGCCGCCAGCGCCGTGGCCGCCGACCGCCTGGGAGCGCGCCGCGGCCTCCTGCCGCCGGGCTTCGCCCAGCCGCTGCGGCGGCTGCTGGCGATCGTGCTCCTCGCCGGCGTGCTGCTGCTCGCCGTCTTCCTGCCGGCCTTGACCTACCCGCCGCCGCCGATCGATCCCGCCGCCTTGTCAACCGCCGACCTCTTCATCTCCCACCTGCTGCTGCTGGCGGCGGTCGCCGGCTGGACCCTGCTCGGCTTCGCCGGCACCAGCCGGCCGGCGGCGGCCGCTCCCTGGGAGCCCGGCGTTGCCGAGCTCGATGCGATGCCCGCCGGCGCCACGCCGCCGGAGGCGGGCGGGCTGCCGCCGCCGGTCGACTGGGCGGGCCAGCTCGGCCTGCGCAGCGCCGCGCCGCTGCGCGACCTGGGTCTCGGCCTGGCGGTCGGCGCCGGCGCCTGGCTGGCGGTGGTCGCCGTCCTGCTGGTGATGGCGGGCCTGCTTCTCGCCCTCGGCTGGGACGAGGCGCTGGCCGGCGGCGCGCCGCCGGCCCTCGTCGTCTGGCTGGCCGGTCTGCCGGCGGCGTGGCGGCTGGCGGTCAGCCTGTCGGCGGGGCTCTTTGAGGAGCTCTTCTTCCGCGGCTTTCTGCAGCCGCGTCTCGGCATCGCCCTCTCCAGCCTGCTCTTCGTCCTCGGCCACCTGAGCTACGCGCAGCCGCTGATGCTCGTCGCCCTGGCGGTGTTGTCGGTGATCTATGCTCTCCTCACCCGCTGGAGCGCTTCGATCTGGCCGGCGGTGGTGGCCCACGCTCTCTTCGACGCCGTCCAGCTGCTGGTGATCATCCCCTTCGCGCTCGACGCCGTCGAGGCGGCCGGCGGCTGAGGGGCCGGCATCGGGCCGCCGGGATCGGGAGCTCTGTCTTCGCCGCCCGTACTCTGCTATGCTGCGCCTGCCTATGGCCTCCGCCGAGCCCGAAGTCCGCATCTCGATCGGCAGTCGCTTCGAGAACATCGACCTGATTCAGATCGTGGTCGACGACGCTCTCGGGCGCCTGGGGCTCGACGAAGAGGAGCGTCACTGGGTCGGCATCGCGGTGCGCGAAGCGGTGGCCAACGCCATCAAGCACGGCAATCGCCAGAACCCGGAGAAGAACGTGGAAGTCGAGCTGCGGGTCGACGGCGACGAGGCGGTGATCGAGGTGCAGGACTACGGTCCCGGCTTCGACCCGGCCAACGTCGGAGACCCGCTGTCGCCGGAGAACCTGCTCAAGCCGAACGGCCGCGGGATCTTCTACATGAAACGCTTCATGGACCATGTCGAATACAGCTTTCGGCCCGAGGGCGGAACCGTCTTGACCATGCGCAAGCGCCTCGCCCGCGCCGCCGGAGAGCCGAGCGATCCCTCCCAGCTTCCCCAAGAGGAGTCGAAGGAATGAAGATGCAGGTGTATACCGCCGATGGCGTCACCGTCTTGAAGCCCAAGGGCAAGATCACCATCGGCGTCGGCGACGTCGCCCTGCGCGAGGCGGTCCATGAGGCCCTCGCAGCCGGCGCCAAGAACATCCTGGTCAATCTCAGCCAGGTGACGACCATCGACTCCTCCGGCATCGGCGAGCTGGTCAGCGCCTACACCACGGTGACCAACCGCGGCGGCAAGCTCAAGCTGTGCAGCCTGCCGTCCAAAGTCAACGACATCCTCCAGATCACCCAGCTGATCAGCGTCTTCGACGTCTACGAAAGCGAGCAGGAGGCCCTGAGCTCGTTCTGAGGAGACTCCCGGCACGCGGCGGCGGGGGGCCGGGCGGGGGCCGCCGCCAGCGGTCGGAGCGGATCCGCCACGCCATGCGCCGTCCCCCGTTTCTCGGCACCGCCGCCGGCGCCCTCCTCGGCCTCCTGCTGCTGGTGCCGGCGGCCGCCGCCGAGGGCGACGACGGCGACCCCCGGGTGGCTGCCCTGGCGGAGATCCGGGCCGAGATCGAGCGGCTGCAAGGGCGGCTGCGCACCATGCGCGACCGCGAGTCGAGCCTGGAGGGCCGACTGGCCCGCACCGAGCTCGAGCTCGAGTTGCAGCGGACTCAGCTGGCCGAAGCCACCGCCGCTCGCGATCTGGCGGCGGCAAGGGCGGCGGACGCCGAAGCGCGGGTCGCGCAGCTGTCGGTCGCCCTCGACGGGGTGCGCCGGGACCTGCGCCAGCGCCTCGGCGGCCTCTACCTCCTCGGCCGCCACGGCTACCTGCGTCTCTTCCTCAGCCTCGAACCCGACGCCGGCCTGCTCCCCGCCCTGCGCCAGCTGCGCTACCTCGTCCGCCGCGACCACGCCGCCATGGAACGCTACCGCACCGCCCGCCGGGAGCTGGAGGAAGAGCGCCGGCGCCTGGAGGACCAGCGCCGCGAGATGGCCGCCTGGCAGGCCCTGGAGGCGGAGCGCCACCAGGCCCTGAGCGACCTGCGCCGGCGGCAGGCGAGGCTGCTGCGGCAAGTCGCCCGCCAGCGGCGCGACCTCGAAGCCCGGCGCGCCTCCCTGGCGGAGAAGGAACGCAAGCTGGCGAGCTTCATCCACGCCCTGGTCGGCGCCAGCGGCGCGCCCCTCGCCGGCAAGCCGATCCAGGACTTCGCCGGCGTCCTCGACTGGCCGATCGCCGGCCGCGTCGTCACCCCCTTCGGACCGCGACGGGATCCGCGCTACCGCACCGAAGTACCGCACCACGGCATCGACCTGGCCACCGAGGCCGGCGCCGAGGTGCGCGCCATCTACCCCGGCAAGGTGCTGTTCGCCGATCCCTTCGAAGGCTACGGACTGATGGTGGTGGTGCACCATCCCGGCCGCGTCTTCACCCTCTACTCCGGCCTCGCCTCCATCGCGGTAGCAAAAGGCGACGCGCTGTCCCTGGGCAGCGTCCTCGGCACCGCATCCGACACGCTGTACTTCGAAATCCGCCGCGAGAACCAACCCGAAGACCCGCGCCGCTGGCTGCGCTAGCCGCCGGCGGCGAACCTCGGCCGCCGGCGGCGATCGTCCCGGCGAAGCGAGACGGCGGCAGCGATGTGCTATCGTCGGACGGCGCGGTAGGCGCGCGTAGGATCGGGATCCGCTGCCGGAATCAGCCCGAGGACCGGCGCCGCCGGCTGCGCCAGAACCACTAGCGAGGACTTGCACCCATGCTCAGCCGCGGACGCCTGGCTTTCATCCTCTCGTCGCTCGCCGTGCTCCTCTTGGTGGTCGGCGGCTCCCTCTGGGCCGCCACCTCCCGCGCTCAGGACGACGGCCGCGACTCGCTGTACAAGTACCTCTCGGTGTTCACCGAGGTACTGAAGCTGATCGATCGGGCCTACGTCGACGAGACCGATCCCGACGTGCTGATGGGCGGCGCCCTCGAGGGGGTGACCGACGCTCTCGGCCCCTTCTCCACCTACGTCCCGGCGTCCCGGGTCGACGATTTCGTCGCCAGCCGCGAGGTCGGCACGCGGCACAGCGGGCTGCTGGTGCTCAAGGAGCGCGGCGTGGCCTACGCCATGTCGGTGGTCCCCGGCTCGCCGGCGGCCGAGGCGGGGATCGAACGCGGCGACCTGATCGCGACCATCCAGGGACGGCGCACGCGGCCGATGCCGGTATGGGAGATCCAGGCCCTGCTCGCCGGGCCCCCGGGCACCCGCATCGAGCTGCACCGCATCCGCATGGGAGAGCAGGCCGACGTCGCCTTCACCCTGGCGGAATTTCCGCCCCCGGGGACCCTGCTCGAGGTGCGGCGGGGCGTCCCCGTGCTGCGGCTGCGGGCGATCGGCGACGCCACCCCCGGCGACGTCGAGACCAGCCTCGAGACCTTGCGCGGCGAGGGCCCCAGCTTTCCCGACCTCAGCCATCCCGACAAGCTGGTGCTCGACCTGCGCGACCTGGCCCAAGGCGACCCGGCCGCCGCCTACCGGGTGGCGGAGCTCTTCGCCGGCGGCGGCGAGCTCGGGGTACTGCGCGACCGCGACGAGGTGCTCGAGACCTTCACCAGCGACGCCGAGCCGAGCTTCAGCGGCAGCCTGGTGGTGCTGATCAACCGCGGCACCCAGGGCGCCGCCGAGGTGCTGGCATCGGTGCTCCACCAGCGCCTCGGAGCGCAGCTGATCGGCGAGCCCACCTTCGGCCACTGCGGCCGGCCGAGCCTGGTGCCGCTGTCCAACGGCGACCGCCTCGAGGTCACCACCGCCTTCTTTACCGGCCCCGACCGCGAGCCGATCGACGACGGCCTCGAGCCCGACGAGATCGTGCGGCCGCGCACCTTCACCCTCGACGAGGAGGCGCCGGACGACGACCCGGTGCTCGAGCGAGCCCTGGAGGTGGTGCTGGGGGAGGTCGGGGTGGAGCGGAAGAAGGCCGCCTGAGTCGCCCGCTGAGACGCCCGCCGGCCGGCGCCGCACGGATCTCGTTTCGCGTCTGATTACGTCCGATGAGCCAGGGAAGCCGACGCCGTACGATCACGGCCCGTTCCGGCCGGGGGCGCCGCCCGGCGCGCGCCCTGTCGCGCGGCGTCCGCCTGCTGCTCGGGCTGGCCCTGGTCGTGCTCTTCGGCATCGGCCTGGCGCTCGGCGTCGAGATGAGCAAGCCGCCGCCCCGACCCGACCTCGAGCAGCTCAAGATCCATCCCCCACCGCCGCCGCCAGCGCCGCCGCCGGTCGCCGTCGCGCCGCCCGAGGACGACGGCGTCGTCCTGCGCTCGCCGCCGCCGCCGCGGGGCGAGCGGCCGCGGCTGGCGGTCGTCGTCGACGACCTCGGGCGCAGCGTGGCGGTGCTCGATCGGCTGGCGGAGATCGGCGTGCCCCTGACCTACTCCGTCCTGCCCTACGAGTCGCGCACGCCGGAGGTGGTGGCGTATCTTCGAGCGCGCGGTGCCGAGCTCCTCTGCCATCTGCCGATGGAGGCCAGGGGCGGGGTCAGCGCCGGCCCGGGAGCCCTGCGCCGCGACATGACCCGGGCCGAGCTGATCGCCGCCACCGAGAGGGCGCTGGCGGCGGTGCCCGGCGCGGTGGGCGCCAACAACCACATGGGCTCGGAGATCTCCGCCGACCGCCAGGCGATGCGCACCGTGCTCGAGGTGCTGGCCGAGCGTGGCCTCTACTACCTCGATTCGCGGACCACCCCCGACACCCTCGGCTATACCGTCGCCCGCCAGCTCGGCATGGCGGCGGGGGAACGGCAGGTCTTTCTCGACGTCGAACGCGACCCGGCGGCGATCAGCGCCCAATTCGAGGCCGCTCTCGCCGCCGCCCGCCAGCGCGGCGGCGCCATCGTCATCGCCCATCCCTACCCCGAGACCCTCGAGGTCCTGGCCCGCGAGCTGCCCCGCGCCCGCGCCCAGGGCTTCGAGCTGGTCACCGCCAGCGCCCTGCTCGACCGCCCGCAATCTCCGTCCCGTTCGACCGCCGCCCGGGAATGAATTCCCGCGCTACCCGGGTACGTCCCTCGCGGGACGCCTTGCGGGCGACGGGCCCGGCCGATGCGCGCTGACTTCCTCGCTGTCCACGGGAAAGCTCAGTGCCGGGCCAGGCGCAGGGT
>RFGL01000313.1 GCA_003697015.1 Acidobacteriota bacterium | reverse complement strand
GCAGCGGCTCGGCGGTCGCTTCGCCCGTCTCGCCCCGCCGGCGGCAGCGGTTTCGCCACACGTCTCAGGAGCACGGAACGCCATGACCGACAATGCGACGAAGGAAGGGGCCGGGGCCGGCGCCGCACCGGGCCGTATCAAGCTCGAGGACGGCGTCGCCTGGGTCCACCTCGACGACCCGGAGAAGAACGTCAACACCCTCTCGACCCGCTACTTCGCCTGGTTCGAGCAGCAGATCCAGCAGCTGGCGGGGGAGGACTTGCGGGGGCTGGTCTTCGTCTCCGACAAGCCGGGGTACTTCATCGTCGGCGCCGACATCGCCGAGCTCGAGGCGTTCACCGACCGCGCGGCGGTGATCGCCATGATCGAACGCGGCCACCGCCTGGTCGGCCGTTTCGCCCAGCTGCCGTTTCCGGTGGTGGCGGCGATCGACGGCGCCTGCCTGGGGGGAGGGCTGGAGCTCGCCCTGGCCTGCGACCGGCGGCTGGCGACCACCGCTCCGCACACCAAGCTGGGCCTGCCGGAGGTGCAGCTGGGGCTGATCCCCGGCCTCGGCGGCACCCAGCGCCTGCCGCGGCTGATCGGCGTCCCCGAGGCCCTCGACCTGATCCTCACCGGCAAGCAGATCCCGGCCAAGAAGGCGAAGAAGCTCGGCCTCGTCGACCAGCTCTGCGATCCCCTGGCGTTGCGCGAGGCGGCCCTCGAGCTGGTCTCCTGGGGCAAGCCCAGCCGCACCCTGCGGCCGCGCAAGAGGCCGTCGCGCAGCCTCTTCAGCCGGGTCAGCGACCTGGTGGCGCGTACGCCGGGGGCCAAGAATCTGGTCTATGAGGCGGCGAGGAAGAAGGTGCTGAAGCGCAGCGGCGGCCACTATCCGGCGCCGCTCAAGGCCATCGACGTGGTGCGCGAGGGCATGACCCTGCCCCTCGACGAGGCCCTGCGGCTGGAGGCCGCCGCCTTCGCCGAGCTGGTGACCAGCGACGTGGCCAAGGCCCTGATCTCGATCTTCTTCACCAAGAACGAGGTCGAGGGGCGGGCGCGGAAACTGGCCGAGGATGCCCGCCCGGTCGAGCGCATCGGCGTCCTCGGCGCCGGTTTCATGGGCGCCGGCATCGCCCAGGTCCTGGCCTACAAGGGCTACACGGTGGTGCTCAAGGACCGCGACCACAAGGCCCTCGGCCGCGGTCTCAAGCAGTGCCACGACCTCTTCCGCGGTCTCGCCAAGCGCCGCCGCATGACGCCGGTCGAGGTCAAGGAGGCGATGAGCCGCCTGCGGCCGACGATCGACTACCGCGGCTTCGGCCGGGTGCCCTTCGTCATCGAGGCGGTATTCGAGGACGTCGGCGTCAAGCATGCGGTGATCCGCGAGACCGAGGCCGCCGGCCCCGACGACCTGATCTTCGCCTCCAATACCTCCACCATCCCCATCGCCCGTCTGGCGGAGGCCTCCAAGCGGCCCGAGAACGTCATCGGCATGCACTTCTTCAGCCCGGTGCACAAGATGCCCCTGCTCGAGATCATCCGCCATCCCAAGACCTCCGCCGAAGCCCTCGCCACCACGGTCGAGATCGGCCGGCGGATGGGCAAGACGGTGATCGTGGTCGGCGACGGGCCGGGATTCTTCACCAGTCGGGTGCTCGGGCCGATGCTCAACGAGGCCGCCTGGTGCCTGGCGCAGGGGGCGCGGATCGATCAGATCGACCGCGCCATGACCCGCTGGGGCTGGCCGGTGGGGCCGATGGCGCTGCTCGACGAGGTGGGCATCGACATCGCCTTCCACGCCGGCAAGGTGATGGCGGAGCATGCCGGCGACCGCGCCGACACCTCGCCGATCCTCGGTCTGATGATCGAGGCCGAGCGCCTCGGACGCAAGGTCGGCAAAGGCTTCTACGACTACCGGAAGAAGCCCAAGCGGGTGGCGCGGGAAGTCTACGAGCTGATCGATTGGGAAGAGGGGGAGGTCGACGACGACGAGATCGTCGAGCGCTGCTGGATGCAGATGCTCAACGAGACCGCCCGCTGCATGGAGGACGGGGTGATCGAGAACCCCAACGACGTCGAGATCGGGGTGATCTTCGGCTTCGGCTTCCCGCCCTTCCGCGGCGGCATCCTGCGCGAGGCGGACCGTCTCGGGCTCGACTACGTCGTCGGCCGGCTGGAGGCCTATGCCGCGCGCTACGGCAAGCGACTCGAGCCGGCCCAGCTGCTGCGCGACATGGCCAAGAAGGGCCGGCGTTTCCACCGCCGCTGAGCCGTGGCGGGAGCGCCCGCCGCCCGTTCAAGGCCGATCTTCGAAACGATAGAGAAAGGGATTCTGCGCCCAGAAAACGGCGTAGCGCTCGGTCTCGCGCAGGGTGCGTTCGACGTAGACCGGATCGTGGCCGTGCTCGGCGAGCAGAGCGCGGCCGGCGTCGCGCCAGCCGTCGCGGTCGCCGCCGGCGCCGCCGTGGTCGAAGTAGGAGCGCACCACCGCCCGCCAGGCCGCCAGCTGGGTCCGCCTCTCGCGCCGTACCTTGCCCGAGCGCTCGAGGGCCCAGCGGTGGCTGGCGGCGAAGGCCTCGGCCGCCGTCGAGCGCAGGATCGCCGGCAGGCGCGCCGCCAGGTCGCCGCCGGGCCGGTAGATGGCGCCCAGGTGGCCGAGCTCGCCGGCCGGCGGATCGATCTTCGGATGGCCGAAGATGTGGCGCTCGTCGCGCAGCATGCCGAGGGCTGCTGCCGACGGCCGCAGCTCGGGCCAGCTGAGAGGGAATTCGTGCAGGTTGTCGTGGTCCATGAAGATCATCCGCACCCGCCAGCGCCCCTCCTGCCAGATGCTGCGCAGGCCGACGTTGCGGCCGACGAAGGACTCGCCGTGGGAGTAGCCGAAGAGGCCGAGCAGGGTGCCCCAGAAGCGGCCGATCTGGCGCGCCAGGGAAAGCGACGCGGCGTCGGCCCGCGCCCGGTTGGCGGGCACGGCGAAGGCTGCCTCGAGGTAGCGCCCGTGGTCGTGGTAGTCGACCGCCGGCGACTCGTATTCCCCCAGCACCTCGGCGAGCAGGTCGTCGGCGAACCGCCGCGCTTCGCCGGCGGTGGGGCGCCGGCCGAGCCCCTCCTCGAAGTAGCTCCCGGCGCCGCCCGGCGACAGGTACTCCGCCAGCTTGTCGAGGCGCAGGGAGCTGGTGCCGGCGAGGATCGCCTGGCCGGGGAGTCCCATGTCGAGGAATTGCAGGGTCTCCCCCAGCTCGCCGGGCAGCTCGAGCGCCGGCCGGCGGTCGAGCTCCTCTTTGAAGGCCGCCAGGGAGCGCGCGAGGGCACGGCGCATGGCGTCGTAGCCCGGGCCGAAGACGCGGCGCTGGGTGAAGTAGTCGAGCAGGTGGACGGAGCCGCCGCGGGCGGGGACGCGGTCGATGGCGCTGATGGCGAAGGTGCGGGCCAGGGGCGCGGCGCGGCCGTGGACCCGGCGGTGGACGTGGTCGAGGTGGGCGGCGGCGCGGGCGTCCCAGGCCAGGCTGCTGACGGTGCTGCCGCCGTCGAGGCGGTGGGGGCCGGGGACGCGGGCGTTGTCGCGGGCGAAGACCACGTTCAAGGGCTGGCGGCCGGGGCGGCCGGCGCGCTTGATCTGCAGCTCGAGCTCGCTGCCCGGCGGCTTGACCACCAGCACCACCGTGCCCAGGGGGTACTCGACCAGTGCATAGAGGGTCAGCGGGGTGCGGGCCCCGGCCCAGCGGACGATCGCTCCCGCCGCCAGCCGGCGCAGGATCTCCGCCTCGTAGCGCGGCAGGCGGGCGAGGGCGTGGCGGATTTCCCGGTCCCCCTCGCAGTGCAGGCCCAGGCTCCGCTCGGCGATGCCCGCCGTGCGGCGCACCAGGGCGTCGATCCGCGCCACCACCTCGGCGGGGTCGAAGAGGTAGCGAGCCAGGGCCAGACGGCAGTCGTGGGTGGAGAGGTGGAGGAAGTCGGCGCGGGCGTCGCCGTCGGGCAGGCGGCGGAAGAGGGGCCGGTGACGGCGCAGGCGGCGGCGAAACTGGCGGACGAAGGGCTCCAGCTCGACGGCGTCGTAGCCCTCGCGCAGGACCTCGTCGTCGAGGGGGCGGTCGAGGCCGGGCGCTTTGAGCCCCAGGCGGCCGAGCAGGTGGTCGTGGGCGGCGAGATCGTCCGCCGGCGCGAGGAGGACGTGGGCCTGGAGCATCAACGCCGCCAGCCGGCGCACCTCCCAGGCGTCGCCGGCGCCGCCTCGCGCCAGGCCGATCAGGTGCTCGGCACAGGCCCGGTCGTAGCGCCGGCGGGGCCAGAAGTCGGCCAGCAGGGTGGCAGCGCGCCGGGCGTTGGCCGGGCCGAGGATCGCCGCCGCCAGGGCGTGGTCGAGATCGCGGCCCGCCGCGGCGCCGGCGCTCGCCATCCGCAGCCTTCTCAGGCGACGAAGGGCCAGATCAGGGCCAGGCAGCCGCGGTCGCCGGCCGGGCCGGTCGTCGTCGGCGCGGCGCTCTTGGGCGCCGGCGCGGCGCTCTTGGGCGTCGCCGCGACGCTCTTGGGCGCCGCCGCGACGCTCTTCGGCGCCGCGGTGGTGGCACCGAGGTGGTGGGCGACGTGGTGGGGGAGGCGGACCTCGATCAGCTCGTCCGCGCCGGTCTTGCCCGCCTTGGCGCCGGCTTCGAGCGCCGCGCTCAGGGAGCGGGCGAGCTCGCGGGCGGCCGCGCGATCGATGGTCAGGGCGACCGCCTGCCCTCCCACCGTCAAGGTGATTCGATCGTCGTTCATCGCTCTACCCCCGGGATTGCGGTGGATGATCGGCGCCGCCGGCCGACCGGCGCCGCCGATGGACGCGGCGGCGGGCCGGCAGCGGGCGCCGGCTCTCAGCCCTTGTGCTTCTTGGGCTTCTTGCCGTTCTTCGGTTTCTTGCCGCCCCCCCCACCGCCGGCCAGGGCCGCGTTCAGGGAGTACAGCAGCTCGAGGGCGGTGGAGCGCCGGAGCACCGCGGTGACGGTGCGGGAGGGGCCTTCGTGTCTGCCGGCCATGGCTCGATCCTCCTGAGTAGCTGTGATGGGCCGGAGACCCCGCCCGGCGGGTACCCTCGAGACCCGTTCGCCATCGATCGTCTGGCGTTGGAGCACAACCTATGGGCGTACCATACCAGCTTCGCCCCCGGGGTTCAAGGTAACCGAGGCGCCGCCGGCGCCGCGCGGCAGGCGGCAGCAGTGGTGGCCGCTGGGGTCGGCGGTGATCGTCGCGCCGGGGAAGAGCTCGGCCAGGTAGGCGCTGGTGAAGAAGGTGAGGTAGGGCACGGGACGGCCGGCGACCCAGGGCGGCATCGGCTCCTCGTCGCGGAAGAGGCGGCGCCGGTCGACCACCGCGCAGCAGCGGGCGCCGCGGGCGCGGCGCTCGAGGTGGCGGCGCACCGCCGCCGGCGTGCCGATCGCGCCCAGGCGCCAGCCGAGGACGTTCACCTCCGGCCCCGCCGGCGACGGACGGTGGTGGGGGTCGAAGAAGGTGAAGGCGAGGACGCCGCCGGGGACGAGGAAGGAGGCGAGGCGGGGGATGAGCTGGCGCAGCTCGTCGCCGCCGAGGTGGGTGAAGACCGAGAAGGCGAGGACGACGTCGAAACGCCGGCCGGGGTCGGGGGGTGCGAGCTCGGGGATGCCGCCGGGATTGAAGGTCGGATGGTGGCGGTCGTAGAAGAGGAAGGTGGCCTCGGGGTAGGTCCGCCGGCCGGCGGCGACGGCGTCGCGGGAGACGTCGATCGCGCAGTAACGCGACGGCGCGATGCGGCCGCGGGCATGGCGCAGCAGGTTGCCGGCGTTGCCGCCGAAGTCGAGCACCGACTTGCCGCGCCATGCCGGGCGGCCGAGTTGGCGGTCGAAATACTCGAGCTGGCCGAAGCGCTGCGAGACGAAGGACGCCGGCACGTCTCCCCATCCTCTCAGTAGTAGCCGTAACCCTCGAGGCCGAGGTCGAGCCGGCGGTCGAGGCGCCGGTTGGAGCGCCGGTGACGGGCGAGGATCAGCCGCCGCTTGCGCTCGCCGATCAGCCGCCCGCGCCACGGCAGCAGGCGGTCGACGACGTGCTGGAGCAGCCAGCGCAGGCTGAGGCGGCGGTCGAGTGCCGCCAGCAGGGCTTGCCGCCGGTCGCCCACCGGGCGCTCCGCCAGCAGCCCGGCGAAAGGCCGCTCGGGAATCGGTCTGAGCCCCAGCTGGCGGCCGGGGAGGCGGACGAAGCGATTCAGGGCCAGGGCCAGACAGCAGGAGGCGAAGGAGTAGCTGCGGTGGACCTCGGGAAAGCTCGAGGGGACGTACGGCTCCACGCCGAGGAAGGCGTAGAGCCGCTCGAGGAAGGCGCGCGGCTCGCGGCGCAGCAGCTCGTAGGGCAGGACCAGGACGCGGTCGCCGCCGAAGCGCTCGAGGTAGCCGTCGACGTAGGCCTCGAGATCGAAGTCGCCGACGTCGAGGTTGACCTCGCCGGTGCGCGCCGGCGGCGAGGCGAAGCGCCCGCGGCGGAAGGTGAGGAAGTCGTCGACCGAGTAGTAGTAGTAGGCCTGCAGCGACTGGCGGTAGAGGGATTCGAGGAGGTCGTCCTGGCGGCGGACGACGACGACGATGCGGGCGTCGGGGAAGAGCCGCGCCAGGCGGCGGGTGATCTCCCGGTGGTCGCGGAAGCCGCCGGTCATGTTGCCGAAGAGACGCTCGCGGCTGATCAGGATCTTGCCGCCGGCGTCCGCCAGCAGCCGGTCGCGCCAGCGCTCGGCGGCGCGCGGGTCGAAGAAGGTCGGGTGGCTGAAGATCAGCCGGTCGCAGAGCTCGACCAGGTCGCCCGGCGGTCCGCCGGCGAGAGGGATGCGGCGGTAGTTGGCGCTGTGGGCGTAGCGCATCCCCGCGAGGTGGGGGAAGCAGTGCCGCTGCAGGAAGGTGGTGCCGGTCTTGGGCATGCCGACGTGCAGGTAGAGCTCGGTCATGGCGGCTCAGGCGGACAGTGCCGCCGGGCGCGGGTCGCGCGGCGACGGCAGGCGGTCGAAGAGCCCCTGCCACAGGCCGAGGATGCGCTCGAGGGAGAAGCGCTCGAGGATCTCCGGCGCGCGGGCGGCGAGTCGTCGCCGCGCCGCGTCGTCGCCGAACAGATGGTCGAGGGCGCGGGCCAGGCCGGCGACGTCGCCGGCCGGCACCAGCACCCCGTCGGCGCCGTGGCGGACGATGTGGCGCGGGCCGCTGGGGCAGTCGAAGCAGACCGCCGGCAGGCCGCAGGCGAGGGCCTCGCAGAGGGCGTTGGGGAAGCCTTCCGCCAGCGAGGTGAGGACGAAGAGGTCGGCGCGGCGCAGCACGGCGTGAGGGTGGCGGGCGAAGCCCGGCAGGATCGCTCGTCCGCCGAGGCCGAGGCGCGCGGCGGCGGCCTCCAGCCGCGGCCGCTCGTCGCCCTCGCCGTGGATCTCGAGGGTCCAGTCGGGATGGCGGGGAGCGACCCGGGCGAAGGCCGCGAGCAGCAGGTCGAAGCCCTTGATCGGCACCAGCCGGCCGACGGCGACCAGGGTCCTCCCCCGGCGCCGCGGGCGGGTCGCTTCCTCCGGCGGCGGTGGCGGCACCGGGTTGGGGATCACCGCCGCCGGCACGCCGAGCTGGCGGGCGAAGTAATCCCGCGCCGCCGGCGTCAGGGCCACCAGGCGGGTGGCGAGGGGGTAGGTGCGGCGCCGCAGCTCCTCCCAGCCGCGCTCGCCGAGCCCCAGGTGGTGGGGGTCGCTGCGCTCGCAGATCACCACCGGCATGCGGCCGCCGGCCGCCGCCAGGAGGGTGCGGACGTTGGCCTTGTAGATGAAGGAGAGGACGAGGTCCGGGCGCTGGGCGGCGACGGCGCGGCGCAGGGCGAGGATGGCGTCGTGCTCCGCCGCCAGCAGGGCGAGCTCACGATCGCCGGCACCGGCGAAGCGCCGCCGCGGCCCGAGGGCGGGCCACGGCGCCGGCCGCGGCCGGCCGGCGAGCTCCGGCAGCCAGGCGGTCAGCCGTTCGAGCCCGACGCCGGGGGCGAGGGGCCAGCACGGCGGCGCGTCGTCGAGGGTCAGCAGGGTGACGCGTTTGCCCTGCCCCGACCAGGCGTTGGCCAGGGTGGTGACCACCCGCTCGGTACCGCCGCAACGCAGGGTCGGCAGGACGCAGGTGATCCGCATCGCCGTTCTCAGCCGCCGTTCATCTGGCGCCGGTACTCGCGCACGTAGCCCTCCGCCATCGACCGGTAGTGAAAGCGCTCGAGGGCGAGCTGGCGGCAGGCCTGGGGGGAGATGCGGTCGGCGCCGGCGATCGCCCGCTCCCAGTCGGCGAGGGAGGAGCAGACGAAGCCGACCTCGGGGGTGATCAGCTCGGGGCAGGCGCCGCGATCGCTGCAGATCACCGGCGTGCCCGACATCAAGGCCTCGATCATCACCAGCGGGCAGCCCTCGGGCAGGCGGGTGGGGAAGAGGAGGGCGCGGGCGCCGGCCAGCAGGCGCGCCTTCTCCATCCCGCGCACGTCGCCGGCGTAGAAGACGTCGCCCTCGGCGCACAGGGACGCCACCCGCTCGATGATCTGCGGCCGGTTGCCGGTGCCCGCCACCCACAGAGGGAAGCCCAGCCGCCGCGCCAGCTCGAGGGCGACGTCGAGGCCCTTGTGCAGGAACTTGGGCTCGCGCAGGCTCTCCCCCATGGCGGAGATGAAGAGAAAGTAGTGCTCCTTGCGCTCGGTGAAGACGTAGTCCTGCGGATCGAGGCCGTTCCAGACGAAGCGCTCCCGGCCGTAGCGCCCGGCGAGGAAACGCGAGACGTAGACCCAGTTGTCGGGCGGCGGCGCCGGCCAGGGGTCGAAGCGGTGGCAGGTGAGGATCCACGGCCGCCGGTCGCTCTTCAGGTTGTGGTAGACGTCGGCCTCGGGCACGGGCCGGGAGACCAGCTCGACCCCCGGCGGCAGGGGGGCGGTGGCGCCCTTCTCCAGCAGGTAGTAGACCCGATGGCCGAGCTCCGCCAGGCCCTTGGCCAGCTTGTCGTGCACCAGGTAGGCGGCGCCGGAGGGCTTGACCCGCGGCTGGAGGCCGGTGCCGGTCCACGCCTCGGCGGAGTAGCAGTGCTCGGAGCGGAGGACGACGCGAAGGCTTTTCATGCCGGCGCTCAACCGAGCTTGGGCGCCATGCCGCCCCGCTGGCGGAGGAAGGCGTAGTGGGCGGCGAGGGCGGCGTCGAGATCGCGCGGCGGCGGCGGCTCGGCGAGCTCGAAGTCGTGGTCGTCGCTGTGCCCGCGGCAGCGCAGGACGGGCAGCGCCGAGCGCCGTACCGCCGGCGTCATGTAGGAGACGGCGAAGCCGATGCGCGGCGTCGCCGAGCGATTGGGCCGCGAGCCGTGGATGGCGTTGATGTGGTGGAGCGACATCTCCCCCGGCGCCAGCTCGACGTCGCGCACCCGGCTCTCGTCGATCGTCGCCTCGACCACCTCGCCGTGGTTGAGCAGGTTGTTGCGGTCGTCGGTCTCGCGGTGGGGCAGGAGGTCGCTGGCATGGGAGCCCAGCACCACCCGCAGGCAGCCGTTCTCCGCCGTGCTCGGGGTGAGGGCGATCCACGCCGACGGCGCCGGCTTGGAGTTGAGGCCGGAGTAGGTGCCGTCCTGATGCCAGGAGACGAAGGACGGATCGTGCGGGTGCTTGTAGAACAGGCGGCTGGAGTGGACGAAGAGGTCCTCGCCGAGCAGGTCGTCGAGCAGGTCGAGGATGCGCTCCGTGGTGACCAGCTCATAGGCCCAGCGGTGGAAGAGATGGCAGTGGTCGATGCGCCGCAGGCCGCCCCCCAGACGCGCCACCAGGGCCTCGACCTCGGCGCGGTAGGCGGCCGCCTCGGCGGCTTCGAGCACCGCCAGCGGCGCCAGCACGCCGTCGTGCTCGAAGGCGTCGATCTGGCGCTTACTGAGCACCTTGCCCATCGCCCGCCGATTCCCGTTCCCGCGCCCGGATGCGCGGCAGCACCTCGTCGCCGAAGAAGACCATCTCGTCGAGTTTCGGCCAGCCGGAGATGATGTACTGGCTGACCCCGGCACGGCCGTACTCGATGAAGGCCTCGGCCAGCTGCTCCGGATCGCCGACCATCGCCACCGCCGGCGCGCCGTGGCTGCGCACCAGGCCGGTCCACAGCCACGGGGTCAGCCACTCGACGTCGGCCAGGCGGTAGGTTTTCTTGATCGATACCGAGTCGCTGCCCTGCATGAAGTCTTTTTCCCGCTGATGCTCGGCGCGCTGGGGATCGAGGCTGGTGAGACGGGCGTAGGCGGCCTTCAAGGCCTCTTCGCGACTCGGCCGGCAGACGATCGACAGCCGCAGCCCCACCTCCTTGCCCGCCGCGAGCACCGGGGCGGCGCTCTCCGCCACCTTCTCCGGCGCATCCGCCAGCCGCATCCACAGCGTGCCCTCGTCGATCGCCAGCTGCCGCGCCTGGTCCGAGCCGCCGCCGATGAAGATCTCGGGGAAGCTGCGCTGCGGCGAGCTATAGGGGGTATTCAAGACCGCGTCCTCGACCTTGAAGTAGCGCCCGTCGAAGCTCACCGGGCCGTCGCTCTGCCACAGCCGGCGGCTTACGTGCAGCCACTCGGCGGTGCGGGCGTAGCGCTCGTCGTGGGGCAGGAAGTCGCCGTAGTAGCGCTGCTCGGCCGGCGAGTGGCCGGCGACGACGTTCAGGCTCAGGCGGCCGTCGATCAGGCCGGAGAGGGTGTTGAGCTGTTGCACGAAGAGGGTCGGGGAGCAGAAGTTGGAGCGGTAGGCGACGATGAATTCGACGGTCGAGGCGTCGAGGCCGAGAGCGGTGGCGAGGAGGATCGGATCGGGCTTGGCGGCGCCGACGTCGGTCAGCAGGCCGCTGATGCCGGCGCGCTCGGCGGCGCGGCAGAAGGCCAGCTGATGCTCCAGATCCGGCAGGCCGGTGGCCTCGCGCGCGGCGCCGGCGGCGCGGGTATCGCCGCCGGTCTCGCCGCCCTGGAGCAGGCGCCAGTGGAATCTCATCGCCATCTCAGACCAGCGCTTCCTGCGCCGCCGAGCGTTCGGCGGCGGCCAGGGCCCGCACCCGCGGCAGCACGTGCAGGCGAAATCGGCTCATCTCCTCGACGTCGGGCCAGCCCATGAAGAGGAAGTGGCTGATGCCGGCGCGATGGTAGTCGAGGATCGCCGCCGCCACCTCGTCGTAGGAACCGACCAGGGCGATGGCCGGCGCTCCGAGGTAGGGCACGGCGCCGCTCCACAAGGTCGGCGTCAGCCACTGGGAGTCGTCGCCGGCTCGGGCGATGGTGGAGGTGAAGGCGGCGGAGTCGGAGCGGCGGGCGAAGTCGCGGTGGACGCGGCGGGCGCCGGGATCGATCGCTTCGAGCATGGCGTCGCAGGCGGCGAGGGCCTGCTCGCGGCTGGCGCGGGCGCGGAGGGAGACCAGCAGGCCGACCTCCTTGCCGGCGGCCAGGACCGGCGCGATGCGCGCCGCCAGCTCGCCGGGGGCAGCGGGCAGGGTGAGCAGGCAGTCGGCGTGCTTGACCGCCAGCTCGATGGCCTGCGGGGAGTTGCCGCCGAGGAAGATCTCGGGCGCGCGGCGCTCGCCGCAGAAGGGGGTGTTGAGCCGGGCCTGCTCGATCCTGTAGTAGCGCCCGTCGAAGTCGACCGGGCCGTCGCCGCGCCACAGGGCGCGGCAGATGGTGAGGAACTCGTCGGTGCGGGCGTAGCGCTCGTCGTGGTCGAGGAAGTCGCCGTAGTAGCGCTGCTCGCGCGGCGTGTGGCCGGCGACGACGTTCAGGTTCACCCGGCCGTCGCAGAGGGCGGAGAGGGTGTTGACCTGCTGCACGAAGAGGGTGGGGGAGCTGATCCCCGAGCGGCAGGCGACCATGAACTTCACCCGCTCGGTGCGCCGGCCGAGGGCGGCGGCGAGCACCAAGGGGTCCGGGCGGTGGAAGCCGATGGCGGTGAGCAGGGAATCGATGCCGCGGGCCTCGGCCTGGCGGCAGAAGGCGACGTGGGCCTCGAGGTTGACGGCGCCGTCCTGCCGGGCTCGCGACCGGGCGCCCTTGTAACGCACCCCGACCGACGACATGCTCCAATGAATCCGCAGTTTAGGATCGCTCATCAATCCCCCCTCACGTCGACGCTCAGCCTCCGGTGACGGCGGTCGCCCCCGGGCTCGGTCTCCGCAAGCAATGGTTCTGGCATTCCGAATCGCCGCATGCAGCCTACCACAGCCGCCGGTGGCGGGCAACCGGCCGCCACGCCTGCCGAGCGGTCCGGGCCGGTGCCGGAGCGCCGCTCAGCGGTGGTAGAACTCGCGCACGAAGAACGGCCGCCGGCGGTCGCCGGCGGCGTGAAAACCGGCGCTGACCAGCACGCCGCCGGTGACCCGCAGCTGCAGCTCGCTGCGCCGGCGGCCGAAGTCGCAGCGAGCCAGCAGGCAGAGGCTCGGCTGGCCGGCTTCGTCGAGGCAGGCGTAGACCGCCGGCCGGGCGCTGGCGAAGGCGCCGTCGATGCCGTCGGCGCGCAGGCGGAGGTCGTCGCCGGCCTGCTCCAGGTGGATGCCGGCGACGGCCGTGGGGCGGGGCTCGGCGTTGCGCCAGCGGCCGAGCATCGCCCCCAGGTCGACGGCCTCCGGCGCCGGGCCGGCGAAGCCGCCGCCGGCAACGCCGCAAGAGGGTGGCGCCGGCGGCCGCTCGCGGCGGGCGAAGAAGCGGCGCGAGAAGCGCCCCGGCACGCCGTCGCCGCCGCTCTCGTAGGTGCCGAGCACCAGCAGGCCGAGGTTGAGGTTGCCCTGCAGCAGCACCTCGCCGCCGGCGCCGGGGCCGGCGGCGGTGAAGGCGACGGCCGGCGGCTCGGCGTCCGCAGCGACGAAGAGACGCGGCGGCCGGCAGCGCATGACGTCGCCTGCCGTCGTCTCGACGGCGATCTCGACGCCGTCCGCGCTCGGGGTGATCGAGAGTCGCGCCGGCCCGCCGCTCGCCGGGGCGGTATTCCACCACCCGCCGAGGAGCGGCCGCGGGTCGATGGCCTCAGCGGTGGAAGAGCTCGCGGGTGACGTAGGCATGGCGTGGGTCCCGGTCGGGGAAGCGGTGGAAGGTGGTCACCGCCAGGATCCCCTTGTTGAGGCGCAGTTGCAGCTCGCAGCGCCGCCGGCCGAGGCGATGGCGGGCGCGGGCGCAGACGCTCGCCACGCCGTCCTCCTCGACGCAGGGAAAGGTCTCGCCGGCGGCGGTCGTCGCGGCGGCGGAGCCGCGGCCGGCGGGCCGCAGGTCGATCCGAACCCCCTGCGCCGCCGGTGCGATGACGATCGTCTCGAGAAAGGCGGTGGCGGGCTCGGCGTTGCGCCAGCGACCGGCGATCGGCGCCGGATCGACGCGGCCGGAAGCGGCGAGGGCGGCGACCGCCGGCACGCCGCCGCCGCCGCCGGCCGGCGCCGGCGGTCCCTGGCGGTAGAAGAATTCACGCACGAAGACGCGGCGGCCGGCGCGGCGGTAGAAGCCCCCGGCCACCGCCACCCCCAGCTTGAGCTGCACCTGCAGGTGCACGTCGACGCCGCCGGCCTCGCCGCGCCAGATCAGGCCGCCGGCGACGCTGGATCCCGGGCCGTCGGCGTAGAGCTCGGGGGTCGCCCCCTCCCACGCCCCGCCGCCGGCGCCGACCGCCCGCGCCCGGAGCTCGCCGTCGCGCGTCTCGAGGACCAGCCGGTCGATCGCCCGCGGCGAGCGTTCGGTATTGACCCAGGTGCCGGCTGCCGGGGCGAGGTCGAAGGCCGGCAGGGCGATGGGGGGGCGGCGTGGTCGGTCCATGGGGCACGGTGCCGGCGGCTGCGGGCAGCCTGCGACGCGGCGTTCAAGGCCGTCGATGATAGCACTCAGGCACAGCGGAGGAGCACCCGGCCGGCGCAGCGTCGCCGGCCGGCCCAACGGCGCTTGAACCGCTGCAGGCCGAACATCAGGTCGAGCTCTCTTGCCCCCAGCCCATAGGCCAGGCGCACCGCCGCGTCGAGCAGCAGGCTGCCGGCGGAGAGCTCGGCGACGGCGGGGACGAAGCCGCCGTTCCAGGCGCAGAGGCTGCCGTCACCGCGCAGGTAGAGGTCGAGGCCGTAGATCTCGCCGCCGCGGTGGAGCGCCACCACCAGCAGCCGGCGCTGG
This sequence comes from Acidobacteriota bacterium, assembly GCA_003697015.1. Lineage (GTDB taxonomy): Bacteria > Acidobacteriota > Thermoanaerobaculia > Multivoradales > J023 > J023. The sequence continues at coordinate 4,065 of RFGL01000313.1, read as the reverse complement.
CGGAAGAGGGGGGGCAGGGCGGCGGCGACGAAGCGTCGCCGCTCGGCGGTGACGAAGCCGCTCGCCGCGCCGAAACGGGCGAAGTGGAGGGCGAGGAAGAGGGCCGGCAGCTCCGCCGGCGGCAGCTCCTCCGGCGTCAGCCGAGCGAGCGTGAAGCCGGCGGCTTCGGCGCGCGACCGCTGGCGCCGCAGCTCCTTGCGCAGCCGCCGGCTGCGGCTCGCGAGGTAGTCGTCGTAGGTCGGCGGCAGGGGGGCGTAGAGCCCCTGGCGGCGCTGCGGGTCGAGGCCGTGGCCGCGCCCCAGCCGGTGCAGGGCGCGCTCGCCGAGGCCGCCGGCGGGCAGGCCGTCGAGCTCGAGCCGGCGGTAGCCGTTGCCGGCGTCGAGGGCGCGGCGCAGGAGGCCGCAGGCGGCGTCGACCTCGTCGCCGGCGGCGACCACGTCCTGGTAGACCGGCGACGGGGTGGGGAAGAGAGCGGTGCGCTCGCCGGCGGCCAGCGGCAGGACGGCCACCAGCTCGCCGCCGCGGCGGGCGGTCCAGACCTGCGGTCGCAGCCGGCGGGCGGCGCAGGAGGCGAGGAACCAGGTCGACGAGCTGGCGGCGCGGTTCAGGGGCGAGCGGTCGAGCAGGGCATCCCACTCCCCGGCCAGCGCCGCCACCGCGGCAAGCCGGTCGTGCAGGCGGTAGCGGAGGGGGGCGCTCATGCTCGAAGCTCGCCGCCGCCGAGCACCGCCGGCGCGGTTCATGGCACCGGCTCGGCGCCGGCGACGGCCAGGGCCGGGGGGGCGGCGGCGCGCTCGCGCCGGCGCAACTGGGCGACGACGTTGGCCGCCCAGATGCCGGCGTAGTTGTTGTTGGTGCGCAGGATGCTGTCGTTGCGGATCAGGATGCCCTCGGTCGGCATGCCGACCACCGTCAGGTCGGGATTGGGTCGGCCGTCCCGGCCGAGGACGAAGCAATCCCGGCGGCTGATCGCCACCGCGCCGGTGGCGTAGGGTCCGTCGTCCGGGGCGGCGTTGACGAAGGGTCGCACCAGGCGGCGCCGGCGCAGGGAGCGGTAGAGCGGGGTGCGGTCGGCGCCGACGGAGAACTTGGGGATGCGGGCGTCGACCAGGTGGCTGACGGCGATGCGGGTGCCGCCGGTGGCGGGGGAGACGAGCACGAAGTCCGCTCCGCCGCCGTCGGTCTGGAGTTGGGTGCCGGGGCCGAGGGGGCGCCAGATGCCGGCCTCGAGCAGGGCCAGCAGCTTCTCGGCGTTGGCCAGCGGCGGGCCGAAGGTGAGGCGCTCGAAGGCCGGGGCGACGCGGCGCTCCAGGTCGCGGTGGGAAGCCGGGGTCAGGCCGCCGAAGCCCATCGCCTCGATCAGCAGGGCGCCGCAATCGCGCCACACCTCGACCGCCGCCCGCTGCGGGCTGGCGGCGTTGCCCAGGCGGGCCTGCGCCAGCTCGGCGCGCAGGTAGTCGCGGATGAAGTCGCGGTAGTCGTCGAGGTCGGCGAAGACGCGGCCGGCGGTGGGATCGAGGAGCGGCTCGAGGGCGAAGGACGGCGCCTCGGGGCGGCGGTCATGGAAGCGCGCGATCAGCTCCGCCACCGCCGGCCAGTCGTCGCCGGCACGCGCCAGGCGTCGCGCCCAGGGGGTGCCGCGCATCAGGGCGCGGGCGTGGGCGAGGCGCATCTCGCGCTCGATCAGCGGCCACAGCCGGCCGCTGAAGTCGATCTTGCCGTCGCTCCGCGCCCGGCGCAGGGCGGCGATCGCCCGCGGGGTGAGAAAGCGCATCGCCGGCGGCCGGCGGCGCCGATGCCGCGCCCGCGGCACGATCGGCAGGCCGCTGCGCGAGTAGGCGACGATCCGCTCCGGCTCCCCGCCGCTCGGCCGGTAGCGGAGCCCGCCGTTCTCCCGGCGCTCGAAGCGCCCGCCCTTGCCCTCGGTCAGGGCGAGGAGGGCGTCGATGAAGGTCAAGGCCATGCCCTTGAAGGCGACGCGGGCGGTGGCCGGCAGGGGCAGGAGGGTCTCCTCCACCGGGTAGACGTAGGGGATGAAGGCGCGGCCCGGGCGGCGGGCGGCGAAGCGGCGGCAGCGCCGCTGCTCGGCGCTCTCCTCATTCCTCGAATGGCCGGTGGCGAAGAGCAACTTGTCGCAGAGCACCTCGGCCGGCTCGCGGCCGGGAGCGGCGAAGCGCACCGCATAGCGACCGCCGCGCGGCTCGACGTCGAGCACCTCGCCGACGTGCCGGCGCACCGTCAGCCCCGGCGGCAGGTGGGCGAGGAGGCGGGCGAAGGAGGCTTCGAGGTACTCCCCGAGCAGCGCACGGGGGACGACGTCGTCGTGGTCGAGGAGGAGGGGCGGCCGGCGCTCGCGGGCCAGGTAGTCGAGCAGTCGCGGCCGCTCCGCCACCACCGCCGGCGGCTCGTCGTCGGTCCAGAAGGTGATGGCGCTGAGGCCGATGTTGACCAGCAGGTAGCCCGGTTGTCCGGGGTGGTAGATCCCGCCGGCGGCGAAGTGCTCGCTGCGGTTGAAGAGGTGCAGCTCGACGGGGGCCGAAAGCGGCCGGGCGCGCAGCTCGGCCGCCAGGCGTTCGCAGGCGAAGGCCCCCTTGGGCCCGACGCCGACGATGCCCACGGCGTGGCCGGCGGGCGGCGTCTCGGAGCCGGCGCGGGCCGAGGTCGCCGCCGGCCGCGAGGCGGCGCTCGGATGCGCCTCGCGCCGCGCTCGCGATCGTCGTGCGGTGGGTCGGTCCATGGCGGTCGCTGCAAGGCCGGGAGGGAGGCCCAGGCGTCTCAGCTGACCAGGACGGGCTCGGCGGCGGGGGCGTGGTCGCCGTCCCGCCACAGGTGGGCGACGTCGCCGAGGTGCTCGCGTACCCAGTCGTCGTCGAAGATGGTGTCGAGATAGCGCTCGCCGCGGTCGGGGAAGATCAGCGCGCAGGTGGCGCCGCGGGGGATGCGGTCCTTGAGCCGTTCGAGGGCGCTGAGGACGCCGCCGGAAGAGCCGCCGACGAGGAGCGCCTCGCGCGCCGCCAGGCGGCGGCAACCGACGACGCAATCGCGGTCCGAGACCTGCACCACCCGGTCGACCAGCCGCGGCGGGCAGAGCTCCGGCCGCTCGCCGGCGCCGAGGCCGGGGATCAGCCGCGGGTGCTTGCGGCGGCCGAAGATCATGCTGCCCACCGCGTCGACGGCGATCACCCGGGTGTCGAGACCGCGCTGGCGCAGGTGCTCGGCGCAGCCGCGCAGGGTGCCGCAGGTGCTGACGCCGCAGAAGAGATAGTCGAGCGCGCCGTCGAGGTCGGCGAGGATCTCGGGCATGGTGCTCTGGCGGTGGGCGCGGGCGTTCGACGGATTGGCATGCTGGTCGGTGAAGTAGTGGTTGGGGAAGCGCCGGCACCAGGTCTCGACCCGCGCCCGGCGGGCGTGGATGTACTCGCCGGTCGTCTGGTCCGGCTCTTCGATCAGGTCGACCTCGGCGCCGAAAGCGCGCAGAATCGACAGGTTCTGGCGCGAGGCCATGGGGTCGACCACGGCGATGAAACGCAGACCGAGGGAGCGGCAGGCCTGGGCCAGGCCGATGCCGGTGTTGCCGGAGGTCGATTCGATCACCACCGTGTCGTCGTCGATCTCCCCCGCCTCCCGCGCCTGCTCGATCATCGCCCGCTCCGCCCGGTCCTTGGCGCTGCCGCCGGGATTGAGCCCCTCGAGCTTGGCGTAGAGACGAAAACGGAGACCCGGCACCACCCGCCGCAGCCTGATCAGGGGCGTCCGCCCCACCGCCGCCAGCACACCGTCCGCGAGCATCTCCGCCTCCTCTCCTATCGCACGCCCATCCGCAGCAGGCATCCGGCGAGCAGCGCTTCCGGAGCTCACCTCGAAAGGTGCCGTCACGACGTCTCGTTCAGGACCGCTGGAGGCAGTATAGCAGAGGCCCCGGCCGGGCCAAGTCCACCGCCATCGGCGCCGAGCCCCGGCCGGCGCCGCGGCAGCTCGGGACTCTTACGGCGGCGCGGCCAGCTCCAGCCGGCGATAGAAGGTAGCGCCGCTCTCTGGCTCGACCGCGACGATGCCCCACAGCAG
>RFGL01000005.1 GCA_003697015.1 Acidobacteriota bacterium | reverse complement strand
GGTGGTGCACCGGGTGCTGGAACGCTTCGACCTGACGGCCGAGCCGACGGCCGAGCTGCGCCGCCAGCGGCGGCTGATCGCGCACTACGCCCGCCGCGCGGCAGCGCCGGGGGAGGAGGAGGCGGTGGCCGCGCGGGCCCGCGAGCTGCTGCGACGCTTCGCCGGCGGCGACCTCTTCCCGCATTTCCTCGCCCTGGCGCCGCGGGTGGTGGCACGCGAGCTGCCGGTGCTCCTGCCGCCGGCGGCGGACGGCGGCGAGGCGACGGAGGAAGGCGCCGTCGGCTTCGTCAGCGGCACCCTCGATCTGGTCTACCGCGACGGCGACGCCCTGGTCATCGCCGACTACAAGACCGACGCCGTGGACGGCGGCGAGCTCGCCGCCCATGCCCGCCGCTACGCCGCCCAGGGTCGGGCCTACGCCGCCGCCCTGACCCAGGCCTTCGCCCTCCGCCGGCCGCCGCGCTTCGAGCTCTGGTACCTCAACGCCGGCCGCGTCGTCCTGCCCTCGGCCGCCGGTCGCTGAGGCGCCTTCCGCCGCGGCTTTTCGCTCACCGGCCGGTGCGCCGGCGGCGGCTCCTGTCGTAGACTGGGCCGTCAATGGAGATCCGCAGCATCGCCTCGTTCTCGTCCTACTGGCAGCGCATCCACGGCCGGACCCGGCGGGTGATCGCCTGCATCCCGGAGGACGCGATCGAGTGGACCTGCCGCCGGGGCTCGTGGACCCTGGGCGACCTGGTGCGCCATCTCGCCGCCCTCGAGCGGTACATGTTCGTGGAGAACGCCTGCGGCCGGCCGAGCGCCTATGCCGGCCACGACCGGCGTCTGGCGGCGGGATACGGCGACGTGCTCGACTTCTACGACCGCCTGCACCGCGAGTCGGTGGCCCTGATCGAAGGCCTGCCCGACGCGCGCCTGCACGAGCGCTGCGTCACGCCCGGCGGCGCCGAGCTGGCGGTGTGGAAATGGCTGCGGGCGATGCTCGAACACGAGATCCACCACCGCGGCCAGATCTATCTCTACCTCAGGCTCCTCGGGGTGGCGTCGCCGCCCCTCTTCGGCCTGACCGCAGAGCAGGTCCAGGCCCGGAGCCAGGCGCCGCCGTGAGCCTCGGCACCGGAGAGCTGGCCCTGGCCGAGGTCGACGACTGGGTCGAGACCGAGGCCGAGCAGGAGCCGCGCGACCCCGGGCTCAAGGTCGGGGTGGTGGCCTACGAGATGGAGGGCCAGCCGACCGGCGTCGGACGCTACCTCGAGGGCCTGCTCAACGGCGTCGCCGCCGGCGGCCGGCCGTGGCATTGGGTGCTCTTCTTCAAGGGCGAGCCCTTCGACCACCCCCTGTGGTCGGAGACCTGGCCGCGGGCGGTGGGCGAGGAGTCCGAGGGCCCGACCTTCCGCCCGATCTTCGACCAGCGGCCGGCGGCGCGGCCGATCCTCTGGGAGCAGCTGCGCCTGCCGGTGCTGCTCCGCCGCCAGCCCCTCGACGTGATCTTCTCCCCCTCCTACAGCCTGCCGCCGTGGCCGCGGCTGCCGGCCCTGGTCACCGTCCACGACCTCTCTTTCGAGCACCTGCCCGACGCCTTCCCCTTCCGCGAGCGCCAGCGCCGCCGCCTGCTGGCCCGCCGCGCGGTGCGCCAGGCGCGGCGGGTGCTGGCCGACACCGAGCGCATCGCCGGCGAGATCGAGCGCCTCTACCGCGTGCCGCGGGCCAAGATCAGCGTCCTGCCGCTGGCGGTCGACCGCCGTTTCCACGCCCCCAGCACCCCCGATGCCCTCGCCCCCTTGGGCCTCGAGCCGCCCTACCTGCTGGCGATCGGCACCATCCTCGCCCGCCGGCGGCTCGACCTGGTGCTGCAGGCCTTCGCCGACGTCGCCGGCGACTTCCCCGACCTGCGGCTGGTGATCGCCGGCCGCAATCGGCTGGTCCGTCCCGCCGACCTCGACGGCTGGATCGCCGCCAGCGGCGCCGGCGAGCGGGTGGTGCGATTGGGCTACGTCGAGGAGCGTTTTCTGCCCGCTCTCTACCGCCACGCCGAAGCGTCGTTCTATCTCTCGACCTACGAGGGCTTCGGCCTGCCGCCCCTCGAATCCCTCGCCGCCGGCACGCCGGCGATCGTCGGACCGCGGCTCGGCCTCGACGACCTGTGGCCGGACTACCCCTACCGCTGCACCCGCCTCGAGCGCCCGGAGGTGGCGGCGGTGCTCCGCCGCCTGCTGCACGACGAGATCGAGCGTCACCGGGTGGAGCGCCAGGGGCCGCGGCGGATGGCGGAGCTGACCTGGGAGCGGGCCGGAAGCCGGCTGATGGCGGAGGTCGAACGGGCCCTGACGCCATGATCTCGGTACTGATCGTCAGCCATCAGAGCCGCCGCCACCTGGAGCGCTGCTTGCGCAGCCTGCCCCCGGTCGGCGACGGGCTCGAGGTGATCGTCGCCGACAACGCCTCCAGCGACGGCTCGGCCGAGCTCGCCCGCCGGGTGCTGCCGGCGGCGACGGTGCTGGAGCTCGGGGAGAACGCCGGCTTCGGTGCCGCCAACAACCGCGCTGCGGCCGCCGCCCGGGGCGACCGCCTGCTGCTCCTCAACCCCGACGCCGAGCTCGAGCCGGGCTGCCTCGAACGGCTCGCCGCCGCCCTCGACGCCGATCCCCGCCTCGGTCTCGTCGCCCCCCAGCTGCGCTACCCCGACGGCCGCCGGCAATTCGTCTGGGCGCCGGAGACCGGGGTGCTCGGCGAGGCCTTGCAGATGGTGCGCAACCCGTTCGAGGACCGGGCCTGGAACCACCGGCTGGTGCCGCCGCTGCTGCGCCTGCTGACCGGCCCGGGGTGGTTCACCGCCGCCTGCGTCCTGCTGCGGCGCAGCGCCTTCGACGCCGCCGGCGGCTTCGACGAGAGCTTCTTTCTCTACTTCGAGGACGTCGACCTCTGCCGCCGCCTGCGCCGTGCCGGCTGGCGCCTGCGCCTGGTGCCGGAGGCGCGCGCGCGCCACGTCAAGGGGGCGATCAGCGGCGGCACCGCCTACCAGCTCGGCTACCGCCGCAGCCAGCTGCGCTACTACCGCAAACACCGTCCGGCCTGGGAGTACCGCTTGCTGCGCTTCAAGCTGCGGCACAAATTCCGCCGCCTGCCCGACCCCGATCTGCGGGCGCGGCTGCTGGCCCTGCTCGAAGACGGGTGAGGACCTGGGATCGTCGCCCCCCGCGCGGCGGCGGCGACGGGGTCCGAGCCCGAGCCGTCGCCGCCGCGCAGTGGCGCACCCCGACAGGCCCGAAACCATTCCCGAGCGGACGCCGGCGGTGGCGGAGCAGGCGGCCTCCGCTCGATCGGAGCGCGCCGTTTCGGGCCGTCGGTCAGAGACGTCTCATCGCCACCACGCCGAGCCCGGCCAGCACCAGCACCAGCAGCAGCAGACCGGCGTGCGACAAGGTCGGGATCTCGATGATCGGCTGGATCGGCCGAAAGGCGAGATCGCTCGGGTGCCCGGCCAGGGTGGAGCCCACCAGGGTCATGACGCCGGTGGCCGGGACGATGGTGTAGATCTCTTCGCTGGGCGGGAAGGTGCGGGTACCGAAGAGGATGCCGTCGCTCGGCCGGCTGGCCAGGCCGTCGATCGAGATGCCGAGACTGAAGGGAATGGTGGTGATCACCGAGGCATCCGCCGGATTGAGCACGTCGAGCTGAGAGCCGCTGGTGTGGTAGAGCATGCCGTCGGGCGTGAAGGCGAGCCCGAGGCCGACCCCGGTGCCGGTATCGCCGATCAACGTCGCCACCGCGGTAGTGGGATCGATGGTGTAGAGCTCGCCGCCGAGGCCGGCGCCGTCGGCATTGGCGCGGATGGCGAAGAGGAGGCCGGTGCTCGGCTGCACGGCCAGGTCGGCGATGCTGATCGCCGGTCCCATGGCGCCGGCGGTGACCGGCCCGACCACGGCGATCAACGCCCCGGTGTCGGGATCGAGCTGAACCAAGGTGCTGGTGGTGCCGAAGCCCTCGATGGTGGTGCCGAAGAGGCGCCCATCGGGCAAGAACGCCAGCCCCGTCAAGCCGCCCGGATCGATCGGGTCGGCGAGCACCGTAGCGATGCCGGTAGTTTGATCGATGACCACCAGCGCACCCGGATTGATCGCGGATCCCCGCCCGATCCCACCGTAGAGTTGTTCCTGCGCCGCCAACGGCAAAGCCAACAAGGCAGCACCCAGCACGATCAGAATGCGTTTCATCAGCATCTCCTATCGCGAGCCATTTTCCCGGCCTCGGCCCCCGTCGACAGGGCCGATCGTTGTGTTGCGAAAGAACGCCCGATCGTACCACGAAAGCCCTCCTCTGCTCAACGGCATCACAGCCAAGCCCGCAACCCCCGCCGGGCCGCCACCGGACGGCGATGGGCGAATCGACGTTGAGAAAGATCGACGGTCAGCTCCGGCCGCTAACGCGTAGCAGACGCTTGGCCCAGCCGACCAGGGCGGCAGCTTGTCGCCAGCTTGGAACGCGGGCCAAGGCGGTGCCGACGTTGGCTTCGAGGGCGGAGAACTGCTCCTCGGCGCTCCTGGTGCGCCGGCCGAAGGGGCTCTGCTTCAGCTCGCTCAGGAGCCTTCGGGTGGCGGCGACGTCCTGGTGGCGCTTGAGGTGGGCCAGAACCTGGCCGAGCTGGTAATCCTTGACGCCGCTCCGAGCGCAGCTCGCGGCCAGGTTGCGGGCCCGCTCGAGCAGGACCTCTTCGTCGCTTTTCATCACGCCGGCCTCCCCCGGGTGGTGACCTGGTGGAGCTCGGCGAGGCGGGCGAGATCGAGGTAGCCCTGCTCGGCCCGCTCGACGGCGCGGTCGAGATCGAAGAGCTCGCCCTCGTCGCGCCGCCAGCGGCGGGCGTCGAGGCCCTTCCCGAGCGTGGCTCGCGCCGACTCCAGCCGCACCTTGCCCAGCCCCACCGACTTGTAGCCGCCGAAGCGCAGGATGCCGACCTCCTCGCCGTAGCCGGCGCTGACCAGGAGGGCCCCGAGCTCGACCTCGGTGATGGCGTAAAGCAGCACGTCGATGGCGATCGTAGCGCCGGCGGGCACGTGGTCGATCCATTCGAAGATCTCGCGGTGGCCGCCCCGGTCGCGGATCTTGCGGCTTTCGACCACCGCGCCGTCGTAGTAGAACTTGCGCCCCTCCACTTTCGTGATGTCATATTCCGTGATGTCATACTTCGCGCGGGCGACGGGCCGGAGACCGCTCGGCGTCGCCAGGCGGTGGGCCTGGGGCGAATCGAGGGGGGCGACGCGCAAAGGCTTGCTGGCGGCGGCGCCGTCGATCGCGCCCTCTCTTGGATGCAGCCGGCCGCGGTAGCCCATGCAGCCGAAGAGGGCGTCGGCGGGAGAGAGCGCTGGCAGCTCCCTGGCATCGCGGACGATGCTCTGGGGTGCGAGAGCCGGGACCACCCGCCGGTCGACGATCGTGAAGAGGTGCTTGCCGCCACCTTGGCGCAACGGTCCTGGCACCTTGAACGACTCTTCCTTGGCCGTCGTGCCGACGATCGCCAGGCGCGAGGCGGTGATGGCCTCGAATCGGGCGCGCACCGCCCCTTTCCAGCTCGAGCCGGGGAGCACCGGCCGGCCGCGGGAACGCAGGATCCCGCGCACCGGCCGCGCGCCGCCGGCCAGGCCGCACTCCGCCGCCGACTCGAAGACCCCGCTGCCGACGTGTAGCGGCGACTCCAGGCGATAGCGCAAGCGCAAGACGCCGCTCAAACGATCCGCGGGGACCGCTTCGTGGCTCACGGCGTGGCCTCGCGCCGCGCGCTCGGGCAGGGTGACGAAGTCGTAGGGATGCTCCACCATCTGGGCGGGATCGTACGGATCACTGCGTTTGGCGGCGAGATAAGCTCGGCGATTGCGCATTGCTCAGGTCCTCCGCAGGTCGTCGAGGGGCCGCGCCAGGTAGCGGCTGGCGAGCCAGACGCCATGACGCACGTAGTCGATGCGCACCAGCGCCTCGGGCCCGCCCACGCGCTGGCGGATAAGCACCGGCTGGGCGAGGGCCACGACGTCGGCGGCGGGCGGCGCGGGTCTCACCACCTGCACCGCGTCTTCGTCCCACGCCACCGTGGTCTCGTCGTCGAAGGCCAGGCCCCGGGGCAGGAGGGCGGCTGGGGCGCCCTGCTCGAGGCGGGCGTCGAGGGGGCCTTCGCCGGCGATCCAGGGCGACGTCAAGCGCGCCACCTCGGCCTCGCGGGCCGCAGCCGCCAGGTACCTCACCTCCACCCCTTCTTCAAGCCAGATCGTCGGTTCGCGGTCGTTTCTCATGCCCGCCATTCCGTCACCTCCTTGGCGGCGGCGAGAAAGCGGGCCCAGGGACCGGCGATCAGCCCTTCGGCCAGCTCGTCGAGGCTCGCTGACGGCAGCTCCAGGCGGTCCCACAGAAGCCTGCCGCTCGTCGCGAGCTCCCCGGGCAGCTCCATCCAGTCGCCGGCGAAGAAGCGGTAGCCGTCGCCGTCTGCCATCAGCTCGCCGACCCCCGCGAGCCCGCCGGCCGCCGTCCGCCCGCGCCGGCTCTCGATCAGCAACTGGCGGAACTCCACCGCCACGAAGCCGTGGCCGCGGGTGGTGCTCGAGCCGAGCTGGACGAAGCCCTCGTCGAGATCGCGCAGCACCAGGAGCACCAGCGCCAGCTGGTAGAGCTGGACGTTGCGCAGCAGGATGCGGCCGTCGAAGCGTCCCTGGACCACCACCTCCTCATCGAAGAGCGCTCCACCGCGCGCCGAGCCCAGCAGCCGATCGATGGCCACGCTGTTGCGCTGCTCGACCTGGTTGGCGAGCTCGAGCTGGCGCTTCCGGTCGTCGCTGCCGGCCGGATCATGGCCGCCGGGGAGGAGGTCCGATACCGAGACGTGCCCTTTGACGTAGAGGTTGCCGAAGGTGCGCCCCAGGGGGCAGGAGCCGGCATAGGCGTCGACGCCGGCGCTCTTCTGGTCGAAATGATCCTTGCCCTTGTCCGAGAAGGTATCGGTGATCGCCAGCCCCTCGCTCCGCAGCAGGCGCTCGGCGTGGGCGCGCATCACCCCCTTGAGGCTCGAGCCCGGAACGTAGACCGTGGGCTCGCCGTCGAGCCGGGTGCGCACGCACTCGAGGTTGGGCCGGGTGGGATCGGCCCCCTGGCGGCCGCTGCGGATGAGCAGGGGTCCACGGGGGCTGAGGGAAAGGTCGATGCGGATCTGATTGAGCTGCTGGGCGAACATCAGGCCACCTCCTTGAAGCGGGCGTCGACGGCGCCGACGAAGCGGTCGTAGATCGGCACCAGCCGCGGGTCGATCGCCGCTTCCTCCCGTGACTCGGCCGCCGGCGCGCGACCGGCGCTCAGCAACGCGCCGTCCCGCTCCACCAGCCGGCCGCATTGGACCAGCCGCGAAAGGACTTCCTTCCAGGCGCTCCTGGGCTTGGCAAGGCCGAGGGCCAAGCGCTCATTGATCTCCGCCTTGGTCCACCCCTCATCCTTGGCCACCCGGCCGACGGCGGCGGCGTCGACCTCCGGCAGAGGGTCGAGGCGCTCGGCCAGCCGGCGCCAGAGCCCGACGTCGCCGCTCTCCGGCAGGGGCAGCTCGGGTGCCTGCTCCTCCTCCTCCTCGGCCAGCAGCTGCTGCCGCGAGAGCAGCCGCGCGAAGGGGCTGCCCTGGGCCAGGCTGGTCTCTTCCATCTGCCGCCACTCGACCCGCATCTGGCCGAGGCCACGGCTGGTCTTGCCGCCGAGGGCGAGATGCCCCCGGTGCAGCTCGTCGAAGAGATAGAGCAGGAGACCGATCTCGAAGTCGGCGTAGTTGTCGGCGATCACCGTGAGGTCGAAACCGGTGCCGGGCGGCACCGCCTCGAAATCGTAGAGCACGCCGTCGGCGGCAAGCTCCTTGTCGCGATCGATGCCGACGCCGTTGCGCACCTCGAGGCCGAGGAGCTCGCCGGCGAGAGGCAGGTCGGGGAAACGCACCCGGCTGGCGAGAGCGAGCGAGCCGAAGAAACGGCAAATGGTGCAGCTCTCCTCCCATACCGCCTCGACCACCAGCCGCTGGTCGGCCGCCGATGGCTGCTCGGGAAGCAGATCCTTGCGCAGCGCCTTCACCCGTTGGTCGTCGATGCAGGGGTCACCGCCCACCGCGTCGCAGGTCCAGAGCCGCGGCCGGGGGTCGTCGCCGCGCGGCCGGGGAAGGCTCCGCAGCAGCGCCTCGGCGGCGCTGCGCATCACCCCCTTCAAGCTCGAGCCGGGGATGAAGGGCCGACCGGCGGCGTCACGCACCACCGGCAGGTCGGTGCCCAAGGGATCGCCGCTGCCCCCGGCGCCGATGTGCAGGCCCGTGCGGGTGACGAGCCGCCCCTCGAGGCGGAGGCGGCGCTTGAAGACGTCGAGAAACGCGGGCTCTTGAAGCTCGCTCATGACTGCTTCCTCTGTGGCTCGAGGTATTTGAGATAGCGGCTGGCGAAGCCGAGAAAATGGCGGATCAGCTCGATCTTCGCCACTTGCACGAGCTCGCCGTCGAAATGGCTCTCTATCGCCGCGAAGGACTGGGCGACGGCGCCCGTCTCGAGGGCGTCGATCAGCTGCTGGCCGAAGGTAACGCCCGCTGCCTTGTTCGCCCAGCTCGTACCCTTGCCGTCGCGGCCGATCTGATAGCGGATGAAGTTCACCACCACCGCCGGCGATTCGGTCTCGTTGGCCACCGCCAGCAGATTCTTGAATTGGGAATCGCCGAGCTTCTTCTTCGAGATGTCGACCACCCGGGCGCTTTCGAGCAGCTGCTCGGCCGCCGGTACCAGCTGCTCTTTTTGACGATCGATCGCGCGCCGCTGGTCGACGTTCAACGTGGTCATCGGATGCTCCTTTCGCAACAATCGAGGTGGATGGGATGGCAGGCGACGAGCCGCCCCCAGCCGTCCGCCCGACCCGGGCCCAGGCCCTCGTCTTCGAGCGCTTCCAGGGCTTTCAGCGCGGAAGAGCCGTCGCGGGTAGCGACGATGAAGACCGCACCCGGCTGGTAGCAGCCGACGACGGTGCGCGGCAGCTTCCGGCGGCTGTTCCAGCCGCCGTAGGCACGACGGCGGGCGTCGCCGCCGAGGATCTTCAGGCCATGGCCGGCGAGGGCGGCGTCCAATCGCGGCTGGTTGAGCGCCAGTGGACCGAGGGCGAGGATGACGCCCGTCGACCGCGCCCGCTCCGCCGGCGTCCCGCGCTCGGTGAGGGCAGCACGCCATTCGACGTGACGGTCTTCGAGAGGTGCGAGACGCGGCCGTAGCACCTCTACCAGCTCGACCCGCCCGAACCCGCGACTGCGGGTGCCGCCGACGAGCAGGCCTTGCCGGGCGGCCCAGATCACCCAGCCCAGCTGCTCCGCGGTTCCGCGCAGCGGCACGTAGAAGCGCAGCGGCTGGCCGCCGCCGTCGTCAGGCGCGGGATCCAGCACCTCGACCGAGAACAGCTGCCCGGAGCTGCCGCGGCCGTCGATCGGGTTGCGCGCGGCGCGGGTCACCAACCGGCGGGATACAAGGCACCGGCGCCAGCCTCGATCGCCCTTGCTCCAGACCCCGGCTGCGGCGCGCACGTCCTGGCGCGCGCCGGCTGCGCTGCCGCCCGCAAGCAGCTCCTGGCAGAGCGCGACGGCGCGATCGACCGGCGCGCCGCCAGTCTTCGGCACCTCCAGGGTACGCGGCGCCGGGAGGGCGCTTTCGCCTCCGGGCAGGCCATCACCGAAGATCGCCGGCGCGGCGCCGCCGAAGACCAGCTCGAGTACGGCGTCGCGCTTCTCGGCCGCGACCCTGCGGGCGAGGACGGCGGCGGCGGCACCGCGCACCACGCTGCCAGCGAGCACCTCGTGGGTGTGCTCGATGTTGCCCGGATCCTTCACCCCGCCGAGCTGGATCGGCTCCAGCGCCTCGAGCACCAGCACCATCTCCGTGCCTTCGACGCCTTCGACCCTCGCGCCGACCTCATTGCCGCCCTCCTCCGCCCGGGAGGCTTCACCGATCTCAACGGCGACCAGCCCCAGTCCCCGCCCGCGGCCACCGCCGATCTGATCCGTGATCGCGACGGCGGCGCGCAGCAAGTCGTACTCGTCCTCGGTCAGCGTTTCGAGCAGGGTCAGCTCGCCCTCGAAGCGCAGGCCATGGCCGGCCGGGGTGACGCGGTTCTGAAACAGGCGTCGGTCGGCGGCCTGGCGGCGGGCACGCTCGATGCTGACGTGATGGCGCACGCTCGGCTCCCACCCTGCGCCTTCCCCGGCGGCGCGAAGCTGCCCGATGCGCAGCTTGCCGGCGCGCAACTGGAATTCGTCGCCGAAGAGAGTGACCAGCACCGCCTCGTCGAGGCCGGCTCCGCGCACCAGGCGCAGGGCGGACTCGCGCAGAGCGCCCTTGATCACGCTGCCGGGGATCAGCAATCCGCTCCCGTCGTGCGCCGTGTCGCCGGAGGACTGGCCATCGGCAGCGCTATAGCCGCCGATGAAGAGGGAGGTGCGGGGGGTGACGGTCAGCGGATGGCGGCTCATGGAGAGGCTCCTCCCTCGCGCCAGTTGCGCTGGAGCTCGATCATGTCGGCGACGTCGAAGGTCCTCTGCCCACCGCCGTCGCGGGGCACGAAGACGTCGAACGCCGCGTCGGGATCGCGGAGGGGGTCGCCATTCTCGGCGAGGGCGCACGCGAGCTCCCGCCAGCTCTGATGGCGGCCGATCTGAAAGAGCACATGGTTGCGCAGCTGCCACGGCCCCGCCTGGGCGTAGCGCCGCAGGGCGTGGAGCTGGGTCGTGGCCAGGGACTCGCATATCACCCGCCGCCGGTCGGAGAAGCGGACGAATTCCTCGAGCGAGTAGGGTTTGCCGGAGAGCAGCATGGGGCTCCCGTCGGCGGCGAAGCGCGCCGCCGGCGCCGACGCGCGCCGCGGCGTGCCGTCGTCGACCACGGCAAAGTCGAGGGCGCAGCGCACGCCGTCGGCGTAGACCCGCTGCTTGGCGCTTTCCAGCAGGGCTTCCGCTTCCTCTAGCAGGTGTCGGATCGGGAATTTCACCTTTCCGACGGCGATGCCGGCGGCGGCGCCGATCGGCCCGCCGGAGACGCCGTGCAAGAAGGCATCGGAATCGGCCGCTCGCTGAAAAGCGGCGAGAAAATCTCTGGCCAGGGGAACGGCGACGTCCCCGGCCACGATCAGCACCCGATCGTCGCCGCCGGCGATCGGCATCTGATACTGCTGGCCGCTGCCTCCGGCCCCCTCCTCGACCAGCGCATAGCGCTCCGCCACCCGCGTGAACGCCTCCTTCATCGCACGCTCGATGGCGACGGAGAAGCTGGCGTAGGCCAGAGGGCTCTTCAGTTGGCTGATCGTCGTGCCGATTCGGTTGCCGTCGAGATAAATCACCCCGATCGTGCCATCCGCACTCGCCAGCTCCTCGTAGTCTGAAGCCTCCTGCTCGCTTTGCACGTGGCCCTTGCCTGCTTCGATCCGTTCGAAGCAGGGGCTGCATTCTTTCCGCTGGCGGTGCTCCAATCCCCTGCGCACTTCTGTCGCAGCTGCACGCCGCCCACAGACCTGGCAACGGTGGGCGAAGAAGGGCACCGGCGCTTCCGCATCCGCGCCGCATCGGGCCCGCTGCCTCGCGAGCTGCCAGTGAAGCGCCGCCATGCGCTGCCCGAAGTGCTCACCCTCCGCCTCGAGCCGTACCGACGCGACGGTACAGGTGGCTGCCTGCGTGCGGCGGACGTACAGCCGGTGGAGCGCGTCGGTGAGCCCCGCCACCCGATCCGCCGCCACCACCGCCACTCCCCCGCCGCCGCCGGCAAAGAGCACCTGCGCCGGATCGAGCCCGAGGCGCTTCCCGGTCTTCAGCTCCGCGTCGAGGCTCTTCAACACATGGCTCGCGCCGCGGATCACCGAGGCATTCCCGGTATCGAATACATAGCCATGCACGCTGTTCGCGTCCCACCGCAGGAGCTCAACCGCCCGCCCCTCGAGCCCGCCCCGGCCCTCCGTAACGTAACGCACCACCGCCTCGTCCGCCGCCACCCCCAGGGCAAGTGCGAAGCCGCGGACCAGTTCGTTTCGTAGCTCGTCGTCGTGTCGCGTGTTCATCGCCGCGCTCTCTTTCGCCGTCTCTCCTCCGGCTCCTTTTCTTGCAACGTGTGGGGTGACTCCGGCCCCAGCCACTCTCCCGTAAGAAGCCACAGCTCGTAGTAGTAGAGCCAGAACGCCGCCCACGTCACAATCGTTCCTGCGAGCGATACGCCGGGGTTCCACTGCCATTCTTG
>RFGL01000312.1 GCA_003697015.1 Acidobacteriota bacterium | reverse complement strand
CGGCCGGCGCCGCCGTCCGGGCGAGCAGGCGGCGCGCCAGCTCGAGCTCCTCTCCCGCGGCGAAACGCAGGGCGGCGGCGGACTCCGGCCGGCGCCAGAGCTGCTCGAAGCGGGGATCGCCGAAGTAGCGCATGAAGAGAAACTTCTCGCTCGCCGGCCGCAGGTCGGCGCCGCCGCGGCGCAGGCTGCCCGGCGCCGCCTCCTGCCGCTCGTCGAGGAACCGGCGCAGGGCGGCGACGAAGGCGTCGTAGTAGGGGTAGGGCGGCAGGACGGGGCCTTCGCCCGTCACCGTCTCGGCGCCGCCGCTCACCGCCGTCCCCCGGCCGCCCGCCGGTGGGCGTCGCGGCAGGCGTCGATCACCCGCTGCTGGTCGGCGGGCGCGAGTCCGGCGGAGGAGGGCAGGCAGAGGCACTGGCGATAGAGCGCCTCCGCCACCTCCCCTCCCACCGCCTGGGCGCCGCGGTGGGCGGGGCTCAGGTGGAGCGGCTGCCACAGGGGGCGGGACTCGATGCCGGCGGCGTCGAGGGCGGCGAGCAGCCGGCGGCTGGGGAGGCCGAAGGCGCTCTCGTCGAGGCGCACGGCGTAGAGCCAGTGGTTGCTCTCCGCCCACGGCGCGACCGCCAGGGGGGTGAGGCCGGGCAGCTCGGCGAAGGCGCGATCGTAGCGCGCGGCGATCCGTCGCTTGGCGGCGAGGAAGTCGTCCAGGGCCTCGAGCTGGGCGCAGCCGACGGCCGCGTGCAGATTGCTCAGGCGGTAGTTGTGGCCGATCTCCCGGTGGACGTACTCGACCGCGTCGTCCCGCGCCTGGGTGGTGAGGTAGCGCGCCCGGCGGGCGAGCTGCGGATCGTCCGTCACCAGCATGCCGCCGCCGCCGGTGGTGACGATCTTGTTGCCGTTGAAGCTGAAGCAGGCGAGGCGCGAGCCCGAGCCCACCGGCCGGCCGCGGTAGCGCGTCCCCAGGGCCTGGCTGGCGTCCTCGATCAGCGGCAGGTCATAGCGCTCGGCGAGCCGTCGCAGGGGATCGAGATCGACCGCCTGGCCGAGGACGTGGACCGCCAGCAGGGCGGCGATGCGGCGGCCGCTGGTGCGGTTGATCAGCCGGCCGTCGCGGCGGCGGGTGCCGGCGGCGAGGAAGCGCCCGAGGCGTTCGACGTCGAGCTGGCCGGAGGACGGCTCGGCGTCGGCGAAGACCGGCCGGGCGCCGGCGTAGCGCACCGCGTTGGCCGGGGCGATGAAGGTCAGGGTGGAGACCAGCACCTCGTCGCCGGGCTCGACGCCGGCCAGGCGCACGGCGACGTGGAGGGCCGCCGTGCCGTTGATCGTCGCCACCGCGTGCGGCGCCCCGACCCGCGCCGCCAGGTCGCGCTCGAAGCGGCCGACGAAGGGGCCGACGGACGACACCATCGAGGTCGCCAGGCACTCCTCGAGGTAGGCCTTCTCGCCGCCGGTCAGGGACGGCTCGAGCAGGGGGATGCGGCGCCTCTCAGTCATCGCCGGGACCGCCGGAGGGAAGGATGGGGTGGATCCGCGCCGGCGGGATGCCGTGCTCGCGGCCGAGCCCCTCCGCGATCTCCCGATAATAGGTCATGGCGGCGACGACGACGCTCGCCATCCGGCGGTAGGACGGATCGCGGGCCGAGCGGATCGGGCGATCGAAGGTCGGCAGGTAGCGGCCGACCTTGCGCTCGTCGCCGTCGAAGAGGGTGATCGAGGGATCGTGCTCGAGGCCGAGCAGGCCGAAGAGATTGCTCAGGTGGACGCTGCAGCCGTGGCAGGCGAGGGGCCGCTCGAGGGTCTGAAGCAGCTGCCGGGCGCGGGCCAGGTTGGCCGCCAGGGCGCGGCCGAAGCGCGCCAGCAGGGCGGCGGGTCGCCGGTCGTCGGGGCGGCCGGCGACCGGCTTCGCCGGCCGGGCGACGGCGAAGATCGTATCCTCGCGGCTGTCGTGCCAGGTCGTCTCGAGCCCGTTCGCCGCCAGGGTGGCGAGCAGGGAGTCGGGGGTGAAGTACGACAGGTGCTCGTGGACGCAGATGCCGACGTCGCCCGCCGCCAGGCCGCGGGAGCAGTCCGGTACCACCAGGAAGAGGCGGCCGCCGGGGCGCAGGAGGCGGCGGATCGCCCGCAGATGGGGGCCGAGGTCGGGGACGTGCTCGAGGGTGTTGAGCGACACCACCAGGTCGGCGGGGGGGAGGTCGACGGTGCCGAAGTAGGCGCGCTCGACGGCGATCGCCGGCGACCGAGGGGTCTGGCGCAGGGCCGGATCGCAGGCCGTGACGCGGGCGGCGCCGAGGCGCTCGACCAGGCGCTCGGCGACGTAGAGGGTGCCGGAGCCGATCTCCACCACCCGCTGGCCGGCGAGGGAGCCGAGGCGGCGGGCGAGCACCTCGAGATACCATTCGCCGAGGCGATCCCCCCAGCTCGAGCTGCCCGGCGGCGAGGTGATGAAGCCGTAGCCGTCGCCGGCGTAGGCGGCGGTGATGCGGGCCAGCTCGGCCGGCGGCAGGGCGAGGCGGACGACCCCCGCCTCGACGCCGAGGACGAAGGGCAGCGGGGTGGCCCCGGGCCGCTCCTGCGGCCCGCGCCACAGGGGCAGGAGACCGAGATCGAGGCGCTCAGCAGCCACCGGCGACGATCTCCGCCAGGCCGGCGTCGAGGGAGACGGCGTTGCGGTGGCCGAGCTCGGTGCGGGCGCGCCGATCGTCGACCCAGTTGAGGATCCGCCGCCGGCGCGGCTCGGCCGCCGGCCGGTGGACGACCGGGCAGCCGAGGTGGCGGGCGATCCCCGCGGCGAGCTCGGCGACGGTGACCAGGCCGCCGCCGCCGGCGTTCCAGGTGCCGGGGCGGCGGCGCTCGACCGCCGCCGCGACGGTGCGCGCGGCGTCGCGTAGATGGAGGAGGTCGAAGGCGTCGTCGGGGGGGTGGTCGACGGCGATCTCCCCCCGCCGCCGGCCGCGGCGCAGGAGGCGTTGCGGCAGGCCGTCGTCATAGGCCGCGCCGTAGAGGGAGCTCAGGCGCAGGATGCTTGTCCCGGGCCCCTCCAGGCCGGCGACGGCGAGCTCCCCCAACCACTTGGAGACGGCGTAGAAACCGGCCCGCCAGGGGCGCGGGCGATCCTCCTCCCGCCGCGGCCTCTCCCAGCAGCCGTAGACGAGGGCGCCGGAGATCAGCACCAGGTGCTCGACGCCGGCCTCCCGGCACCAGCGGCCGACCCGGCGGCTGCCTTCGAAGTTGGTGGCGAGGAGGGTGGCGACGTCGGCGGCGGCGCCGTAGCCGCCGGTGGCGGCGGCGGCGTGCACCACCACCTGCGGCGCCGGCGTCCCCGCCGCCAGCCGCGGCGCCGCCATCCGCGCCACGTCCCACGCCGCTGGGGTGGCCGGCGATCGCCGGCGGCCGCAAGCCACCACCCGATGGCCGCGTTCGGCGAGCAGCCGCACGGTGGCGCCGCCGAGGGCGCCGCCGGCGCCGGTGACCAGCACTACGGCCATGGCAGGATCTCGCCGCGCAGGCCGCGGGCGACGGCGTCCTCGAGGTCGTCTTCGCCGACGCCGTCGAGGAAGACCTCGTTCCAATACCGCAGGACGTAGCCGCGGCGGATCGCCGGCGGCGGCAGGCTCTCGCCGAGCAGGTAGTGGCGCAGCAACATCTCCGGCTCGTTGAAGCCGAAGTAGGCGCGGACCGCCGAGGTGCCGGAGCAGCGGACGTTGAGCTCGAAGGGGATGGGACCGCGGTCGGTCAGGCGCAGCTGGACGTTGAGCGGCCCGCGCGGCCGCAGGCTCTCGCCGATCGCCCGCAGCAGCTCGTCGACCTCCGGCTGCGGCCGCACCTCGGCGCGGCAGGTGGCGCCGCCGCTCAGCTGCCGGCGGGCGACGAAGGTGCCGGCGGCGCGGCCGTCGGCGGCGACGAAGACCGAGCAGGTCAGCTCCTCGATCCCCGCCGGCGACCGCAGGTACTCCTGGCACAGCGGGTTGGGGGTGCGGCGGAAGAAGAAGCGCAGCGCCTCCTCGTCGTCGATGCGGCGCACGTGGCGCGAGGCATAGCCGTCGCGCGGCTTGAGGATGATCGGGTAGCGCGAGCGGGCCCAGCGCACGGTCTCCTCGAGGCCGGCGCCGGCGAGGGTGGCGGGATGGGGCAGGCCCGCCGCCGCCAGCCGCTCGACGGTCGCCGCCTTGTCGCGGCAGGTCCGCACCAGCTCGGGGTCCGAGACCAGCACCTGACAGAGGCCGCGCTCCGCCCATCGCCGCCGCACCGCGGCCAGCGGCAGCAGGTCGTGATCCGAGCCCGGGATCAGGGCCGCGATGCGATGCTCGTCGAGCCAGCTCGCCCACGCCTCGAGGGCGCCGTCCTCCTCCGGTTTGGGCAAGATCGCCGCCGGCGCGCGGAAGAGGCCGGCGGAGCACGGCCGCACGTCGGCGGCGAAGACCTCGACCTCGAGCTCGGACCGCGTCAGGGCCTTGAGGATGCTCTGGCCGACGCCGCCGCCGACGCCGGTGACCGCCACCCGGATGCTCATCGTCGCCCCCCGGCGGGGTCGAAGAGGCGCCAGGCGCCCCCCACCGCCGACGGCCGGTGGGCGTCGGAGCCGAGGCTGACCGGGCAGCCGGCGCGCTCGACGATCGCCAGCCAACGCGACGGGCTCGGGCAGTAGCGGGCGCTGAGCTCGAAGGCCTTGCCGTGGGCGGCGCAGGCGCGGGCGAGGCGCTCGATGGCGGCGAGGGGGGAGATCCGGTGGTGGCGCACCACCATCCCCATCGGATGGCCGAGGACGTGGGCTCGGCTGCGCTCGACGATCGCCAGCGCCAGCTCGAGCTCGAGGGCGATCGCTTCCTCCGGCGCCAGCGCCTGCCAGGCGACCCCGGCGCCGCCGGCGGCGGGCGGCCGGTGGACGCTGCCGACGATGGCGTCCGCCTCCTCGGCGGCGGCGGGCGGGCAGTCGAGGGTGCCGTCGCGATCGAGGATCTTGGCCTCGAAACCGGCGAAGACCGTGAGGCCGTCGCGGTTCTCCGCCCGCACCTCCTGCAGATAGGCGGGGTAGTAGTCGCTGGCGGCGCGGACGTGCTCGCTGAAGAGGATGGCGGCGAGGCCGGCCCGGCGGGCGGCGGCGGCCATGTCCTGCACCGGCGCGGTGCCGTCGGTGTAGGTGGTGTGGAGGTGGAAGTCGATCGGCAACGCCGGGTCGATCCGCCGCCACGGCACCAGGGGCACGGGGGTCGGACGGGGCGTCCCGGGGGCCAGGGCGGCGGGCTGCGGCTCGCGGTCAGCCGGCATGAGCTCCTCCAGCGGCGGTCTCCAGGTCGACGAACGGCTTCTGGCGCAGGGCGCCGGCGAAGGGTACGAAGCGTTCGAGGCAGGCGACGATGCGCTCGCCGGCGCGGCCGTCGCCGAAGGGATTCCGCAGCCCCTCGAGGCCGGCGCGGAAGGCGGGATCGAGAGCCCGCTCCACCCCCTCCTCGATCGCCCGCCGATCGCTGGCGACGTCGACGACGTTGGGCGGCCGCAGCCGCCCGGCCTGGCGCTGGCCGACGTTGACCACCGGCAGTTGGAAGCTGACCGCTTCGTGGATGCCGGCGGAGGAGTTGCCGATCATCAGATCGGCGCAGGCGAGGAGGGAGAGGAACCGCCGGCTGCCGAGGTTGGCGTGCAGGTGGGCGCCGGCGCGGCGGGCGGCGCAGCGCTCGAGCTCGGCGAGCACGGCGCCGCGGCCCGGATCCGGCGACGGATGGCTGAGGACCAGGGTGCGGCAGCGCCGGCCGGCGGCCGCGAGGACGTCGCGGGTCACCGCCGCCGGATCGACCGCCTCGCGGGTCGGCGGGTGGTAGGCGACCAGGGCCAGGGGGTGCTCCAGCGGATGGCCGAGGGCGGCGGCGAGGCGTTCTTCGTCGAGCAGCTCGGCGCGCTCGATCTCGTCGACCAGGGGGGCGCCGGTGACGAAGACGCGCTCGGGAAGCTCGCCCATCTGCAGCACCCGCCGGCGGTAGGTCTCGGTGGCGACGAAGTGCAGGTGGCTGAGCTTGGTCAGGGCGTGGCGGCAGAGCTCGTCGAGGGCGCCGTCGGTGCGCTCGCCGCCGTGCAGGTGGGCGATCGGCACCCCCAGGCAGGTGGCGGCGACGGCGGCGGCGAGGGCCTCGTAGCGGTCGCCGGCGAGGAGCAGCAGGTCGCTCCCCTGGCGCGCCAGGGCCTCGGCCACCCCGGCGGTGGCGCCGGCGGCGGCGCGGGCGGCGGCGAGGGGCGAGTCGTCGGCGGCGGGGAAGGCGATCCGCTCGCAGATGGCGAAGCCGTCGCGTTCGACGTCGCCGGCGGTGGCGCCCGAGCCGGCGTCGAGATGGCTGCCGGCCACCAGCAGCTGGGCGCGCAGGCGGCGGCTCCGCTGGAGCTGCGCCAGCACGCCGCGCAGCTGGTAGTACTCGCTCCGCGCCGTGGTGAGGACCGCGACCTTCTGCCTGGGGCTGCGCATCGGAAGCCGTGACCTCAGAGGACGTAGGTGCCGGCGCGCGCCGCGTCGGCGTGCCGGCGCAGCCAGGCGATGGTCCGCTCGAGCCCCTCCTCGAGGCCGATGCGAGGGCGCCAGCCGAGGAGCCGCTCCGCCCGCTCGCTCGACGCCAGCAGGCGATCGACCTCGCTCTTCGGCGGCCGCACGCGCTCGGCCTCGAGCTCGATCTCGGCCTCGACCTCGAGCAGGCGGGCGATGAGGCGCACCAGATCGCCGATCGAGATCTCCCGCCCGCTGCCGAGGTTGATCTCCTCGCCGATCGCGGCCGGCGACCGGGCGGCGGCGAGAAAGCCGTCGACGGTGTTGGCGACGAAGTTGAGATCGCGGGTGGGATGCAGGTTGCCGAGCTTGAGCCGGCCGCCGGCGAGCAGTTGGGTGGCGATGGCCGGGATCACCGCCCGCGGCGATTGCCGCGGGCCGAAGGCGTTGAACGGCCGCACCGTCACCACCGGCAGATCGAAGGAGCGGTGGTAGGCCCGCACCAGCTGGTCGGCGGCGATCTTCGACGCGGCGTAGGGCGACTGGGCCTGGAGCGGATGGTCTTCGTCGATCGGCACGTAACGCGCGCTGCCGTAGACCTCGCTGGTCGAGGTGTGGACGACGAGGCCGGCGCCGCTGCGGCGCGCCGCCTCGAGCACGTTGAGGGTGCCGCCGGCGTTGGTTTCGAGATAGGAGCGCGGCGCGCGGTAGGAGTAGGGGATGGCGATCAGCGCCGCCAGGTGGAAGACGACCTCCACCCCGTCGACCGCCTGCCGCACGCTCTCCGGGTCGCGCACGTCGCCGGCGACGATCTCCATCGCCTCGCTCCGCGGCGAGCGGTCGAGCCAGCCGCGGCTGCCCAAGGCGTTGTAATGCACCAGGGCGCGCACCGCGGCGCCCTCGTCGACCAGCCGCTCGGCGAGATGGCTGCCGATGAACCCGCCGGCGCCGGTGACCAGCACCCTCGTGCCGCCCATGCTCAACCGCCGACCCTCCCCCCGCGGACGTCGTCGAGGGCGCGGGCATAGCTCTCCATGTCGCCGACGTCGAGCCAGTATTCGTGCACCGGGAAGCCGATCACCGGCCGGCCGTCGTCCAGCAGGCGGCCGATCAGCTCGGGCATGTCGCAGGGCCGGCCGCGCTCCACCCGCCGGTGAACCTCGGGTTCGAGGATGTAAAAGCCGGCGCTCACCAGGTGGGTGAAGAGCGGCTTCTCCCGCAGCCGGACGACGCGCTCGCCGTCGCACTCCACCACCCCGAAGGGCACCTGCACCTCGTGCCGGCGCAGGGCGACGGTCAGGGTGGCGTGGTGCTCCTGGTGGTAACGCAGCATGGCGGCGAAGTCGACGCCGGTGAGGATGTCGCCGTTGACCACCAGCAGCGGCCGGCCGGGGGGCGGCAGCAGGCCGATGGCGCCGGCGGTGCCCAGGGGCTCGTCCTCCCGCAGGTAGTCGATCGCCAGGCCGAAGCGCCCGCCGTCGCCGAAGTGGTCGATGACCTGCTGCCCGCGGTAGCCCACCGCCAGGGTCAGGCGCTCGATGCCGGCGTCGCGCAGGCGGGCGATCAGCCGCTCGAGCAGCGGCCGGTCGCCGACCTCGAGCAGCGGCTTGGGCACCTCGGCGGTCAGCGGCCGCAGGCGCTCGCCGGTGCCGCCGGCCATCACCAGGGCGTCGAGGGCCAGGGGCTCGGCCGGCAGCAGGTCGTCCCAGGCGATCAGCTCGACCACCCGTCCCCGCGGGTCGAGGAGGGGGATCTGCAGCACCTGGCGCCGGCGCATCAGGCGGCGCAGGGCGCGCCGTTCGCTGCCCGCCGGTGCGGTGGTGGGGGCGGGGGCGCCGGCCGCCGCCTTGTG
>RFGL01000311.1 GCA_003697015.1 Acidobacteriota bacterium | reverse complement strand
GTCCCTGGGCGGCGTCGGCGAGGGGGGCTACGAGTGGATGAGCGCGGTGATCGCCATCGCCAGCTGCGGCGGGGCGCTGATCGTCAGCGCGATTCTCCTCTCCTGCTTCTGGACCCACCTGAGCGGCGGTGAGCGCAACCCCTTCGTCGGCGAGGACTTTCTGCCCTCCTACGCCGACCTGGGGATCGTCGCGCTGCTGCTCTTGACCGCCGGCTGGGTGGCGCGGATGGCGTTCTTCGCCTCATGAGCCCTGCGCTCTCGCGGCCGGTGGACGGGCGCTGAAGAGCCGCATCGTGCCGCGCGCCCGGCGGCTCTTGGGATCGACGACGAAGCCCGCCGCCCGCACCGTCGCCTCGGTGTCGCGGTTGGGGTGGCAGCCGCCGGTCAGTCGCGTCCACAGAGGCTGGATCAGGTCCTGCAGCCGTCCGCCGAGCCGACTCCTGAGGCGCACGTGCTCGAGCATGCGCAGGGTGCCGCCGGGAGCCAGCACGCGAGCGATCTCCGCCAGCCCGCGCCGCGGCTGCGGCACGCTGCAGAAGACCAGGCTCGACACCACCGTATCGAAGCTGCGGTCACGAAACGGTAGAGCTTCGACGCTGGCCATCACCAGCAACGCCTCCGGCGCACGCCGCCGGGCGCGCAGCAAGAGGTCGAGGTGAAGATCGATGCCGACCGGCCGGCCGCGGTACGACGGCAGATTCCGCCCGGTGCCGCACCCCACCTCCAACACCCGCCCACGCACCGTCGCCAGCAGCCGCCGGCGCCACAACCCGAGCCCGAACGGCTCCATCAACGCCATCGTCGCGTCGTAGAGCCAGGGAATCTGCTCCAACCCGCGCATCGACCTCATTCTACGCACCACCGAGCCGCTGCAGGCTTTCGACCCAGGCATTGAAATGCCGGCAGCGATCACGAATTGCTTCCAGGCCGATGCGAGCGGTGATCAGCGGTCCATGAAGGGCCTTGCGAAATCCGGGCAACAGGCGCTGCAAGCGGGCGGCCGGATGCGATTCCGGCCCCTCGTCGACTTCCTCGGGCGACACGCTCGCCGTCCACGACTTGAGCTCCTGCTCGACATTGCTGCGATCGGGGAAGGCCGTGGCAACCGTTTCCGGCGAGACGAGCAGCAGCGACTCGAACTCATGCAGAGAGAGATACGGCATGAAGCGGGGCTCGCCGACATCGGCCTTGAATGCCTCTTCGAGCTGCTCCACCCGTTCATAGCACGTGGTGCCCGAGAGGTTCCCCTTCCCCGGAAAATCTTGCGGCAAGCCGTAAAAGTCGATCATGGTGGTGACCGCGCGAGCGCTGCTGTCCCCTAGCAGGCGCTGAACGTCGCGTTTGACTTTGCTGTAGCTGGTAACGCCCCCCTTGAAATGCCCGCCGGCCTTGACGCGCTTGGTCGTCAGGAGAATCGCCACCGCATGCACGCCGAATCTGTGGAGGTGCGGAGCCAAGATCGTCTTGACGAACGATTCCTCAGTCTGGCCTTCGACGAGGATGTGAACACGATTCACCCAGGTCTCCCTCCGATCACGTTCTTCTCCCACAAGTCGCCGAGGGCGTAGTCGTCGAGCCAGGAAGCGACGTCGGCTTCGTTGAGTCGGCGGAAGACGGAGGCGCCGGCTTCACGATCGACGACAATCACGTCTTCCGGCGCCAATTGGTTGACCAGGGTCACCGACTGGGTGGAAACGATGAGCTGGGTGCGCTCGGCGGCAGAGCGCAGGAGGTCGGCGAGGAGGGTGATGGCGTAGGGATGAAGGCCGAGCTCGGGCTCGTCGAGGAGGATGGTCGCCGGCGGCTGCGGTTGCAGGAGGAGCGTCGCCAGACTGATGAAGCGGAGAGTTCCGTCGGAAAGTGAGCTGGCGTCGAAGTAGGCGTCGGAGCCTCGCTCCTTCCATTCGAGCTTGATGGTCCTCGGATTGCGGCGGTCGGGTGCGAGGTCAAAGTCGTCGAAAAAAGGTGCAGCGAGCCTCACAGTCTCGACGATGTCGCGGTAGGTGGCGGGACTCGTGTCGCGCAGGAGATAGAGTAACGCGGCGAGATTGCCGGCATCCGGACGCAGCCTACGGTTGTCGTCGACGTCGCCTGCTTGCTTGACCTTCGCATTCTCGCTGGTGTCATGAAAGTGGTAGACCCACCAGCTTTCGATCGAGGCCAGCACGTAGGTGGCGATCCGGCTTGATGGAGATCGCAATAAAGTCTCTACATGACCCCGGCCAAGCAGCTGCTCATACGGGTTTTCATAATGAGCCTTGTCATGAAAGAAAACCGTTTCGTCGGCAAAGATCAGCGAGCCGCTGGCGGTAGGCTCCAGCCGGCATCGATAGAGGTTGGGCTCAAACTCAAATTGAAGCTCGATCGCATCGGTCGCCTTGCGGCCGAAGTGAAGGAGTCGATCGGCGCCGCCGGACCGCGCCACGTAAAGCTGTAGGTTGTTCTTGATAATCTCGCGCAGTAGGCGGAAGATGCCGACGAAATTCGACTTGCCCGCGCCGTTGGCTCCGATCATGACGTTAAGCGGGCGCAGCTCCACTTCCTGATCTCGGATCGACTTGAAGCCGGCTACGCGGACCTTCTCTAGAGGTGGCATGGTCGTTCGTCAACGTGGCGCCGCAGGATTGGGTCGCTCGGATACGGTCAGGAGAGCCTAGCACGCCCTCGTGGAGATCTCCGATCCACGCCTGGGCTCCGGCGGGCTGCGGGGGCTAGTCTCCCAGGGTCGCCACCATCACGGCCTTGATCGTATGCACGCGATTCTCGGCCTGGTCGAAGACGACGGAATGATCGGATTCGAAGACGTCGTCGGTCACCTCCATGCCGTCGAGACCGTACTTCTGATAAATCTCCTCGCCTTTGGTGGTCTTGCGGTCGTGGAAGGCGGGCAGGCAGTGGAGAAACTTGACCGCCGGATTGTCGGTCAGCTCGAGCACGGTCTTGTTGACCTGATACGGACGCAGCAGGGTGATCCTCTCCTCCCACGCCGCCTCGGGATCACCCATCGATACCCAGACGTCGGTGTAGAGGAAGTCGGCGCCGTGCACCGCGTCGGCGACGTCGGCGGTGAGGGTGAGGCGGCCGCCGGTTGAGGCGGCGATCTCGCGGCAGGTCGCGACCAGCTCCTGCCGCGGCCGGCAGCCGGGAGGGGAAGCCATGCGGAAGTCGATGCCGAGCTTGGCGCAGCCGACCATCAGGGAATTGCCCATGTTGTTGCCGCCGTCGCCCAGGTAGCACAGGGACTGCTCGGCGAGGGGCTTGGGGCACTGTTCGAGCATCGTCATCACGTCGGCCAGCACCTGGGTGGGATGGAATTCGTCCGTCAGGCCGTTCCACACCGGCACCCCGGCGTAGCGCGCCAGTTCTTCGACCCGCTCCTGGCCGAAGCCGCGGTACTCGATGCCGTCGTACATCCGGCCCAGGACCCGGGCCGTGTCGCGCACCGATTCCTTGTGGCCGATGTGGGATCCCGTCGGCCCCAGGTAGGTGACGTGGGCGCCCTGGTCATAGGCCGCGGTCTCGAAAGCGCAGCGGGTGCGGGTCGACGCCTTCTCGAAGATCAGGACGACGTTCTTGCCGCGCAGGCGCGGCCGCTCGGTGCCGGCGTACTTGGCGGCCTTGAGCTGCCGGGCGAGCTCCAGCAGGTGGCGGATCTCGGCCGGGGTGAAGTCGAGGAGCTTGAGGAAACTGCGGTTGCGGAGATTGAAAGCCATCGCGCGTCGTCCTCCTGGTCGGGCCGATCCTATGACGTCGGCGCGCCGTTGGCGAAGTGGTCTCCACCGGCGGCATGCTACGATGGCGCCATGGACCGAAAATGCGACGCGTCACCACGCCGTGGGGCGTGGGGGTGGCGGCTGCTGCTCAGCTGGCTGGTGCTCGCCGCCGGCGGCCCGGCGTCGGCCCAGTACGCCGACCTGATCGTCGTCGGCGAATGGGCCTGGACGGGCGATCCGGCGGCGCCTTGGGCGCGGGGCGTGGCGATGGACGACGGGCGCATCCTCGCGGTGGGAGAGCGCCGGGACGTCATGCTCTACCGCGGGCCGATGACCGAGGTCCGGGAGATGCCGGGCCGCTTCCTGCTCCCCGGCCTGATCGACAACCACACCCACTTCAACCGCGCCGGTGCCCTGCTGCTGGGGGTCAACCTGCTGGCGGTGGCGGACGCGGAGGGCCTGGCGCGTGAGGTGGCGGCAGCCCACGCCCGGCTGCCCGCCGGCGCCTGGATGGTCGGGGGCGACTGGGGCGCCTACGAAGCGTGGGCACGCGGCTCGAGCGGTGAGGGCGAGGAGGGTGGCGGGGCGGAGGACCGAGCGCCCTTCGTCCCCCACCGGCGGATGATCGAGCCGATCACCGGCTCGCGGCCGGTTCTCCTGTCGCGTTGGGATCGCAGTCGGTATCTGGCCAACGGCGCGGCCCTCGCCGCCGCCGGCCTCGCCTGCGGGCAGCCCGGCGTCGACTGCGACGAGGGGGGGACGATGAGCGGCCTTCTGGCGCCGGAGGCGGCGGCGCGGGTGCAGGCGGTGATCCCTCAGCCCTCCCTCGAGCAGCGCATGGCGGAAGCGCGGATGGCGCTCGCCCGGCTGCGCCGCTTCGGCGTCACCGGCATCCACGACGTCACCCCACCGGAGCAGCTGCGGGTCTTCCAAGAGCTCGACCGCGGCGGCGAGCTGACGGTGAGGGTCTACGCCCGCCCCACCCTCGACCGCTGGCAGGATCTGGCGCGGGTCGGCATCCGCCATGGCTTCGGCAACGAGATGCTCAAGATCGGCGGTCTCAAGGGCTTCGTCGACGGCATCATGGGCAACTCGTCGGCGCGCTTCTACGAGCCCTACCTGACCTCCGGCGAGCGCGGCAGCTGGCGGCCGATGATGCAGCCGGAAGGCAACATGCTGAAGCTCCTCCTCGGCGCCGACCGCAGCGGCCATCAGCCGCAGGTCCACGCCATCGGCGACGAGGCGATCGACGTCCTGCTCGATCTCTACC
The DNA here is from genome assembly GCA_003697015.1 of Acidobacteriota bacterium. Taxonomy (GTDB): domain Bacteria; phylum Acidobacteriota; class Thermoanaerobaculia; order Multivoradales; family J023; genus J023. Next base: position 47,150 of record RFGL01000311.1, on the reverse strand, counting down.
AGCAGGTGATGGAGAGCAACCCGCCGCGGGAGCGCCGTTTTCGGGTGATCCACACCCAGGTGATCCGCGGCCCGCAGGTGGCCGAGCGCATGGCGAAGATGGGGGTGATCGCGGAGGTCCAGCCCTACCATTGCATCGACGACATGCGCTGGATGGAGGAGCGCATCGGCGAGCGGGCGCGCTGGGCCTATGCTTTCAAGACCCTGCACGACAAGGGCGTGCGGCTGTCCTTCGGCAGCGATTGGCCGGGCACCAACGCGTCGTGGTACCCGGCGAATCCCATGCTCGGCATCTACGCCGCGGTGACCCGCCAGACCCTCGACGGCAAACCGCCCGGCGGCTGGTATCCACAGGAGCGGATCGACCTCGAGACCGCGCTCCGCGCCTACACGATCAACAACGCCTGGGCGGCGGGCGAGGAGACGACGAAGGGGTCCCTCACCGCCGGCAAGCTCGCCGATCTGGTGGTGCTCGACCGCAATCCCTTCGAGGTCGATCCCGCCGAGCTCAAGGACCTGGAGGTGCTGCTGACCGTGGTCGGCGGGCGGGTGGTCTACCACAAGCCGTCGCCCGTCGAGCGATGAGCCCCCGGCCGCACGTCACGCTGATCGGCTGGCACGCCGAGGAGGCGGCGGAGCGTGCCGCCGCGTTGCGGGCAGCGGGCTACGAGGTGGGGATTTTCGAGCCGCAGGCCGGGCTGCCGAGCCTGCTCTCACCGTTGCCCGAAGCCTTCGTCGTCGACCTCGGACGGCTGCCGTCCCAGGGCCGTGACGTGGCGGTGTGGCTGCGCCAGCGACCGGCCAGCCGGCCGTTGCCGCTGGTCTTCCTCGGCGGCGTGCCGGCCAAGGTCGAGCGCCTGCGCGCCCTGCTGCCGGATGCGGTCTACGCCCCCTGGGACGACGCCGGCGACGCCGTCGCCCGGGGTCTGGCGAATCCACCGGTCGATCCGGTGGTACCCGGCGCGATGGACGCCTACGCCGGTACCCCGCTGCCCAAGAAGCTCGGCATCAAGGCCGGGGCGACGGTCGCTCTCTTGAACGCGCCGGCGGACTTCGAACGGACCTTGGGCGAGTTGCCGGCGGAGGTTCGCCTGAAGACGTCGGCGCGCGGCGCGGCCGACCTGATCCTGCTCTTCGCCCGCTCCCGCAGCGAGCTGATACGGCGTTTCCCCGCCGCCAGCCGCGCGCTTAGAAGGGGCGGCGGTCTGTGGCTGGCGTGGCCGAAGAAGTCTTCGATTCTCGCCGGCGACCTGACCCAGGCCGACGTCCGCCGCTTCGGCCTCGAACGGGACTTCGTCGACTACAAGATCGCCAGGATCGACGACACCTGGGCCGGCCTGCTCTTCGCCCGCCGCCGGCCGCCGCCCGGCGATTGACCCGCCACCTCACCAACGCATCCCCCCGCCGGCGCGTCTTCAAGGGTGTGAGCGAAACGATGATCCTGGAACACGCCATGAGCCCGACCGCCGAGCCCGACCCGCGGCAGCGGTTGGGGATGCTCTTCGACCGCCAGCAAGCGCGTCTCTTCCGCCTGGCGCGGCGCATGCTGCCCGGTGCCGAAGAGGCCCGCGACGCGGTGCAGGAGTGCTTCCTGCGCGCCGCCCGCCACGCGGCGCGCCTGCCGGCGAGCGACGGCGGGGCCGAGGCCTGGTTGGTCCGCACCCTGATCAACCTGTGCCGCGATCATCACCGGCGGCGCGCCGTACGCCGCCGCGCCGCCGAGAACGAGCTCGCCGGCGGGCGCGACGACGCCGGCGGCGATCCGGAGGATGCCCTGGTCGCGCGGGCGGCGGTGCGGCGAGCGCTCGCCGTTCTCGATCCACGCCGGCGGGCGATCGTCGTCCTGCACGAGCTCGAGGGGAGGCCGGTGGCGGAGGTGGCGGCGCTGCTCGGCGTCGCCCGGGTGACGGTGCGCTGGCATCTGTCGCGCGCCCGCCGGCTGATGGCGGCGGAACTGGCGCCGCGGCCGGCGGCGGGCCGCGGGGGAGGCGAACGATGAGCGAACAGAGATTCGACGACGAGCTCCGGGCGCTGCTGCGCCAGGGCGATCCCTGGACGCCCGACGAGGCCCTCGACGGGGCGGAGGTGGCCCGCATGCGGCGCCGCGTCCTGGCGGCGGTGGGCGACGAGCGGCGCGCCTGGCGGCCGCGTCTGGCGTGGATCGGCGCGGCGGCCGTCGCCCTCGCCCTGGCCCTGGGCGCTCTGCGGTGGCCGGCCGGCCACCCGGCCCCGCGACCGGCGATGGACCTGCCGGGGAACGCCGAAGCCGCTCGCTCCGACCGCCGTCAAGTGCGGTTCACCACCGCCGGTGGCACGCGGATCATCTGGACCCTGAGCTCGGAGCTCGAGCTCTAGGTTTCAACTGAAATTCAACCGATCTTCTTTGAGGACAGGCAATGAACACCAAGCATCACGCCGCCGTCGTCTTCTCGACCCTCGTCCTGCTGGCGCCGTTCGCCCTGGTGGCGCAGCCGCCGGCTCCTCCCGCCCCCCCGGCACCGTCGGCGGACGCGCTCACCGCGCGATTGCTGGAGCTCACCCCCGGAGGAGAGGACCTGTCGGAGCAACCGTCTCAGTCCTTCCAGGTCCATCTCCTGGTGGCCGACGTGGGCAGCGGCGAGACGTCGTTCGAAGGGTTGTCGAAGAGCGCCCAGAAGGCCCTGGTGGATCTCAGGGACTTTCTTCCCTTCACCACTTACCGCCTGCTCGATTTCGCCTGGCTGCGTTCGTCGGGGTATGCCTCGGCCAAGATGCGCGGCCCGGAGGAGCGTCTCTTCCGCGTCTCGTTGCGCCACCGCAGCCCGTCGGAGGAGACCGGTGGGCAGATCTTCGTCAGCCACTTCGAGCTCAGCGAGAGCAGTGAGACGCCGGTGGCGGACGCCCTGCGCTCGCGGGTGATGCCGCAGGGCGCGGTGGTCGCGCCGCTGGCGCGGACGCCCCTGATCTCGACGTCGTTTCGCATGGAGGTGGGCGAGACGGTGGTGGTCGGCACCTCGCGCCTCGACGGCGAACGCAAGGCCCTGGTCGTCCTCCTCACCGCCGTCCCCGAGTCGTAGGCCCAGGGCGTCCTCTGAGCGAGCACCGCGACCAGCACGCACCAACCACGACCGTCCCTTGTAGGCTGGGCCCGGGCGCCGGGACGGCCCTGCATTACGTCGTTGGACATGTGTCATGAATAGGGGAATGATGACACATATGGTGAAGACTCAAGTCTATCTGCGCGAAGAGGAGCTGGTTGCGCTGCGGGCGGCCGCCGCACGATCGGGCCGAAGTATTGCCGAGCTGGTGCGCGAGGCTGTGCGCCGCGTGTGGTTGCGGCCCGAGAATCAGGGCCCCGTCGGTCTGTGGGACGGCGAGCCCAACCGCACCTCGGTCGAGCACGATGCGATCTACGACGATCCGTGATGCGATCGGGGGAGCCGGTATTCGTCGATACCGGGGCATGGATCGCCCTGGCATTGACCCGCAATCCATTTCACCCGCGCGCCCGCGAGGCCTGGGAAGAGATCACGGCCGCAGGGTCGCCGGTCTCGACGTCCCGGTGGTGCTGGAGACCTTCACCTTTCTGGAACGGAACGTTCACCGGGACGTCGCTCTCGCCTGGCAGGCGTCCTTGGCCGACCTCGCACGCTTTGAGATCCTCCCCTGCTCGCCGGACGATCTGGCCCGGGCCTGGGCCTATTTCAGGCGCCGGGATCTGCACAAGCTGTCGGCCGTCGACGCGACCAGCTTCGTGATCATGAAGCGCGAGCGCATCCGCTTCGCCCTGTCGTTCGATCACCACTTCGCCGCCGTGGGCTTCCACCTCGTGGGCTGACGCCACGCGAGCACCGGACCAGGACGCAACCTGAGACCGTCCCTAGCGCTCATTCACCAGCGGTTTGCGGGCCGAAGCGCCGGCGCATCGTCTCGTTGAAGGCATCGCTTTCGCCGCGGGGAATGCTCAGACTCTGCCACCGGCCACGGCAGCGGTGGCGGCACAGCTGCACAATCTGACCGACGTGGTAGGCGACGTGGGTGAGGGCACGTTGAAGAGCGCGGAGGACGGTATGGGGCTGGTAGCGGATCAAGACCGTGCGTTCCAGGTCGGCAGGGGCCAGGGCGGCAAGCGCGCCCTCCAAGCAGGCCCAGCCCTCTCGCCATCGGGCCTCGAGGGAAGGGCGGTCGTCCTCCGGCGCGAGCACGAATTCGCTCTCGCGATCGCGGTCGGGCTTCTCCCCGTCGGTGGTCAGGAAATCGGTGAAGCGGGAACGCAGATTGCCCGCCACGTGCTTGACCAGGAGCGCCGGGCTATTGCCGTCACCGAACGGTGCGAGGAAGGCATCGTCGTCGATCTGGTCGAGGGCGCGCTCGGCCTGCGAGCGCAGGGAACGGAAGGAGCCACGGATTTCCTCCAGCAGATGGCTGGCGAGCGGATCGGACATGGGGATTACCTCGAGGTCGCGGGTAGGCGTTGGGTCGGACGCCGGGATGTAGGATCACCCAGCGATTGTGTCAGCAAAGACCATGAGTCGAGCCACCGAACCCACCTACGAGCGCATCTACGCCGTCGTGCGGGCCATCCCTCACGGCCGGGTGGCCACCTACGGCCAGGTCGCCAGCCTGGCGGGACTCCCCGGCCATGCCCGCCAGGTGGGGTACGCTCTCCACGCCCTGCGCACCGACGACGACGTCCCCTGGCATCGGGTGATCAACGCCCGCGGCGAAATCAGCCGCCGTGCCGACCCGGGGCCCGAGGGCCTTCAGCGGGCCATGCTCGAAGCCGAAGGCATCGTCTTCGACCGGCGCGGACGCGTCAGCCTCCGCCGCTTCCGCTGGCAGGCGTAACCGTCGCCCGCCGCGGCCGACGACGGCACGCAGCGCGCGCCGAGGACGTCACGGCCCCCGGATCCCGCTGCGCCAACGAAGGCCAGGCGGGCGGGCCGAAGGGGGGAGGCACCGCCGTCTCGCGACGCTCCCTGCCCTCCGCCCCGCCTGCGGCTCAACCCCGCGCGCCGCCCGCACGACGGCACGCACCGCGCGCCCACGGAAGGCGCGGCTTGGAGGCGCGGACGCCTGGCCTAGCGGGAGACCCGGGAGAGGTAGTAGTGGGTGCCCTTCAGGGGCTTCTTCAGCTGCGCGACCAGCTCCTCGAAATCGTCCGGGCGGGCGGGGAAGTTGAGGTCCCGGGTGTCGACCACCAGCACCGGCGCGCGGTCGTAATGGTGGTAGTAGTGGTTGTAGGCGTCGATCAGCTCGGCGAGATAGGTGCGGGAGATGTTGCGCTCAAAACTGCGCTGGCGCTTCTTGATCCGCGCCAGACAGGTGTCGACGTCGGCCACCAGGTAGAGCACCAGGTCCGGGGTCGGGATCTGGGGCTCGAGCATGGCGTAGAGCTTGTCGTAGATCAGGAGCTCGTCGTCGGAGAGGTTCAGGTAGGCGAAGATGCGGTCCTTCTGGAAGGGGTAGTCGGCCACCACCAGGCGGTTGAAGAGCTCGCGCTGGACGATCTCCTGCTGCTGCTTGAAACGCGACAGCAAGAAGTAGAGCTGGGTCTGGAATGCGCCCCCGGGGCGATCCTTGTAGAACTTGTCGAGAAAGGGGTTCTCCACGTCCTCCAGCACCTTCACCCCCTCGAAGCGGCGGGCGAGCATCTCCACCAGAGTGGTCTTGCCCACCCCGATCGGGCCATCGACCGCCAGGTAGTGTAGAGGTAGAGCGTCGGTGCTCAAGGAGGACGTCCTCTGGGGCGCCGGGTCGGCCGCCGGCCGGCTGCCGGCGGATCGGGATAAGGTCTGGAAGCGAGCCGGCCGCGATCGAGCTTCCATGGCCGGCAGTATAGCAGGGCGGCCGGCACCGGGAGCCCGCGTCGCCAGCCCGGTCCGGCGTGCCCACGAGCCGTCAACCAACCTCTTGAGGAGAGACGAGATGGAGCTGCGAGGCGCCAAAGCACTCATCACCGGCGGCAGCGCCGGCATCGGCAAAGCCATCGCCCGAGCCTTCGTCGACGAGGGCTGCGACGTGGTGATCACCGGCCGCCGGCGCGAGGCTCTCGAAGCCGCCGCCGCCGAGCTCGGCGTCGGCTTCAGCGCCGGCGACGTCGGGGAAGAAGCGGACGTCGTACGCACCGTGCGTGACTTCGTCGACCGCCACGGACGACTCGACATCCTGGTCAACAACGCCGGCTTCGGCTACTTCGCGCCGCTCCACGAGATGAGCTTCGAGAAGCTGCAGGCGGTCTACCGCACCAACGTCTTCGGTGCCTTCCTGATGGCGCGGGAGGCGGCCAAGCAGTTCATCGCCCAAGGCTCGGGCAACCTGATCAACATCTCCTCGACCTCGGGCCTCAAGGGTGGCCGCGGCTCCACCGCCTACAGCTCGTCCAAGTTCGCCTTGCGCGGCATGACCGAGTGCTGGCGCGACGAGCTGCGGCGGCACAACGTGCGGGTGATGCTGGTCAACCCCAGCGAGGTGCTGACCGACTTCGCCGCCACCGCCGGCTACCCGCAGGAGGCCTCCCCCAAGAAGCTGCGCCCGAAAGAGATCGCCGACGCCATCGTCGGCGCCCTGAAGATCGACGACCGCGGCTTCATCCCAGAGTTCTCCGTCTTCGCCACCAACCCCTTCTAGGGGCCCGCCCCGGCCGCCAAGCACGTCAACCGACGCCGGGGCCGGGCCCAGCCCGCACAACACCTCAACCGAGGCCGGGGCCGGAGCGCAGCGAGCGAAGCGAGACGGCCGGCCCCTCGACCACCGACCACCCCTGCCTACCCAACAGCTGCCGCCGGCCAGGCCAACCTCCGCCAGTCCTCTGAGCGAGCGAGCACCGGACCCGGCCCCCAAAGCACGTCAACCGACGCCGCGGCCGGGCCCAGCCCGCACAACACCTCACCCGGGGCCGGGGCCGGAGCGCAGCGAGCGAAACGAGACGGCCGGCCCCTCGACCACCGACCACCCCTGCCTACCCAACAGCTGCCGCCGGCCAGACCAACCTCCGCCAGTCCTCTGAGCGAGCGAGCACCGGACCCGGCCCCCAAAGCACGTCAACCGACGCCGGGGCCGGAGCGCAGCGAGCGAAACGAGACGGCGGTCCGCGGTGAGCAGAAGCCCGGAACGAGGCCGCATCGGTGGTATGGTCGGCGCGTGAAGACGTACTTCGACGTTCAGGGGGACGGCGGCTCAGGCATCGTCGCCCAGGTCACGGCCCAGCGCGAGGCGATGACCGCGGCGCTGGCCGGGGTGCGTCACGTGGTGTTGATCGGCTCGGGCAAGGGCGGCGTGGGCAAGAGCACCGCCACCATGGCCTTGGGACAGAGCTTGCGGCGCCGCGGAAAGACGGTCGCCATCCTCGATGCCGACCTGAACGGCCCATGCCAGGCGCAGATGGCCGGCCTCGAGGGAGCGCCGTGGGTGCCCGGGCTTCGCGGCCTCGCCATCCCCCGCCGCCGCGACGGGCTGGGGGTGGTCTCCTGCGGCAGCTTCCTCGAAGGCGCGGCCAGCCTCGAGCTGCCCAGCGTCGCCCAGGGCGACGAGCACGTGTGGCGCGCGACCCGCGAGCTCACCACCCTCGGCCAGCTCGTCGCCAGCATCGATTGGGGAAGCCTCGACGTGCTGCTCGTCGACCTGCCGCCGGGCACCGAGAGCACCCGCCAGCACGCCGCCTTCCTCGGCCCGCGGGTGGTCCTGGTGCTGCTCACCATCCCCACCGACGTCGCCCGCGGCGTCGTCGCCCGCTCCCTCGCCGCCCTGCGCCGGGACCGCGCCGTCGTCCTCGGGCAGATCGAAAACATGGCCGGCTACTACCACCGTGCGGAAGAGCGCATCCTGCCCCTCTTCCCGCCGCCGAGGCGCGGCGAGCTCGAGCTGCCCTTGCTCGGGCGCATCCCCTTCGATCCCGAGCTCGCCCGCCTGTGCGATGCCGGCTGGCCCTCGGATGCCGAGCTCAGCCCGCCCCCCGGCCTCGAAGAAGCGACCGACAACCTGCTCCAAGCCCTTGCTGCCGCGGAGATCACGGCATGAAATTCCTCTGCGTCGTCTGCGACACGCCGATGCGCCTCGAGCGCGCCGAGCCCCCCAAAGACGGCTCCATCACCGCCGTCTTCGAATGCCCCGAATGCTTCCACCAGATCGCCATGCTGACCAACCCGATGGAGACCCAGGCCGTGACCTCCCTGGGCGTGCAGATCGGTCCCGGGGCAGCCGAGCGCGCCGCCGCCGGCGGCTGCCCCTTCTCCGGCATGATCAACGAGATGGAAGAGAAGCCCCTGCGCATGCCGTGGACCCGCGAGGCCCTCGACCGCCTGGCCAAGATCCCCGACTTCGTCCGCCCGATGGCCAAAGACAGCATCGAGCAATTCGCCCGCCAACAAGGCCACGACGAAGTCAGCGAACAGGTCATGGACGAGGCCCGCGGTCTCTTCGGCATGTAGATCCATCGATGGTCTCCGTTTGGTGGACTGGGTTTTGATCGCCGCCGTCGATCTCCCTCTCGTCGAGCTCGCCGCCGCCCTGGCGAGCGGCGAGCTGCCCCTCGACCGCTACCTCGACCGGCTCGAGCGGCGCTTCGCCGAGCGCGAACGCGACGTCCTGGCCTTCATGCCCGAAGACGATCGCTTCGCCCGTCTCCGGCGGCAGGCGGCGGCGCTGATCGAGCGCCACCCCCAGCCGGAAACGCGCCCGCCCCTCTTCGGAGTCCCCTTCGGGGTCAAAGACGTCTTCCACGCCGAGGGCTTTCCCACCACCGCCGGCAGCCGCCTGCCACCGGCCGAGCTCCGCGGCGACGAGGCGGCGGCGGTCCGCCGCCTGAAGCGCGCCGGCGGCCTCGTCCTGGGCAAGACCGTGTCGACCGAATTCGCCTACTTCGCCCCCGGCCCGACGCGCAACCCGCACAACCCGGCCCACACCCCCGGCGGCTCGTCGAGCGGCTCAGCCGCGGCGGTGGCGGCCGGCCTCTGTCCCCTCGCCCTCGGCACCCAGACCATCGGCTCGGTCAACCGCCCGGCCGCCTTCTGCGGCGTGGTGGGCTTCAAGCCGACCTACGGCCGCATACCGCGCGACGGCGTCATCCCCCTCGCGCCCTCCCTCGACCACGTCGGCTTCTTCACCGCCGCCGCCGGCGATGCCGCCCTCGCCGCCGGCTGCCTGCTCGACGGCTGGCATCCGGACAGCGGCCGCCGGCCGCCGGTCCTCGGCCTGCCCGAAGGGCCCTACCTCGACTGCGCCTCCGACCTCGCCCGCCGCCACCTGCGCGCCGCCTGCGCCCGCCTCGAAGCCGCCGGCCTGCGCCTCCTCCGCGTCGCCGCCCTGGCCGACTTCGACGCCGTCCGCAGCCGCCACCAGCGCCTCCTCGCCGGCGAGGCGGCGCGGGTCCACGCCGCCTGGTACCGCCGCCACCGCCAGCTCTACCATCCGAAGACCGCCGCCTTGATCGAAGAAGGCCAGGCCGTCGGCGACGGCGAGCTCGCCCGCCTGCGCCGCGGCCGCCTCGAGCTGCGCCGGCAACTCGAGGACCTGATGGAGGAGCACGGCGTCGACCTCTGGCTCACCCCCGCCGCCCCCGGCCCGGCCCCGCGCGGCCTGAGCTCCACCGGCGATCCGGTGATGAACCTGCCCTTCACCCACGCCGGCATGCCCGCCGTCACCTTGCCCGCCGGCGACGACGGCACCGGCCTGCCCCTCGGCCTCCAGCTGGCCGGCCGCAGCGGCAGCGACGAAGCCCTCCTCGCTTGGGCGAATGGGCTCGAGGAGATGCTGGCATGAGCGTCGTCAAGAGCGAGCTACGCCGCGGCCACTACTGCGACTCGATCGTCCTCATGCAGCTTCAGGCCGCCCTCGCCGGCCTGCCGGGAATCGCCGACAGCGGCGCCGTGATGGCCACCGAGGCCAACCGCCAGCTCCTCGCCAGCCAGGGCCTCTTGCCCGAGGACGCCGGCGAGGCCGGCGACGGCGATCTGCTGGTGGTGGTCAAGGCCGAGGACGAGAACGCGGCCGAGCGCGCTCTCGGCCAGATCGACGCCCTCCTCGCCCGCCGGCGCGGCGGCGGCGGCGAGGGCTACCGCCCGAAGAGCCTGGCCGCCGCCGTGCGCCAACTGCCGGCGGCGCGCTGGGCGTCGATCTCCGTGCCCGGCCGCTACGCCGCCGAGCTGGCGCGCCAGGCTCTGGAGCTGGGACGCAACGTCTTCCTCTACAGCGACAACGTCTCCCTCGACGACGAAGTCGAGCTCAAACGCCTGGCGGCGGAGCGCGGCCTGCTGGTGATGGGGCCGGACTGCGGCACCGCCATCGTCGGCGGCATCGGCCTGGGTTTCGCCAATCGCGTACGCCGCGGCGCCGTCGGCCTGATCGGCGCCTCGGGCACCGGCCTCCAGGCCATCGCCAGCCGCCTCCACCAACTCGGCGCCGGCGTCTCCCACGCCCTCGGCACCGGCGGCCGCGACCTGTCGGCCGAAGTCGGAGGGGCGACCGCACGCCAGGCCCTCGCTCTCCTCGCCGGCGACCCGGCGACCCGGGTCGTGACGCTGGTCTCCAAGCCTCCCGCACCGGCGGTGGCGGCGCGCCTGCTGGCGGCGGCGCGGTCCTGCGGCAAGCCGGTCGTGATCGACTTCCTGGGCTACGTGCCGCCGGTACGCCGGATCGGGTCGCTCCATTTCGCCGCCGGTCTCGAGGAGGCCGCCGAGCTCGCCGCCGAGCTCGCCGACGGCGGGCCGCAACGCGTCGCGGCGAGCGGCGGCGAGGGCTACCTGCGGGGACTCTTCGCCGGCGGCACCCTGGCCACCGAGACCCTGCTCCAATTGCGTCTCTTCCTCACGCCGCTGGCGAGCAACGCGGCCCTGGCCGGGGTCGAACGCCTCGCAGATCCGACCGCCAGCCGCGGCCATACCGTGCTCGACCTGGGGGCGGACGAACTCACCGTCGGCCGCCTGCACCCCATGATCGATCCGGACCTGCGCCTGCGCCGCTTGCGCCGGGAAGCGGCGGATCCCGAGGTCGGCCTGCTGCTCCTCGACGTCGTCCTCGGCGAGGGCGCCGACCCCGACCCGGCGGCCTCCCTAGCGCCGGCCGTGGCCGAAATCAAGCGCGCCCGGCCCGAGCTCGCGGTGGTGCTGATTGTGGTCGGCACCGGCGACGACCCCCAGGACCGCGACGCCCAGATCGAACGCCTGAGCGACGCCGGCGCCGAGGTTTACGATACGGTCGCCGGGGCCCTGGCCCGGGCGAGCGAGTGGGCGCTCCGCCCGGCGTCCCTGCCCGCCGTCGAGGCCGGCGCCCTGGCGTCGCCGCCGGCGGTGATCAACGCCGGCCTCGAGAGTTTCTATTCGAGCCTCGTCGACCAGGGAGCCGAAGCCCTGCAACTCGACTGGCGGCCGCCCGCCGGCGGCGACGAGAAGCTGATCGCCCTGCTCCGGCGGATGCGCTGAGCTCCGCCGTCCAGCGACCGACGAAAGGCAGTTGCGAGATGAGCACCAAGAGGGACATCGACGCCCAGAACCGCGAAGCGGTCGGCCGCATGATGGCAGCGCGGCCGCTGCTCAAGACCGTCGCCAAAGCGGCGGACGTCATCCCCGGACTGGAGCCGCACATGCTGCTCCACGCCGGGCCGCCGATCACCTGGGAGCGGATGTCCGGGCCGCTCCGCGGGGCGGTGATCGGCGCCCTGATCTTCGAGGGCAGGGCCGCCGACGAGGCGGCGGCGATCGCGCTGGTCGAGGGCGGCGAGGTCGCCTTCTCCCCTTGCCACCACCACGGCGCCGTCGGGCCGATGGCGGGCGTCATCTCGCCCTCGATGGCGGTCTACGTGGTCGAGAACGAGGTCCACGGCAACCTCGCCTTCTCCAACCTCAACGAAGGCTACGGCAAGGTGCTGCGCTACGGCGCCTACAGTCCCGAAGTCCTCGACCGGTTACGCTGGATGAACGACGCCATGGCGCCCCTCCTGCGCGCCGCCCTCGAGGACGGCGAGCCCCTCGACCTGCGCGCCCTCCTGGCCGAGGCCCTGCACATGGGCGACGAGGGGCACAACCGCAACAAGGCCGGCTCCCTCCTCTTTGTCAAACTGCTCGCACCGCGCCTGGTGCGGGTGGCCGGGAACGCCGCCCTCGCCGCCGAGGTCATGACGTTCCTCGGCGACAATGCCCTGTCGGTCTTGAACCCGGTGATGGCGGCCTGCAAGGCGATGGCCGACGCCGCCCATGGGATCGAGGGCTCGACCGTCGTCTCCACCATGGCCAGAAACGGCACCGACTTCGGCATCCGCGTCAGCGGCCTCGGGGACGGCTGGCTCACCGCCCCCGCCGCCACCCCCGAAGGGCTCTATTTCCCCGGCTTTTCCGGCGCCGACGCCAACCCCGACATCGGCGATTCGACGATCACCGAGACCGCCGGCATCGGCGCCTTCGCCATGGCCGCGGCGCCGGCCATCGTCAGCTTCGTCTCCGGCACCCCGCAGGACGCCATGAACGCCACCCTCGAGATGTACGAAATCACCGTCGCCGAGCACCAGCACCTGACCATCCCCGCGCTCGACTTCCGCGGCACCCCCACCGGCATCGACCTGCGCCGCGTGGTCGAGCTCGGCATCGCGCCGCGGGTCAACACCGGCATCGCCCACAAAGAGCCCGGCATCGGCCAGATCGGCGCCGGCCTCGTCCGCCCGCCCCTCGCCCTCTTCGAGCGAGCCCTCCTCGCCTACGCCGAGCGCTATGGGCTCTAGCGGACGCCCCGGGCGGCGCGGCCGCAGCGCCGCCCGGCCGTACGCCGCCCCGCCGGAGGTGGCGCGATGAGCCGGCCGCGGGTGCTCGCCGCGCTGCTCGCCGCGGTCCTGGCCTGGCTGGTGGGCTATCCCCTGCTCCTGACCCTGCTCGAGGCCCTGGGGCTGGGGCGGGGCGAGCTGACCGTCGAGCACCTCCGCACCTTCGTCAGCCGCGGCGACGAGTGGCTGGCCCTGTGGCGCAGCCTGTGGATTTCCCTCGCCTCGGTGGCCCTGGCGGCGGCGGTCGGCGTACCGCTGGCCTTCGTCTTCGAACGCACCGACTTTCCCGGCCGGCGGGTGCTGGGGGCGCTGGTCGCCCTGCCGGTGGCCCTGCCGCCGCTGGTCGGGGTGATCGCCTTCCTCTTCCTCTACGGCGAGAGCGGCTTCGTCGCCCGCGGGCTGCAACTGGCGCTGGGACTCGAGCGCTCGCCCTGGCGGCTCGGCGGACCGGGAGCGATCCTGCTGGTCCACGCCTACTCGATGTACGTCTACTTCTACCTCTTCGCCCGCGCCGGCCTGGCCCGGCTCGACGGCGCCCTGATCGAAGCGGCGGCCGCCCTGGGGGCCGGACGGCTGCGCATCCTCCTGCGGGTGATCCTGCCGCAGCTCAAGCCGGCGCTGTTGGCGGCGGCGCTCTTGACCTTCATGACCTCCCTGGGCTCGTTCTCCGCGCCCTACATCTTCGGCGGCGGTTTCCGGGTGATGACCACCCAGATCGTCGCCTCCAAGGTCAGCGGCGAGATCGAGTTGGCGATGGTCGAGTCGATGGTGCTGGCGGTCTTCGCTCTCGCCGCCCTGTGGCTCATCCACCGCCTGCAGGCCGACGCCGAGGTGGTGACCACCGCCCACGGCGTGGCGCCGGCGCGCCGGCGCATCGAGCGACCCGCTCTCCGCCTCGTCTTCGGCGCCGTCGGCTGGCTCCTCGCCCTGACGTTGCTCCTGCCGCACCTCACCCTGACCCTGATCTCCCTGGTGCCGACCGACACCTGGACGGTGGAGCTGCTGCCGCCGGTGCTCGACCTGTCGAACTACCGGGCGCTCGTCTCCCAACCGGAACGCCTGCGACCGATCGTCACCTCCCTGTGGATGGCGAGCGCCGCCACCGCCGGGGCGGTCGCCCTGGGGCTCGCCGCCGGCCGCGCGGCGCTCAAGGCCGGCGGCCGACTGGGCGGCGTCCTCGAGGGGTTGGTCGCCCTGCCGTGGGCGATCCCGGCGACGGTCTTCGCCGTCGCCCTGGCCGCCACCTTCAGCGTCGACGCGCCCTGGGCCGGACGCTTCGTGCTGGTCGGCACGCCCGTCATCCTGCCCCTCGCCTACCTGGTGCGCTGCCTGCCGATCACCGGCCGCGCCGCGCTCGCCGGCCTGCGCCAGCTCGACCCGGCCCTCGAGGAGGCGGCGTCGAGCCTCGGTGCCGGCGGCTGGCGTACCCTGCGCCGGGTGGTGCTGCCCCTGGTGCGACCGGCGCTGGTCGCCGGGCTGGGGCTGGCCTTCATCACCGCTCTCGGCGACTTCGTCGCCTCGATCGTGCTCTACACCTTCGCCACCCGGCCGATCTCGATCGAGATCCTCTCCGCCCTGCGGGTGCAGGAATTGGGGGTGGCGGCAGCCTACGGGGTGCTCCTGATGGTGCTGTCGGCGGCCGCCTTCCTGCTCTGGGGACGCGGCGAGGCGGCGCCGTGAGCGGGCCGCAGCAGAGCGCCGCCCGCCTCGCCCTGGGGCGCCTCTGGGTGCTGATGGTGACGGCGTTCGTCGACATGCTCGGCTTCGCCCTGATCCTCCCCCTGCTGCCCCTCTACGCCACCCGCTACGGCGCGCCGCCGGTGGTGGTCGGTCTGCTGATGGCGGCCTTCGCCTTCGCCCAGCTGCTGACCGCGCCGCTGTGGGGACGGTTGTCGGACCGCGCCGGCCGGCGGCCGGTGATCATCGGCGGTCAGTGCCTGGCGGCCATCGCCTTCGCCATCTTCGCCGTCGCCGACTCGGTCTGGCTGCTCCTCCTCTGCCGGCTGGTGCAGGGCGCCGGCGGCGGCACGGTCAGCGTCAACCAGGCTTACGTCGGCGACGTCGCCGGGCCGCAGGACCGGGCCCGGGCCTTGGGCTGGATCACCGCCTGCTCCAGCCTGGGGGTGATGATCGGGCCGGCGATCGCCTCCTTCAGCTTCCGCTTCAGCGAGTCGGCGCCGGGGATGATCGCCGCCGCCCTGTCGGCCTTGAACGTGCTCTTCGCCTGGCGCTGGCTGCCCGAGCCCCTGCGTCACCGCCACGCCGGCCAGCGCCGGCGGCGCCTGCGCCAGGCGGTGGCGGCGGTGGCCCGCCATCCCTTCGAGCCGCCCCATCTGCTGGTGTGGATCTACGCTACCGGCATGATGGCCTTCATGGCGATGAACGCGGTGATGGCGCTGTTTCTCGCCCTGCGCTTCGGCATCGACGAGCGCTCGATCGGCTGGTTCTACGTCGCCGTCGGCTCGGTGTCGGTGGTCATGCGGGCGCTGATCCTCGGCTCCTTGGTGCGTCGCTTCGGCGAGGTGCGGGTACTGCGGGCCGGCGGCCTGCTGCTGGCGGCGGGCATGGTGCTGGCGCCCTTCGCCGCGACGCCGGCAGCCTTCCTCCTCGCCATCGTCCTGGTGCCGGCGGGCACGGCGCTGCTCTTCCCCTCCACCACCTCCCTGGTGTCGCGTCTGGCACCGTCCGGCGAGCTCGGTCAGACCCTCGGCGTGCAGCAGGCCTTCGGCGGCACCAGCCGCCTGCTGGGGCCGATCTGGGCCGGCGCCGTCTTCCAGCACGCCGGCCCGCAGGCGACCTTCTGGCTCGCCGGCGGAGTGGTGCTCGCCGCCGTCCTCGCCGCCCTCCGCCTCCATCCCGGCGAGGCTCCGCGGCGCGAGGTCGAGGTGGTGGTGGACGACGCCGGCGACGTCTCGCCGCCCCTCTCCTCAGCACCGGCCGCGGCCGGGTCGCGGCCGCCGGGTCAGACCTCGTCGCCGCTGTAGAGATCGGCGACCTGCTCGGCATAGCCGTTGTAGAGCAGGGTCTCGCGGGTCTTCTGGGTGCCGATGTCGGTCTCCCAGCGCTGGCTCCAGCGCGGGTGGGGCTTGCGCGGATCGACGTTGGAGTAGAAACCGTACTCGCGCGGCTGCAGCTGATTCCAGAAGGTGCCCGGCCTCTTCTTGGTGAATTCGATGGCGGCGATCGACTTCGGGCTCTTGTAGCCGTACTTCCAGGGCACGATCACCCGCCAGGGCGCGCCGTGCTGCATCGGCAGGGCGTGGCCGTAGCTGCCCACCACCACCAGCGCCAGCTCGTGACGCGCTTCGTCGAGCCGCAAGCCCTCGAAGTAGGGCCAGGGGTACCAGGGCTGCTCTTTGATCCCCGGCATGCCGTCGCGGTCGAGGGCGGTGACGAAGCGCACGTAGCGGGCCGACGACAAGGGCTCGAGGTAGTCGATCAGCAGACGCAGGGGGTAGCCGGTCCACGGCATCTGGGCCGCCCAGCGCTCGACGCAGCGGAAGCGGTAGAGGCGTTCCTCCAGCGGGAAGCGGCCGAGCAGATCGTCGAGGTCGAGGGTACGGGGTTTCTTCACCAGGCCGCGGACCTCGACCGTCCACGGTTCGACCGCGTACCCCTGGGCCAGCTCCCAGACTTTCTGCTTCGTGGTGGTGAATTCGTAGAAGTTGTTGTAGCGCGCCGAGAGCGCCTCCGGGGTGACGGTGCGGTCGTCCCCCAGGGCATAGGCAGGATTGCGCGGTGCCGGGAAGCGGTCGGCGTAGGAGCTGCCGAGGGCCGGCTTGACCATCGCCGCTTCGTCCGCCGCCGGCGCGGCGGCCGACCGGCCGTCGCTCTGCCGGGCGCAGGCCAGCTGCGGCACGCTCAGGGCGAGGGTGCCGAGGCCGAGAGCGCGGAGTACCTGGCGGCGATTGAGGTAGACGTCCTCGGCGGTCGCTTCGCGTTCCGGCAGGCGCCAGGGCGGGGGGATGTGGAATGCGGTCATGCTCTACCTCCGTCGGCCGGTGGCCAGGCTGGGCGCTTCGGGCTCCTCCGACCACGGTAGAGGGTTACCGCCGGTGAGGTCAAGCTGGATGCGGCGCGGAGGCGCTGGGCCGGCGGCGGGCCAGCCGGTATACTCGCGGCCCGCCGCGGCGGCGGATGAGGAGCATAGAGCATGCACGCGTTGATTCTGGCCGGGGGCAGCGGCACCCGGTTCTGGCCCCTGAGCCGGCGTCGCCAGCCCAAACACCTGCTGCCTCTCGACGGCGACCGCAGCCTGCTGCAGGCGACGGTCGAGCGGCTCGAGCCGCTGATCCCTCCGCAGCGGGTCT
Organism: Acidobacteriota bacterium; assembly: GCA_003697015.1. GTDB lineage: Bacteria > Acidobacteriota > Thermoanaerobaculia > Multivoradales > J023 > J023. Next base: position 30,114 of record RFGL01000311.1, on the reverse strand, counting down.
GGGTGGCGACCACCGCCGAGTTGCTGGCGCCGGTACGCGATCAGCTGCCGGACGTGCCGGCGGCGCAGTTCCTGGTTGAGCCGGTGGGACGCAATACCGCACCGGCGATCGGCTATGCCCTGCACTGCATGCCGGCAGCGGTGCGCTCCGAGGTGGTGGCGGTGCTGCCGGCCGACCACCGCATCGCCGACCCGGCGTCGTTCCGTCGCACCCTGGGGCTGGCCGCCGAGGTCGCGGCACGGGACGACCGCATCCTCACCCTCGGCGTCAAGCCCCATCGCCCGGAGCCGGGCTTCGGCCACCTCGAGCTGGGGGAGCCCTTGCCGAGGGCGGAGGGGCTGCGGCGGGTGCGGCGCTTCACCGAGAAGCCCGACCCCGAGACCGCCGCGCGCTGGACGGCGGCCGGCACGCACCTGTGGAACGCCGGCATGTTCGTCTTCCGCGGCACCACCCTGCTCGCCGCCCTGGCCCGTCATGCACCGCAGATCGCCCGCGGCCTGGAGGCGATCGCCGATCGGCCGGACCGCCTGCAGGAGCTCTACCCGCAGCTCGATGCGACGTCGATCGACTACGGCGTGATGGAGCACCTCGACGCCCTCGCCACCCTGCCCCTCGACTGCGGCTGGAGCGACCTCGGCTCGTGGCAGGCGCTGGCGGAGGTGGCCGCCGCCGGCAGCGACGGCAATGCGGTGCGCGGCGACGCCACGGTGATCGATGCCCGCGACAACCTGGTGGCGGCGGAGGAAGGCCACGTCGCCGTCCTCGGGGTCAGCGGCCTGGTGGTGGTACGCACCGCCGACGCGGTGCTGGTGATGCCCAAGAAGCGCGCCCAGGAGGTGCGGAAGATCGTCGACTCCCTGCGCCGGCGGGGGCGCGAGGAGCTGCTCTAGAGCCGTGGCGCACCGCGCTCGTCCGAGCTTCCCGACCGGGGGCCCGCCATGCGCCTGACGCCGCTCTACGCCGCCGGCGGGGTGGAGCGCTCCCTCTACCGGCTGCCGGCACCCCTCGACCTCGACCGGCTGCTGCCGGGGGACGGACCGTGGCAGGTCGAGATCGGGTTCGGCAAGGGCCGCTTCCTGCTCGAGCGGGCCTTGGCTTGCCCCGAGCAGCGCTTCCTCGGCATCGAGGTGGCGTCGAAGTACTTTCGCCTCCTCGCCCGCCGCGCGGCGCGGCGTGGCGGGCGCAATCTGGTCGCCCTGCGCGGCGAGGCGCTCTACCTGCTCAGCACCTTCCTGCCGCGGGGCTTCGCCAGCGCCGTCCACGTCTACTTCCCCGATCCGTGGCCCAAGAGCCGCCACCACAAGCGCCGGCTGTTCGACCCCGAGACCGTCGACCTGGTGCTCGGCCTGCTGCGGCCGGGGGGAGAGCTCGACTTCGCCACCGACTTCCTGGCCTACGGCGAGCGCGTCGCCGAGCTCCTCGCCGCGGTTCCCGGGCTCGAGGTCGAGCGCCTCCCGGGCCCCTGGCCGGACGGCGCGCGCACCAACTACGAAGCGAAGTACATGGCCGCCGGCCGCCCCATCCTGCGCCTCGCCGCCCGCCTGCGCGAGCCCCTGCCGGAGCTTTGGCTCCACCCCGACGGCCGCGCCGGCGTCCTCGCTGCCGTCGCCCCGCCGCGGAGCGGCGACGAGCCGGCCGGGTGATAGCCTCGACGGGCGCATCATGTGGAGCCACGTCGCCCCCATCGTGCCCTACCTGCGGCCCTACCGCCGGCGCTTCGCCGCCGGCATTCTGTGCGTCGCCGTCACCGCCGGGGTCGGGCTGCTGGCGCCGCTGATCATCGGCCGCGCCATCGACGCGCTGCGAGCCGAGGTCACCGGCCGGCTGCTGCTGGTCTACGCCGGGTTGCTGGTCGGCATCCATCTGGTCAAGGGCGTCGCTCAATTCGCCCAGCGCAAGATCCTGGTCACCGTCAGCCGCGACGTCGAGCGCGATCTGCGCGACGATCTCTTCGCCCACCTGACGCGCCTCGAGCCGGCGTTCTTTCAACGCCACGAGGTCGGCGATCTGATGGCGCGGGCGACCAACGACCTGGAGGCGGTGCGACTGATGTGCGGGCCGTCGGTCATGTACGCCGCCAACACCGTCTTGACCAGCATCGGCTGCCTCGCCTTCATGGCCGCCATCAGCCTCGAGATGACTCTCCTGGTGCTCCTCACCATGCCCTTCGTCGCGATCGTCACCCGCCTCTTCGGCCAGCGCACCCACGACCTCTTCAAGCGGGTGCAGGAGAGCTTCGCCGGCCTGTCGAGCAAGGTGCAGGAGAACATCGCCGGCGGCCGGGTGGTGCGCGCCTACGCCCGCGAGCGCCGCGAGCTGGCGGACTTCGAGCGCCTGAGCGACGCCTACGTCGAGCACAACCGGCAGCTGATCCGCTGGAACGCCGCCTTCAGCCCCCTGCTCCATCTGACCATCGGCATCGGGTTCGCCATCGCGCTCTTCTACGGCGGCCGCCTGATGCTCGACCAGCGGATCACCATCGGCGAATTCGTCACCTTCAACCTCTTCCTCGGCCGCATGAGCTGGCCGATGATCGCCGTCGGCTGGGTGATCAACCTGGTGACCCGCGGCGCCGCCTCCCTCGGCCGCATCCACGAGGTCCTCGCCACCGAGCCGAAGATCCGCGACCGGCCGCCGCTGATCCACCCGCCGCGGCTCGACGGCGCCATCGCCTGCCACGCCCTGCGCTTCGCCTACGGCGACGCGCCGCCGGTTCTGGATCGCATCGAGGTGGCGATCGCCGCCGGCGAGACGATCGGCCTGGTCGGCCGCACCGGCGCCGGCAAGAGTACCTTCCTCTCCCTCATCCCGCGCCTGCTCGAGCCGCCGCCGGGCAGCCTGACCATCGACGGCCACGACGTCCACCGCCTGCCCTTGGACGAATTGCGCCAGGCGATCGGCATGGTGCCGCAGGAGACCTTCCTCTTCTCCGCCAGCCTGCGCGACAACATCGCCTTCGGCCGCCCCGACGCCACCGAGGACGCGGTGCGCGAAGTCGCCTTCCTGGCCGGCCTGGAACGCGACCTGGCGCGTTTCCCGCGCGGTCTCGACACCCTGGTCGGCGAACGGGGGGTGACCCTCTCCGGCGGTCAGAAGCAGCGCGTCGCCCTGGCGCGGGCGATCCTCCGGGATCCGCGCATCCTGCTGCTCGACGACTGCCTGTCGGCGGTCGACGCCGAGACCGAGGTGGCGATCCTCAAGAACCTGCGCGCCATCTTCCCGGGACGCACGGTGATCCTGGCGTCGCACCGCATCTCGGCGGTACAGCTCTGCGACCGCGTGCTGGTCCTCGACGGCGGCCGCATCTGCGAGGAAGGCTGCCACGACGACCTGCTCGCCGCCGGCGGCCTGTACGCCGAGCTCAACCGCCGCCAGCAGCTGGAGGAGGCGCTGGCCGCGGTATGACGCCCCCGCCCCTGGTTCTCGCCTCCGCCTCCCCCCGCCGCCAGCGTCTGCTCGAGCGGCTCGGCTACCGCTTCGCCGTACGCCCGGCGCAGATCGACGAAACGCCGCAGCCGCAGGAGCCGGCGGCGCCCTACGCCGCCCGCCTGGCGGTGGAGAAGGCAGCGGCGGTGGCGCGGCCGGGGGAGGTGGTGCTGGCGGCCGACACGGTGGTGACCTGCGGCGGGGCGTTGCTCGGCAAGCCCGAAGACGACGCCGACGCCCGCCGCATGCTCGGCGAGCTCGCCGGCCGCTGGCACGAGGTGCTCACCGCCATCGCCGTCCACGCCGCGGACCTGCGCCTGGAGCACGTGGAGCGGACCCGGGTGCGCTTCGCGCCGATGAAACCGGCGGAGATCGACTGGTACGTCGCCACCGGCGAGGCGCGCGACAAGGCCGGGGCCTACGCCATCCAGGGGCTGGGCATGCTCTTCGTCGACGCCATCGACGGCAACTACTCGAACGTCGTCGGCCTGCCGGTTCCCGCCACCTACCGCCTGCTGCGGGCGGCGGGCTACGACCTGCTGGCCGCGCCCGCCATTGGGGCGGGGGGATCGGCGGCGTGAGCGACGGAGCCCCCGATCGCGGCGAGCTGTGGTACGAGGTCGCCACCGACGTGCTGCTCAACCGCTGGTGCTCGAGCTACGACGAGGCCCGCCGGACGCTGGCCGCCTGCGGCGGCTACCTCGTGCCCTACCGCCGCCATTTCGCGGTGGTCGAGCGCGAGTACGTCCGCATCCTCGGCCTCGACCCCGACCATCCGGCGTGGCGGAAGATCGGCCATGACCTGGCGCGGCCGGCGGATCCGGCGGCCTACGCCGAGCTCGAGCGGGCGCGGTTGGCGGTGGTGGAGGGGAAGCAGGACGGGGCGCAGCGGTAGGATGCGCCGGATCACACCGTGCGTGAGAAACGCGGCACGGTGTCGGGATGGCGCTGCAAGTAGGCGTCGAAGACCATGCAGGCGTTGCGCACGAAGAGGCGGCCGTCGCCCTCGACGTCGATGCCGTCTTCGCCCAGGCGCACCAGGCCGTCGTCCGCCAGGGGGCGCAGGGCCTCGATCTCGGCGGCGAAGTGGCGCCGCGCATCGATGGCGAAGCGCTTCTCCAGGTCGGCGAAGTCGAGCCGGAAGGTGCACATCAGGCTGGTGATGGCGTAACGCCGCAGCTCGTCCTCCGGGCTCCGCACGACGCCGCGCTCGACCGGCAGGCGCCCCGCCGCCACCGCCTGCTGGTAGCGCGACAGCTTGCGCTCGTTCTGCACGTAGGCGCCGGCGACGTCGCCGATGCCGCTCAGACCGCAGGCGACGAGGTCGGGGGCGTGGCGCACGGTATAGCCCATGAAGTTGCGCCACAGGGTGCCGTCCGCCAGGGCGCGGCCGAGCTCGTCCTCGGGCAGGGCGAAGTGGTCCATGCCGATCGCCAGATAGCCGGCGGCGCGGAAGGCGTCGAGCGCGCTGGCGATGAGCTCCAGCTTGACCGCCGGCGGCGGCAGCTCGCTGGCCTCGATGCGCCGCTGCTGCACCCGCATCCAGGGGACGTGGGCGTAGCTGTAGACCGCCATGCGTTCCGGGCGCAGCCACAGCACCTTCTGCAGGGTGCGGCGGAAGGTCTCGGGGCGCTGCAGGGGCAGGCCGTAGATCAGGTCGACGTTGATCGAAGGGAAACCGAGTGCGCGGGCGCGCTCGACCAGGGCGCGGGTGTCGTCGAAGCTCTGGATGCGGTTGACCCGCTCCTGCACCTCGCGGGTGAAGTCCTGGACGCCGAGGGAGAGGCGGTTGAAGCCCAGCCGGCGGAGGGTCTCGAGATGCTCGGCGGTGGTCACCCGCGGGTCGATCTCCACCGCCAGCTCGGCGTCGCCTTCGATCTCGAAATGGCGGCCCACCGCCTCGAAGAGGGCGCGCAGCTCCGCCGGCGTCAGGTAGGTGGGGGTGCCGCCCCCCCAATGCATCTGGCGCAGCCGCCGGCGCCCGCCGAGGCGCTGCGCCACCATCCCGATCTCCCGCTGCAGCAGCTCGAGGTAGCGGCCGGCGACGTGCCGCTTCCGGGTGATCACCACGTTGCAGCCGCAGTAGAGGCAGCGTTCGGCGCAGAACGGCAGGTGGACGTAGAGGCCGAGGGGATCGTCGGGGCGGGCGGCGGCCCGTCGCAGGCGCTCGGCGTAGGCCGCCTCGCCGACCCCGGGATGAAACTCCATCGCCGTCGGGTAGGAGGTGTAGCGCGGGCCGGGCCGGTCGTAGCGCTCGATCAGGGTTTCGGTATCGGTCATCGTGCACCTCCGCGGCGGCGGCGGCGAGGGCGACGAGCCACAGCCCGGCGACGGCCGTCACGGCGTACTCGGCGGCGAAGCTCGGCCCGTCCATCCGCTCCCCCCGAGTGTGCCCGCTGGCGCGGCGGCGACGCCACCCCCGGGCGGGCGGTGGGAACGACCACCCCGGGAGGTAGGTGGGCCGGTACCGGCGGGCCTTGGCGTAGACTGGCGGGCGCGATGGCAGCAGCGGCGAGCGCTTTCGACGATCTGGTGGCGCGGCTCCGGCCCTGCCGGCGAATCTTCGTCCTCACCGGCGCCGGCGTCAGCACCGAGTCGGGCATTCCCGACTACCGCGACGCCGACGGCGAGTGGAAGCACCCCCGGCCGATGACCTACCGCCAGCTCCTGGCCAGCGCCGCGGCGCGGCGGCGCTACTGGGCGCGCAGCCTGGTCGGCTGGCGGCGCATCGCCGCCGCCGAGCCCAACGCCGCCCACCACGCCCTCGCCCGTCTGGAGGCGGCCGGACGCCTGGGCTGCCTGGTGACCCAAAACGTCGACGGCCTGCACGCCAAGGCGGGGAGCCGGCGGGTGATCGACCTCCACGGCCGCCTCGATCGCGTCGAGTGTCTGGGCTGCAGGACGCGTTTCCGTCGCCACGCCTTCCAGCTCGAGCTCGAGCGCCTCAATCCGGGCTGGGCCGAGCGCGCCGCCGCCACCCTCACCCCGGACGGCGACGCCGAGCTCCACAACGCCGACTACGACGCCTTCCGCGTCCCCCCCTGCCCGCGCTGTGGCGGGGTGCTCAAACCGTGGGTGGTCTTCTTCGGCGAGCGGGTGCCGCCGCCGCGGGTCGAGCGCGCCTTCGCCGCCCTGCGCCGGGCCGACGCCGTGCTCGTCGCCGGCTCGTCGCTGATGGTCTTCTCGGGCTACCGCTTCGCCCGCGCCGGGCGCCAGCTCGGCCTCCCCCTCTGCCTCGTCAACCTCGGTCGTACCCGCGCCGACGCCGATGCCGACGTCAAGATCGCCGCCCCCTGCGGCGAGGTCCTGCCCCGCCTCGTCGCCGCCTTGGTGGCCGAGGACCCGCGATCCGCCTCCCGGTCGCGGCCGGGGAACGGCGACGGCCGGGCCCACCGGCGACGGCGCGCCGACGACGCCCCTCCTCGCCGCCGGCCGCGGGTCGCGGGCGCGCGGGGCTGAGGGCGGCTCACTCCTCCCAGAAGAACCTGCCGCGCTTCTTCGGATGGTTGCCGATCTCGTCCATGGTGCGGGCGTCGTAGAGGCGGCCGTTGACCATCACGTGGCTGACCGACTCGCTGTTGCGGACGTCGTCTAAGGGGTTCGTCTCCAACACCGCCAGGTCGGCGAGCTTGCCCGCCTCGAGGGATCCCAGATGCCGGCCCATGCCGATGTACTCGGCGCCGTTCAAGGTGGCGGCGCGCAGCGCCTGGTGCGGGGTCATGCCGCCCTGGACCAGCATCCAGATCTCCCAGTGCGCGCCGAGCCCCTCGCGCTGGCCGTGGGCGCCGACGTTGATCTTGACGCCGCGGTCGGCCAGCGCCTTGCAGCCCTCGGCGATGCGGAAATGGTTGTATTCCTCGAGCGGCGCCTTGAACGGCCGGCGGGCACGCGGCTCGACGAATTCCCGCGGCACGAAGGTGAGCAGGCGCTCGTTCTTCCACACGTCGGTGGTGGCGTACCAGTAGTTCTCCCCCCAGATGCCGCCGTAGCCCACCACCAGGGTCGGGGTGTAGGCGGTGCGGCTCTGGCTCCACAGCTGCAACACGTCGTCGTAGAGCCGCGCCAGCGGCACGGCGTGCTCGATGCCGGTGTGGCCGTCGACCACCATGGTCATGTTGTGCATGAAGAGCGAGCCGCCTTCGGGCATCACCAGCATGCCTAGCTCCCGTGCCGCGGCGATCACCTGCTGGCGCTGATCGCGGCGCGGCTGGTTGTAGCTCTTGACCGAAAACGCCCCCGCCGCCTTCATCCGCCGCAGGTGGAAGCGCGCGTCCTCCAGGCTGTTGATGATCGCCTTGAAGTCGCCGGCGGCACCGTAGAGGATGGTGCCGGTGGAGAACAGCCGCGGGGCGACGATCGCGCCGGTGCGCGCCATCTCGCTGGCGGCGAAGAAGGTGCTGGTGTCATTCGACGGGTCGTGGATGGTGGTGACGCCGAAGGCGAGGGTGGCGTAATTGAACCAGTCGCGCTGGGGGACGATCTCGGAGAAGCCCTGGGAGCCGTGCCAGTGGACGTCGACGATGCCGGGGATGATGGTGTGGCCGGCGAGGTCGACGACGTGGGCGCCCTCCGGCACCGCCACCGCCTCGCGCGCGCCGACCGCGCGGATGCGGTTGCCCTCGACGACGACGGTGCCGTCCTCGATCACCTCGTCGCCGCGCATGGTGATGAGGCGGGCGCCGACCAGGGCGACGGTGCCGGAGGGCACGTCGCTCGCCGCCGTCAGACGGATCTCGCGACCCTCGGACTCGGGCTCCGGCAGCGCCTCCGGCGCGCCCTCGAGGAAGGCGAAGGTCCGGCTCAGGGAGCGGCTGAAAAGCTCGTTGCCGAGGGACCAGTGGAGGGTCTCGGCGTCCCCCGACCAGTGCAGGTAGTTGCCGGCCTCGGCGGATACCTGCTTGACCGGAATGCTGGTGGTCTTGGGGCCGATGGCGATCGCCTTGCCGGTGGCGACGAAGGGCGCGACGTAGGCGTGGAAGCGCTCGGCGAAGGCCAGCCACTTGCCGTCCGGCGACACCACCAGCTCGGTCGCCGCCTCGCTGGTGACGTGGGTGCGCTCGTCCTTGCCGTCGAGACCGATCGAGCGCAGGGCGCGGCGGTCCTCGGGCTCGAAGTCGACGAAGAAGACCCGCTCGCTCGAGGCGCCGAAGTGGGGGCTCACGCCGTGATCGGCGATGCGCTCGGCCTCGCCCCCCGAGGCCGGCACCTTGTAGAGGCCCAGGTCGCGGCCGTAGAGGGGCTTGGAGAGGAAGCCGCCGGCGCTCTTGCGGAAGACGACGGTCTCGCCGTCGGGGGAGAAGACCGGCTCCAGGTAGTGGCCGGGCTGGGCGGTCAGCACCCGGCCCTCGCCGCCGCCCGCCGGCGCCACCCGCACCGCGCCGAGCCGGTCGTCGTCCCAGCTGACGTAGACCACCTGGCGGCCGTCGCGGGAGAACGACGGGTAGTACTCGAAGTGCTCCTCCTGGGTGGTCAACCGTCGCGGCGCCCCGCCGTCGAGATCCTTCACCCAGACGTAGCCCAGGGCCTGGAAGAGCACCCGGTCGCCCTGGGGCGAGACCTCGACCCAGCGCAGCATGCGGGCGTCGAAGCTCGCCGGCGCCGGGTCGTGCTCGACGTGCAGCGCCTCGATCATCCTGTGGGTCTGACGGACGTGGAAGGGGATCTCCGCCAGCTCGCCGCCGGCGACGTCGATGCGGTGCAGCTTGCCGCCGGCCCAGAAGACGATGGCGCGGCTGTCCGGCGTCCAGGCGAAATTGGCATAGACCCCGTGCACCGCCCAGGTCTCCTGGTGGTCGCGGTCGAGACCGTCGTAGAGCAGGCGGTTCTCGCCGCTCGCCAGGTCGTGGACGAAGAGGGAGGTCTTGTAGCTCACCCGGCGGACGAAGGCCAGGGACCTGCCGTCGGGCGACGGGGTGGGGCGGACGGCGCCGCCGGCACCGTCGATGAAGGTCTCGATCTCGCCGCTCTCGCGGTCGAGGCGCTTGATGACGTAGATCTGGCCGTTGGGGTCCTTGTTGTACTCGAAGACCGGCCCCGGGGTGGCGTCCTGGCTGAAGTAGAGGTAGCGCCCGTCGGGGGAGAAGGCGGGCTCGCCGAGGTCCTTCTGATCATTGGGGCGCTCGGTCATCTGCAGGCCGCTGCCGCCGCTCCGGTGGTAGAGCCAGATCTCGCCCGCGCCGAGGGAGCGGCGGGAGGTGAAGTGCTTGCGCGCCGCCAGGTATTCGCCGTCCGGCGTCCAGACGGCATTGTTCAGGAGGCGGAAGTCTTCCTTCGTCACCTGGGTGCGCTCGCTGCCGTCGCGGCGCATGATCCACACGTTGTCGCCGCCCCCCTCGTCGGAGGTGAAGGCGATGTGCTCGCCGTCGGGCGAGAAACGCGGCTGCATGTCCCAGGGCAGGCCGGAGGAGATCGCCTCGGCCTCGCCGCCGCCGATCGGCAGCAGGTAGATGTCCCCCAGAAGGTCGAAGACGATCGTCTCGCCGTCCGGGCTGACGTCGAGGTTCATCCAGGTGCCCTCGGTGACGTCGACGGTCGCCTCGTAGGTGTCGAGGGGCGGCTCGGCGACGCTCCAGGCCTCTTCCTTCTCCTTCCCGTCTCCGCCGCCGTCGTCGTCCGCTGAGCCGGCGTCGCCGCCGGCGGCGTGGGGGTGGGCGGAGGGGTCGTCGCTCAGGTGCTGCCACGGCCAGGGCGCGGCAGCGGCCGGGGCGGCGGCGAGCAGGACGACGGCGGCGAGCAGGGCGAGGGACGAGCGGATCGATGGCATGGGGTGGTCTCCGGGAAGTGCGGGAGGAAGCTGCGGCACGGCGGCCGCGGGAGAACGGTTGCGTCAATGCGGCGCCATCTTATCCCAGGGGGCTCCCAGGGCGGGCCCTTCCCGCCGCTGCGGCGACGCTGCAAGGCCCCGGCGGTGGCGTCCTCCGCGGCTCCTCTACGCCAACCGCGTCGCCAGGGCGATGGCGGCGGCGAGCAGGGCGGCGAGGGGCAGGGTGGCGATCCAGGCGAGGACGATGCCGCCGACCAACCGCCAGTTGGCCTGCCGGCGGGCGGTGGCGACGCCGAAGATGGCGCCGCAGCTGACGTGGGTGGTGGAGACCGGCACGCCGAAGCGCGAGGCGACGATCACCAAGAGGGAGGCGACGGCGTTGGCGACCAGGCCCTGGCCGCGGTTCATCTCGGTGATCTCTTCCCCCAGGGTGCGGGCCAGCTTGCGCGAGTGGAGGATGCCGCCGGTGGCCATGGCGAGGGTGATCGCCACCAGCATCGCCGGCTGGCTGACGTGGGCACCGATGCCGGCCACTTGGGCGGCGAAGAGCACGCCGAGGACCTTCGGCGTGTCGTTGAGGCCACGGGCGAAGCCGAGCATGCCGCTCGACAGCAGGTGGCCGGCATCGACCAGCGGCGCCAAGGGCACGCCGGCGATGCTGCCGGCGTAGCGCCGGCGGCAGTTGTCGGCATGGTCGACCCGCAGCTGCGGCACCGGCGGCGAGTCGACGATCTGCAGCCGGCTGCTGCCCACCGCCACCACCTCCGGGGCACCCTGATCGAGGCAGACGCAGCTGGCGTCGTCGAGGGCCAGACGCCGGCGCAGAGCGGTCGCCGGCAGGTAGAGGACGAGGGTCAGGAGCAGCGCCAGGAAGGGTGAGATCAGAAGCGGCAGAGCGAATCGGCCCCCGAGCACCCGCAGGTCGACGGCCCCCGCCGCCAGCATCAGGCCGCCGCCGAGGAGCGCGCCGGTGAGGGAGTGGGTGGTCGAGATCGGCAGGCCGAAGCGGGTGGCGAGGAGCACCGTCAGCGCAGCACCGAGACCCACCGCCAGGAGGAAGTCCCAGCGGCCGACCAGAGCGTCCGGCACCAGGCCCTTGCCGCTGAAGCGCCGGATCAGCTCGCTGGCGAGCGCCAGGGCGGCGAGGGAGCCGAGGATCTGGCTCGCCGTCGCCCAGGCCAGGGCGCGCTCGTAGCCCAGGATGCGGCTGCCGTAGACCGTGGCCACCGCCTTGAAGTTGTCGTTGGCGCCGTTGGCGTAGGCCAGCAGCGCCGCCGCGGCGAGGAGTCCGACGAAGACGAGGGTGGTGGGATCGAACATAACCAGCTGTCCGCAGCCGGGGGATGATCGGATCTACGGTCGTTCGCCGCCGGGGGTTTCCTGCCGCCGCAGGTAGAGGACGAAAGCGCCGCTGCCACCGGCCGGCCGCGGCGCCGGGGCATAGCCGTCGACCCACTCGCCGCCGCGCTGCCGCAGCCAGCGCTCAACCCGCTGCCGCAGCACCCCCCTGCCGGCGGCCGAGTGGTGCCCCTTGCCGGTGATCACCAGCACCGTCCGCCGGCCCTCCGCCAGCGCCGAGACGAGAAAGTCCTGGAGCAGCACCAGGGCCTCGTCGACGGTCGCGCCATGGAGATCGAGGCGACCGTCGACCACCGGCGTTTCGGTCTTCGCCAGGCGGCGCCGGCGGACGCGGGGAGGGCCCGGCTGGCGGTGCGGCCGGTCCTTGTCCGGCACCGCGTCGAGACGGCGCATCGCGGCCAGGAAGAGAGCCCGCTCCGCCGGGTCGACGTCGCCGGCCGGCGGCTTTCCCCCCACCGCCGGCGTCCGCCGGGGCGCCGGCGGCGCAGCGGCGGACGGTGACGCAGCGGCGGACGGTGACGCAGCGGCGGACGGTGACGCAGCGGCGGACGGCACGGCCGGCCGCGCCTGGCGCGGCTTCACCTCCAGCTGGCGCATGGCTTCGAGGAAGGCCTCCCCTTCCGCCGCCGTCACCTCCGGCGGCGGAGCCGCCGGCCGCGGCGCCGGCGACTGGCCGTCATCACGCGGCCGCACCTGCAACTGCCGCATGGCGTGCAGAAAGAGAGCCCGCTCCGCCAGCTCGATGCCGTCGCCGGGCGGAGCGGTCGGGCGGGGTGGGGGCGGTCGGCGCGGCATGGTTGGGGCTCGGTCGCTTTGCTAGGATGGGGCCGACTATACCGCCCTCCGCCACGCCACCCTCCGCCGGCGGCCGAAGGGCGCGGCGAGCGCCGGGGGCACGGGCGACCGCGATGCTGATCTTCACCAACGGCGACTGTGCGGCCGCCGCCCTCCGCGCCGCCGGAATCCCCGGGCGGATCGTCGCCTGGCGCGACCTCTTGCACGACGGTCCGGTGCCGGCCGGGCTCGAGCTGGCGGCCCTGAGCACCGTCCGCGCCCGCTTCATCGCCGGCTGCGGCTGGGGGGAGCCGGCGCAGGTCGCCGCCGACTTCGAGGCCCGCGACCGGCAGCTCGAGGCCGCCCCCGCCCACGACGAGGTGGCGCTGGTCTTCGAGCACGACCTCTACGACCAGCTGCAGCTCCTGCAGCTCCTGGCCGAGCTCGCCGCCCGGCCGGTGACGCGCCTGCGCCTGCTCTGCGACGCGATCTTCGTCGGCAGCGAAGAGCCGCCGGCCCTGGCGCGGCGCTTCGCCGCCCGCCGGCCGGTCGGCGACGCCGAGCTCGCCCTCGCCCGCCGTGCCTGGTACGCCTTCCGCCAGCCCACCCCCACCGCGCTGGCGGCCCTGCTGGCGGAGGATCTGCGCCCCCTGCCCTTCCTGCGCTCCGCCCTGCGGCGTCTGTTGGAGGAGTATCCCAGCCCCCGCGACGGCCTCGGACGCAGCGAGCGCCAGGTCCTCGTCGCCGCCGCCGACGGGGGCCGGCGGCCGCGGGAGCTGTTCCGCCTCGCCGGCGCCATGGAGGAGGCGCCATACCTCGGCGATCTCCCCTTCCGGCGCCTGCTGGAAGGCCTCTGCGCGGGTCCCGAACCCCTCCTGCGGCCGACCGGCGGCGCCTTCCGCGCCCCGCCCGGCGACGACGCCCCGCCGCTGGTGCTCACCGCCGCCGGCCGCCGGGTCCTCGCCGGCCGTGCCGACGCCGTCGCCGGCCGCGGCATCGACCGCTGGCTGGGCGGAGTCCACCTCGTACCCGGCCACCTCTGGCGCTGGGACGGAGAGTCGCTCCACGGTCCGAGCTGAGGCGGACGAAGAGACACGCCGGAGAGGGGGGCGGCTCAGCCGTCGAGGCCGGCCCGGATCGCGGCGACGAGCTCCTCGGCTTCCTCCGGCGCCAGCCGGCCGGGGCGCCAGCCGATGCCCAGGCCGCGGTCGCCGAGCTTGGGGATGACGTGGAAGTGGACGTGCATGACCGCCTGGTGGGCGGCGGCGCCGTTGTTCTGCAGCACGTTGTAGGCACTGGCGCCGGTGGCCTGAAGCACCGCCCGGCAGAGGCGCGGCAGGACCCGGCCGAGGGCGGCGGCGGAGTCGTCGGACAGCTGGTGCAGGTGCGCTTTGCGCTCCTTGGGAATGAGCAGGGTGTGGCCGCGGCTCAAGGGGGCGATGTCGAGAAAGGCCAGCACGTGGTCGTCCTCGTAGACGCGGTGGCAGGGGATCTCGCCGTCGAGAATGCGGTCGAAGATGGTGCGCTCGCTCATGGCGGTTCATCCTACACCCTGCAAACCCTTCGCCGCCGGCCGGCGTCCAACCGAAGCGGCGCCCGTGACCCGCAGGGTCCCGCCGCCATCCAACGATCGAACCCCTCGAGCAACAGGAGGACGTCCATGCGCAAACCAGCTCTGTTCTTCGTGCCGGCAAGTCTGCTGGCGATCCTGCTCCTCGCCAGCGCCGCCGGCGCCGACTGGGGCCGGGCGAAGGAGGAGGAGATCTTCGAGCAGACCGTGCCGGCGGCAGCCGCCGGCACGGTGCAGGTGGAGACCATCAACGGCAACGTCACCGTCCGCACCTGGGACCGCGACGAGGTCTACGTCAAGGCGACGAAAGAGGCCCGAGGGTCGAGCTCCGAGGCGGCGCGGGAGCTGCTCGAGGAGACCGGCATCGAAATCGACGCGGGCGACGGCGGCGTGTCGATCCGGACGCGGCCGCCGAAGAGCTCGTGGAAACGCCGCGCCGGCGGCGGCGTCAGCGTCAGCTACGAGCTCACCGTGCCGCGCCGCGCCACCGTCGAGGCGCGGTCCACCAACGGCAACGTCGCGGTCCGGGGCCTCGACGGCCCGGCCGCCCTCACCTCCACCAACGGCACCATCGAGCTGCAGGACGTCGGCGGCGACGTCGAGGCCCGCACCACCAACGGCGACATCCGCGCCCGCGGCCTCGGCGGACGGCTCGACGGCCGCACCACCAACGGCACCATCCGGGCCGAGCTCCGCGCCGCGCAGCTGGACGACGACATGCAGCTGACCACCACCAACGGCTCGATCGAGCTCGACGTCGCCGCCGGCCTGGCGGCGGAGATCGACGCCCGCGCCTCGAGCGGCCGGGTGGTGAGCGAGCTGCCGGCGAGCTACGAGCTCAAGAAATCCGCCAAGGCCGCCACCTACCTGCTCGGCGGTGGCGGGCCGCGGGTCAAGCTGCGCACCACCAACGGCACCATCCGACTCCGCCAGACCGGCTGACGTGGAGGCGACGGCAGGGGCGGATCGCGCGTCGCGACGGTGGTATCATCCGCCGTCGATTCGATCTACCCACCCCTTTGCCGAGGCCGCCCATGCACGTCATCTTCGTCGAGCCGTCGTTCCCCCGCAACCAACGCGAGTTTCCCCGCGCCCTGCACGCGGTCGGGGCGCGGGTGACCGCGATCGGCGAGGCGCCGGCGGAAGCGCTGGGGCCGGAGATGCGCAGCTGGCTCCACGGCTACGAGCAGGTGCCGAGCGTGGTGCACGAGCCGTCGTTGCTCGAGGCGGTCAGACGGGTGCAGAAGCGCGAGTGGGTCGACCGGCTGGAGGCGACGGTCGAGGCCCACATCCTGCCGGCGGCGCGGGTGCGGGCGGCCTGCGGCATCCCCGGTACCAGCGTCGAGACCGCCTTTCTGTGCCGCGACAAACCGGCGATGAAGGAGGCCCTGCGCCGCGGCGGCATCCCCTGCGCCCGTTCGACCGGCACCGACTCCGCCGACGAGGTGCGCGAGTTCGCGCGCCGGGTCGGTTATCCGCTGATCATCAAGCCGCGCGACGCCGCCGGCGCCGCCGGCACCTGGCGGGTGCGCGACGATCGGGAGCTGGAGGTGGCGATCCGCGAATCCCACCTCGACCGCGGGGCGAGCGTCGCCGTCGAGGAATTCATCGAAGGCCACGAGGGCTTCTTCGACACCATCACCATCGGCGGCAAGATCGCCCACTACTTCATCACCCACTACTACCCCGGGGTGCTGGAGGCGATGCGCACGCGCTGGATCTCGCCCCAGTTCGTCACCACCAACCGGATCGACGCCGAGGGCTACGACGAGCTCAAGGTGATGGGCAAGAAGGTGATCGAGCTGCTTCAGATCGGCACCTCCGCCACCCACATGGAGTGGTTCTTCGGCCCCAAGGGGCTCAAGTTCTCGGAGATCGGCTGCCGGCCGCCCGGGGTCGGGGCGTGGGACCTCTACTGCGCCGCCAACGACATGGACGTCTACAAGGAGTGGGCGATGGCGATCGTCCACGGCCACCCCAGCGCGCAACCTTCGCGCCGCTACGCCGCCGGCATCGTCAACCTGCGGCCGGACCGCGACGGCCACATCTCCGGCTACGAAGGGCTGGAGATCCTCGACCGTTACGGTGAGTGGCTGATCGATTACCACCTGCCGCCGGTCGGCGCCCGCACCCAGCCGGTGGAGGCCGGCTACATGGCCAACGCCTGGGTGCGGCTCAAGCACCCCGACTACGATCGGCTGCGCGCCATGCTCGACCGCGTCGGCGAGACGTTGAAAGTCCGCGCGCGGTGAGGCTCGGGGCGGTCTGGGACGGCGAAGGCACGCGCTTCGCCGTGCGCTCGCGTCACGCCGCGGCGGTCGAGCTCTGCCTCTTCGACCGCCCCGGCGACGCCGCCGCCAGCCGCAGCCTCCCCCTGGCGCGGAGCGGCGACGAGCAGTGGCAGGTCTACGTGCCGGGGGTCGGTCCGGGGCAGCTCTACGGCTTTCGGGCGAGCGGTCCCTGGCGCCCCGCGGACGGGCATCGCTTCGATTGCGCGAAGCTCCTCGTCGACCCCTACGCCCGGGCGATCACCGGCGAGCCCGCCGCCGACCGGTCGCTGGCCGAGCGCGGCCGCGACAGCGCCGCGGCGATGCCCCGCTCGGTGGTGGTCGGCGATGCATTCGATTGGCAGGGCGACGCGCCGCCCGGGGTGCCGTGGCGCGAGACGGTGATCTACGAATGCCACGTGCGCGGCATGAGCATGCGCCATCCGCAGGTGCCGCCGGCCGACCGCGGGCGCTTCCTCGGCCTGGCGTCGCCGCCGATCGTCGCGCACCTGAAGCGCCTGGGGGTGACCACCGTCGAGCTTCTGCCCCCTTGCCAGATCGCCAGCGAGCCGGCGCTCCTGCGCCGCGGTCTGAGGAATTACTGGGGCTACAACACCCTGGGCTACTTCGCCCCGCACGCCGGCTATGCCAGCGCCGCAGCGGGCGAGCAGGTGGTCGAGTTCAAGCGCATGGTCCGAGCCCTCCACCGAGCCGGCCTTGAGGTGCTCGTCGACCTGGTCTTCAACCACACCGCCGAGGGCGGGGCGGACGGGCCGACCCTCTGCTGGCGCGGCCTCGACAACGCCCTCTACTACCGCCTCGACCCCGCCGACCGCAGCCGCTACGTCGACGTCAGCGGTTGCGGCAACACCCTCGACGCCAGCCGGCCGGCGGTCGCCGAGCTGGTGCTCGACTGCCTGCGCCACTGGCACCGGACGATGCACGTCGACGGCTTCCGCCTCGACCTGGCGACGGCCCTCGGCCGCGGCTCCACCGCCGCGGGCGCCCCCTTCTCGCCCGATGCGCCGCTGCTCGTCGCCATCGCCGAGGATCCGCACCTGGCGCAGGCCAAGATCGTCGTCGAGCCCTGGGATCTGGGGCCGGAGGGCTACCAGCTGGGGCGATTCCCGCGCCGCTTCCGCGAGTGGAACGACCGCTTCCGCATCGCCGCCCGGCGCTACTGGCGGGGCGATCCCGGCGTCGGGGCGGAGTTGGCGTCGTGCCTGGCCGGCTCGCCGGAGATCCTCGGCTGCGACGGCCGGGAGCCGCGCGGGGTGTGCTACGCCGCCTGCCACGACGGCTTCACCCTCGCCGATCTGACGGCCTACGAGCGCAAGCACAACCGGGCCAACGGCGAAGACAACCGCGACGGCAGCGACGACGAGCAGAGCTCCAACTGGGGGCACGAGGGGCCGAGCGACGATCCCGCCATCGGCGCGGCGCGCCGGCGGGCGCGGCGCAACCTCCTCGCCACCGTCTTCCTCGCCCGCGGCGTGCCGATGCTCGGCCACGGCGACGAGCTCGGCCGCAGCCAGGGGGGGAACAACAACGCCTACTGCCAGGACAACGAGCTCTCCTGGATCGCCTGGCCGGCCGCCCCCGGCGACGACCTGACGGCCTTCGTCGCCCGCCTGGGCGAGCTGCGCCGGCGCCGGCGCGACCTGCTGGTGGAGGGCGAGCTGCGCTACCTGGCCCCCGGCGCGGCGCCGGTGACCGGCGCCGCCGTCCCCGCAGGCCAGGATGCCTTCGGCGTCCTCGTCGCGCGCGGCGACGAGGGTCTGCTGCTGCTGCTCAACGGCGGCGCCGAGCCGGCGCGCTTCGCCCTCCCGGCCGGGAGCTGGCGTTGGCTCCTCGACACCGCCGCCGACGCCGCCGCCCTCACCCGCCGGCCGCCGGCGATCCGCACCGCCGGCATCGCCTCACGTTGCCTCGCCTGTCTCGCCCTCGATCCGTAGCCGGACGGAGGTCTCCGTCACCACGGCCGGGTGAGCGGGCAAACGGTCTTCGCAGGCCGCGACAAGGCGGCTGAGGGCCTCCGATCTCGCCGGGGGCGATCATCGCTTCGGCTCCCTGCTCGACGTCGCAGCGGACCCGCGACGCCGGCGGACGGCCCACGGCTTCGCCGCTGCGGCGGCAGGCGCCTTCGGGTAGACTGCCGGCGTGATGAGCGCGCCGGCGGTCTTTCGCCCCTCCCTGGTGTCCTGGAACCTGACCCGGATGTGCAACCTGCGCTGCCCGCACTGCTATCTGTCGGCGGGCAAGAAGGGGGGCGACGAGCTGAGCACGGGCGAGTGCCTGGCGCTGCTCGACGAGATGCGCGACCTGGGCACCGAGATGGTGATCCTCACCGGCGGCGAGCCGCTGCTGCGCAAGGACGTCTACGACCTCGCCCGCCGTGCCGCCGAGCTCGGCCTGTGGGTGGTGATGGGCACCAACGGGGTGCTGCTCGACGAGCGGGTGGCGCGGACGATGGTCGACTGCGGGGTCAAGGGGGTGGGGATCTCGATCGACTCCATCGACCCGCAGAAGCACGACCGTTTCCGCGGCGGTCCCGACAGCTGGCGCTACTCCGTCCGCGCCCTGGAGATCGCCAAGGCCCACGGTCTCGAGGTGCTGGTGCAGACCACGGTGATGGACTGGAACCGCGACGAGCTGCCGCAGCTGATCGACTTCGCGCGGCGGAAAGGCGCCTGGTCCTTCAACCTCTACTTCCTGGTGCAGACCGGCCGCGGGCAGCGGCTCAACGACCTCGACGCCGCCGCCACCGAGACGATCCTCGGCCAGCTGGTCGAGGTGCAGGAGCGCATGCGGCCGATGCTGGTGCGCGCCAAGTGCGCGCCGCACTTCAAACGCATCGCCTACCAGCGCGGCGCTCAGGGCCTGGAGAGCGGCGGCTGCATGGCCGGAACCCAGTACTGCCGCATCACCCCCGAGGGCGACGTCACCCCTTGTCCCTACATGGACGTCAAGGCCGGCAACGTGCGGCAGGCGGGGGGCTTTGCCGCGGTGTGGAAGGCGTCGCCGGTGCTCGCCGAGCTGCGCGACCTCGGCCGGCTTACGGGACGCTGCGGCGCCTGCGAGCTGAAGGAGATGTGCGGCGGCTGCCGCTGCCGCGCCCAGGCCGCCTTCGGCGACTACCTGGCGGAAGATCCGGCCTGCACCTACCAGCCGACCGGCGAGCCCCTGGCCGTCGGCGAGGTGCGCTGGGACGCCGCCGCCCGCGCCCGTCTCGAGCGCATCCCGATCGCCTTCATCCGGCGCAAGGTCGAGCAGGGCATCGAGGCCTACGCCCGCCGCCGGGGACTGTCGGTGATCGACGAAGCGGTGATGGAGGCCGGCCTCCAAGGCCACGGCCGCGGCCCCTTCGGCCGCCCCTCCGCCAGCTGAGGCAGCGGTCCGTCCGCCGCCGTCACTCCCAGCGCAGGGCGCGGATCGGGTCGACGCTGGCGGCGCGGTGGGCGGGCAAGGCGCTGGCGACGAGGGTCACGGCGGTGAGCAGCAAGGCGACGCCGACCACCGACGAGGGCTCGACCGGCACGAAGCCGGCGAAGATCGCCGAGATCACCCGGATCTGCACCAGCACCAGGGGGATGCCGAGGGCGACGCCGATCAGCCCCAGCCAGAAGCCCTGGCGCAGGATCATCCGCATCACCTCGCGCCGGCCGGCGCCGATCGCCATGCGGATGCCGATCTCCTGGGTGCGGCGGGCGACCGAGTAGGCCAGCACGCCGTAGGTGCCGAGGGCGGCGAGCACCAGGGCCAGGAGGCCGAAACCGCCGAGGATGGCGGTGAAGATGCGCTGCCCGACCCAGAACTGCTCGACGAAATCGTCCAGGGTCTGCATCTGGCTGAGGGAAGCGTTGCGGTCGAAGGCGAGCAGCTCGCGGCGCACCGGCTCGGCCAGGCTGCCGGGCTCGACCGCCGTGCGCACGGCGAGGCTCATGGTGGTCGACGGACGCTGACTCCACGGCAGGTAGACCACCGGCGTCGCCTCCCGGCGCACCACCACGTCGTGGCGCACGGTGGCGACGACGCCGACGATGCGCCGCGTCTCCCCCTGGATCGTCAGCTGTCGATCGAGGGGGCTCTCCGCCGGCCAGTAGCGCTGCGCCATCGCCTCATTGATCACCGCCACCGGTTCCTCGCCCAAAGCGTCGTCCCCGGCCAGCCCGCGACCGCTGCGGATCGGGATGCCGAGGGCCTCGAAGTAGCCCGGGCCGGCGGCCAGCCAGCCGACCTGCGGCAGCGCCTCGCCCTCCGCCGGCGGCCGGCCCTCGACCTCGAACGCGGCCTGGGGCAGAAAGGGCGTGCGCGGGGGGACGTTGGCCAGGGTCACCGCCTCGACCCCGGGCAGCCCGGCGAGACGCTCCAGCACCTGACGGGCGCCGGCGACCTGCTCCTGGGCGCCGGCGTAGCGTGCATCCGGCAGGTCGAGCTGCATGATCAGGACGTTGGCGGTGTCGAAACCGGGGTCCGCCGTCTGCATGGTCTGAAAGGTGCGGATCATCATGCTGGCGCCGGCGAGGAAGGCGAGAGCGAAGGCGATCTCGGCGATCACCAGCAGGTTCGACGCGAGGCGTCGCCGGCCGCCGCTCGAGGCGCCTTGCGAGCCGTCCTTGAGCGACGACAGCAGGTCGAAGCGCAGGGTCTGGAGAACCGGCGCCAGGCCGAAGAGCACCCCGCCGAGGAGGGTCACCCCGAGGCTGTAGGCGAGCACCCGCGCGTCGAGGGAGGGGATCCAGAACGACGGCAGAAAGCTGGTCAGAGCGTTGGTGATCAGCCGCATGCCGACGTAGCCCAGGGCCACCCCGACGACGCCGGCGAAGAGCGCCATGATCGCACTCTCGGTGAACAGCTGGCCGACGATGCGGCGGCGGCTGGCGCCGATCGAGTTGCGGATGGCGATCTCCCGTTCGCGCGCCTGGCTGCGCGACAACAGCAGGTTGGCGACGTTGGCGCAGGCGATCAGCAGGACGAAGATCAGCGCCACCTGCATCAGGGTGAAGAACATCTTGTTGCGCGCGTCGGGGATGTCGTGGCGCATGTTGAGCAGCTCGACGACGTAGCCGCGGTTGCTCTCCGGATGCTCCTGCGCCAGCTGCGCCATCAGGGCGTCCATCTCCGCCTGCGCCGCCTCGTCGGCGACGCCGTCGCGCAGCCGGCCGACGGCGAAGAGGGTACGCCGCTGGCGCGATGCGGTGCCGCGTTCCAGCACCAGGGGCAGCCAGACGTCGGTGTTGGGTGCGAGCAGCCACTCGAAGTCCTCGCCGGCGACGCCGACCACGTCGTAGAGCTCGCCGTTGAGCCGCAGGGTCTCGCCGGCCAGGTCGGTGCGCCCGCCGTAGCGCTCCTGCCAGAAGTCGTAGCTCAAGAGCGCCACCCGGTCGCGGCCCCGCACCCCTTCCTCGGCCTGGAACGTACGCCCCCACGCCGGCTCGACGCCGAGCAGCTCGAAGAAGCCCGGCGTCACCAGACCGGCGGTCAGCTGCTCCGGCCGGTCGCCGCCGCCGTCGAGGCTGTAGGCCGCACCCTGGTAGGCGACGGTGCGGACAAACGAGCTCTGGCGCTCCGCCAGGTCGAGGTAGTTGGCCGGCGAGATGGTCGTCAGCTGGCCGGCCAGCACCTCGCTGTTGCGCTCGCCGATCAGCGCCAGGCGGTCGACGTCGCGATAGGGGATCGGCCGGTGGAGAAAGCCCGCCACCAGGCTGTAGACGGTGGTGTTGCCGGCGATCGCCAGGGCCAGAGAGAGGATCGCCAGGACGGTCACCGAGAGGTTCTTGCGCAGGGTGCGGAGCGCGAAGCGGACGTCTTGCCAGAGGGTAGCCATCTGCGTCTCCGACGGCATCGCCGCCGCTCGACTGCGGCGGCGGCTCGAGGTGCCTACGGCGTCTGCCGGATCAGGTTCGCGCCGGCGCGCTCAGGGCGTCACCGGTTCGGGGGAATCGAAGACCGCGTCCGGCAGCCGATCGAAGACCGCGATGTCGCCGAGGATCGCCTCGCGGCCGTCGGCCACGTTGATCCGCTTTGAGGACAGCAGGATGCGGCCGTAGCGCCGCCAGTCGCGCCACCACCAATGGGTGGGTTCACGGTCGGCCTCCCAGCCCTGGAGGAAGTAGGCCCAGCGGTCCATCAGGTGGGTGTCGCGGTTCAGGTAGGCCCAGTAGGTGTCCCCCGGCGTCAGGCCGACGTTGTCGAAGGTCAGCTTGACCTTGTCGTAGACCACGCCGTCGATCGTCTCCTCGCCGTCGTAGGCCAGGTTGACCCCGGGGTCGAGCAGCTTGTAGGGCATGAAGAGCCAGTAGGTATCGTTGATCCACGCCCCGTAGGCACGCTCCAGCCATTGATCGCGCGCCTCCCCCTCCTGCTTGACGCCGTCGAGCCAGACGTCCCCCTGGCGGGTCTGGACGTTGTGCAGGACGACGTAGGAGACCCCTTCCCGGTTCTGGCCCTCGAGCCGGTGACGGCCGGTGTAGCGGTCCCAGTGGTGGGTGCGGAAGCCGAAGAAGTTGAAACGCACGTAGCGGGTGGCGTCGAGGGCCTCCTGGCCGCCGAGAGCGTCGAGCAGGCGTTCGGCGAGGGCGATGGCCCGCGGGTCGCCGGTGGCCCGCGCGGCACCGTCCTGGGCGGTGGCGGCGGCGGCGAGCAGCAGCAGCAGGGGAGCCACCCGCAGGGCGGGCAACCACGGGCGCGGGGGGCTGGGACGAGAACGCGAAATCATGCCGGATGCTCCTTTCGGTGGCGATGGGACGAACCGCCGCAGCGGCTGTGCCGACGATGATAGGCTAGTCGTGCGCCGGCCGCCAGCCACCGGGCGGCGGCACGGCCGATCCCGTCACCCGCCGGCTCCCCCGAGACGCCATGAGCGAGCCCACCATCGACTATCCCCGCATGATCCAGAAAGCCCTGCGCGACGTGCCGCGACAGGCCCTGGCCCACGTCGCCGAGCACGGTCTTCCCGGCGAGCACCACTTCTACGTGCTGCTCAAGTCCGACGCGCCGGGGGTCGAGATGCCCGACTGGCTGCGCAAGCAGCATCCGGAGACCCTGCAGATCGTCCTCCAACATCAGTTCTGGAATCTCGAGGTCAGCGACGACAGCTTCGCCGTCGACCTGCGCTTCGGCGGCGTGCCGGCGCGGCTGGTGGTGCCCTTCGAGTCGGTGATCGCCTTCGCCGACCCGGCGGTGCAGCTGGAGATGCAGTTCGAGGGCGTGACGCCGGCCGCGGACGACGAGCCGGCCGCGGACGACGAGCCGGCCGCGGACGGCGAGCCCGCACCGCTGGCCAGCCGCGGCCCGACCGGCATCGTACGCGCCGGCGACCGGCGACCGGCGAAGCCGGCGGACGTGGTGTCGATCGACTCCTTCCGCAAGCGCTGAGCCGCGGTCAGCCGAAGAGCGCCCGCCGCAGGCTCCGTCCGGAAGCCCGCCAGAGCTTGACGATCTCGAAGACGATCACCGTCGCGTAGCTCACCGCCAACCACACGCAGACCGCCTCCAGCGGCAGGTTGGACCAGGCGCCGATGAAGATCCCCATCATCATCTCGGGGTTGTAGCCCCACCAGCCGTAGGGCGCCGCCAGGGTCGCCTCCCACACCAGGCTGATCAGCAGGATGAAGAAAAACGAGACGCTGAAGGCGCGCCAGTTGATGAACGGACTGGCGGTACGAAAGAACCCCGCCGACGGCACGATCGCCACCGACAGCAGATAGGTCAGGTACCAGGGAAAGCCCTCGGGATCGCCGGAGAAGACCTTCTTGTAGATCACCGCCAGAATCAGCAGCAGCAGGCCGACCAGGATCGAGCCGCCGTGGAAGCGGATCAGCTTGGGCAGTTTGGCCACTGCGGCGGGATAGTCCTCGACGTTGTAGGCCGCCACCCAGTACTCGTCGCACCAGACGTAGAACAAGAGCACGAAGAGAAAGCCGCTGAGATAGAAAACGAATTCTTCGATCGGGATGGCACCGCCCACCGCCGGCACCTCGATGCCGAGGACCGCACCGTGGTTGGGGAAGGTGAAAAAGGCGTTGCCGAAGACGAGATCGAGCACGAACCCCAAGGGCAGCAGGACGAGGATCGTCGACACGAAGGAACGGCGTTGCCACGACAGATCGGGGTGGCGCCAGAACCACCAGCCGAGAACGGCGAGGGGGACGAGAAAGAGGGAGAGGCTCCAGGTATAGCCCAAGGGCGTCGGATCGTCGGACGGGATGTCGAGGGTGCCGGGGACCTCGACCGTCGTCAGGGTCAGGCCCGCGGGCACGATCAGGACGGCGATCATCACGAAAACGACCAGCGCCCCGCTGCGACGCTCTTGCTCCATCCTCCACCACCTTTCTCCACCAGCGCGCTGATGGGGATCGTCGTTCGCTCGGGTGACCGCGGCAGCCTATCACCCCGATCCACCGGCCGCCGCCGGGCCGTAGAGCCCACAGGCGAGGCGCCGGGGGAGGAGCGGCGGGTGCGGCTAGAATGGTCCGACGAAGCCACGTTCCGCCAGGAGGATGATCATGCGCGAGCTTCTCCCCGAACTCGAACGCTGGCGCGCCGCGGGCAAACGCGCCGCCCTCGCCACGGTGGTCAAGGCGTGGGGCTCGTCGCCGCGGCCGCTGGGTTCCAAGATGGCGATCTCCGACGGCGGCGACATGGCCGGCTCGGTCAGCGGCGGCTGCGTCGAGGGGGCGGTCTACGAAGAAGCCCAGGAGGTCATCGTCCGCGGCGAGCCCAAGCTCCTGACCTACGGCGTCACCGACGACGAAGCCTGGGCGGTCGGCCTGTCCTGCGGCGGGGAGATCCAGGTCTACGTCGAACCGCTGCAGGACTGAGAACGATGCGCAGCGAGATCTACCGCGAGCTCCGCCAGGCCCTCGCCGACGAACGGCTGGTGATCCTGGCGACGGTGGTCGGCGGCCCCGGCGCCGGCGGCCAGCTGCTGCTCTACCCCGACGGCACGCGCCGCGGCGATCTCGGCATCCCCGAGCTCGAAGCGGCGGTGACGACGGCGGCCGAAGAGGCCTTCGCCCGCCAGGCGCCGGCGCGCATCGCGGTCGACGCCGGCGGGCGGACGGCGGACCTCTTCCTCGACGTCATGGCGCCGCGCCGCACCCTGATCGCGGTCGGCGCGGTGCACGTCGCCATCCCCCTGGTCAGCTTCGCCAACACCCTGGGATTCCGCACCGTGGTGGTCGATCCGCGCACCGCCTTCGCCACCCGCGAACGCTTCCCCCACGCCGCCGAACTGCGCACCGACTGGCCGGACGAAGCGCTGCGCCAGGTCGGCCTCAACGAGGGCAGCTACGTCGCCGTGCTGAGCCACGACCTGAAGCTCGATCTGCCGGCGCTCGAGGTCGCCCTCGCCAGTCCGGCGCGCTACGTCGGCGCCCTGGGCTCGAAGAAGACCCATCGCAAGCGGTTGGCGGCCTTGCGCGAAGCCGGTTTCGACGAGCGGCGGCTGGCGCGGATCCACAATCCGATCGGCCTGCCCCTGGGCGGCCGGCGGGCGGAGGAGATCGCCCTGGCGATCGTCGCCGAGATGGTCGCCGTCAGCCACGGCCGGGCGCAGGCGGCGCGCGCCGTCCTCGCCGCGGGCGACGCGCACCTGGCCGCCGCCCCGGAGGCCCGGCAGGAGGGGTGATGGCCGAACGCCCGCGGCTGGCGATCGTGCTCACCGGCGGCGGCGCCCGCGCCGCCTACCAGGCCGGGGTCCTGCACGCCGTCGGCAAGCTCTGCCCCGAACTGCGGGTACCGATCATCACCGGCACCTCCGCCGGCGGCATCAACGCCGTCCAGCTGGCCAATCACCCCGGCCCTCTCAGCTCGGCGGTGGAGGAGCTTGCCGACCTGTGGCGGGCGGTGCGGTTCGAGGACGTCTTCCGCACCGACGCCCCCACCCTGAGCCGCAATGCCAGCCGCTGGTTGCTGCGCCTGTCGACCGCCGGCCGCCTCGGCGGCGGCGTCCGCGGGCTGCTCGACACCTCCCCCCTGCGGCGATTCCTGCAACGCGCCCTGCACACCACCGACCGCATCGCCGGCATCGGCCACAACCTCGATGCCGGACACCTGAGGGCCGTCTCCCTGACGACGTTGAACTACGCCACCGGCCAGACCGTCACCTGGGTCGAGGGACGCGACGTCGAGCCCTGGATCCGGCCGCAACGCGTCGCCCGCCTGACCCGCCTGCGCATCGACCACGTGATGGCGTCCGCCGCCCTGCCGCTGATCTTCCCCGCGGTCAACATCGCCGGCTCCTGGTACGGCGACGGCGGCGTGCGCCTCACCGCCCCCCTGTCGCCGGCGCTGCACCTCGGGGCGGACCGCATCCTCGCCATCTCCACCCGCTATCCGCGTTCCCCGGGGGAAGCGGAAGAGCCGGAGATCCTCGACTATCCGCCGCCGGCGCAGATCACCGGCAAGCTGCTCAACGCCATGTTCCTCGATCTCCTCGATCGCGACGTCCGCCACCTCGAGCGCATCAACCGGCTGCTGCGCAAGCTGCCGGCGGCGGAGCACGAGGGCATGCGGCCGGTCGACGCCCTCCTGATCCGCCCGTCGCAGGATCTCGGCCGGCTGGTGGCGCGCTTCGAGAGCAAGCTGCCCAAGGGCCTCCGCTATCTGACCCGCGGTCTCGGCACCCGCCAGACCAAGAGCCCGGACTTCCTCAGCCTGCTGATGTTCCAGCGCGACTACGTCGAGGCCCTGCTCGAGATCGGCGAGCGCGACGCCACGGCCCGGCGCCGGGACGTCGAACGCTGGGTCGAAGGGGCCTGCTGAGCGGTGCTACCATCGACCGCGTGCTGAGCAGCGGGATCGCGTCCCGGACGCGGCTTGGAGCCGCCGTCCTCCTCCTCGCCCTCGCCTGCGGCGGCGAGGCGCCGGAGGAGCGCGCCGCCGTACCCTCCGCACCGCCGCCGCCGGCCGCCACGGCGGAGGATCGGCCCGCGCCGGAGAGCGCCCTGGCGCCGCTGCCCGACGGCGACCTCTTCGCCGAGGTCAGCGCCGTCGCCGGCCTCGACTTCGTCCACCGAAACGGCATGAGCGGGCGGTTCTACATGCCCGAGAACATGGGCGCCGGCGGCGCCCTCGTCGATTGGGACGGCGACGGCGACCTCGACCTCTACCTGGTGCAGGGCGGGCCCCTCGCCGGCGGCGTTCAGCCCGGCGACCGGCTCTACCGCAACCGGTTGGAGGAGGGCGAGCTGCGCCTGGAGGTCGCCGGCGACGGCGGCGTCGTCGCCCGCGGCTACGGCATGGGGGTGGCGAGCGGCGATTACGACAACGACGGCGACGTCGACCTCTACCGCACCGCCTTCGGCCCCAACCAGCTGCTCGCCAACCGCGGCGACGGCACCTTCGAAGACGTCACCGCCGCCGCCGGCGCCGGCGACGAGCGCTGGAGCGTGCCGGCGCTCTTCTTCGACTACGACCGCGACGGCTGGCTCGACCTCTTCGTCGGCAACTACCTCGACTTCACCATCGCCCGCCACCGGCCCTGCACCACCGCCGCCGGCGCTCCCGACTACTGCGATCCCGAGGTCTACGGTGCGGTGCCCGACCGCCTCCTGCGCAACCGCGGCCGCGGCGCCGACGGCACCGTCGCCTTCGAAGACGTCACCGCCGCCGCCGGCCTCGACGCCGCCTACGGCAAGGCACTGGGGGCGGTGGCCTTCGACGCCGACGGCGACGGCTGGCTCGATCTCTACGTCGCCAACGACGGCACCCCCAACCAGCTGTGGCGCAACCGGGGGGACGGCACCTTCGAGGACGAAGCGCTCTTCGCCGGCTGCGCGGTCAACGGCGACGGCCTGTCGGAGGCGTCGATGGGGGTCGACGCCGCCGACATGGACGGCGACGGCGACTTCGACCTGGTGATGAGCCACTTCGCCGGCGAGACCCACACCCTCTACGAAAACGACGGCAGCGGACTCTTCGACGACGTCACCGCCCGCTCGGGGCTCGCCGCCAGCAGCCTGGCGGCCAACGGCTTCGGCGCCGGCTGGCGCGACGTCGACGCCGACGGGGTGCTCGATCTGGTGGTGGTCAACGGCGCAGTGCGCGCCCTCGAAGCGCTGGTGATGGCCGGCGATCCCTACCCCTACGCCCAGGCCGACCAGTTCTTCCGCGGCCTCGGCGGCGGCCGCTACGCCGACGCCAGCGACCGCGTCGGCGCCGCCTTCGTCGCCCCGGCGGTGAGCCGCGGCGCCCTCTTCGGCGACCTCGACGGCGACGGCGGCGTCGACCTGGTGGTGACGGTCAACCACGGCCCGGCGCGGCTGTTCGTGAACCGCGCCGCCCGCGGCCGGCCCTGGGTCGGCCTGCGACTGCTCCTCGGCACGCCGCCGCGCGACGCCCTCGGCGCCCGCGCCGCCCTGCTACGTCCCGGCCGGCCGCCGCGCTGGCAGCGCCTGGCCACCGACGGCAGCTACGCCTCGGCCCACGACCCGCGCATCGTCTTCGCCCTCGACCGCGACGCGGCGGACGGCGAGCTCGCCCTCCGCGTCCTCTGGCCCGACGGCTCCGCGGAACGCTTCACCGGCCTCGTCGCCGGGCGCTACAACGTCCTCCACCAGGGCGGCGGCGAGGGAGAGCTGATATCGTCGAGCCAATAGCGATGGGCATCGATGAGATCATCCGCCGGTGGCACAGCATCGCACAATGGCGTTGAGATTCGCGATCTGGGGATTGCTGGCGTGGACGGCGGCGGCCGTGCCCGCCGCCGGCGAGCTGCTGCCGGTGCCGCGGCCGCCGGCGGGTTCGGTCGAGGCGGTGGTGGCGCAGGAACTGGCGGCGGCGCACGCCGCCGTCGACGCCGCCGGCCGCGACGAGCTCGCCGGCGCCTACGGCGAGCTCGGCCGGCTGTGCGCCGCCTACGAGCTGTGGGACGCCGCCGCCGCCGCCTTCGCCAACGCCCACCAGCTGGCGCCGGAGGACTTCGCCTGGGCCTACCTGCTGGGGTACGTCGAGGGCCAGCGCAGTCGGCCGCAGGCGGCGGTCGCGGCCCTCGAGACCGCCACCCGCCTGCGCCCCGGAGACGCCGCCGCCTGGCTGCGATTGGGGGAAGCCCACCTCGCCCTGGGCGACGCCCGCGCCGCCCGCCGTGCCTTTGAACGGGCGCGCCGGGACGCCCCGGCCGCCGCCCACTTCGGCCTCGGCCGCGCCGCCGCCCGCCTCGGCGACCACGCCGCCGCCGCCGAGCACTTCGAGCAGGCTCTGCGCCACCAGCCGGCCGCCTCCCAGGTCCGCGTGCCCCTGGCCATGGCCTACCGGCGCACGGGCCGCGCCGAAGAGGCGCGGCGCCAGCTGGCCCAGCGCGGCGAACGGCGGGTAGGCTTCGACGACCCCCTGGTCGCCGGCCTGGCGGCCGGTGCGCGGGGTGGCGCGCTGTACAAATTCCGCGGCGATCAGGCGGTGCTCGACGGCCGCCTGCACGATGCCGTCGCCGACTACCGCCGGGCGGTGGCCGCCGATCCGACGAGCTTCTTCTACCGCAAGTCCCTCGCTCTCACCCTCAACCGGCTCGGCGACGCCCGCGCCGCCGCCGCCGAGCTCGAAGCCGCCGAGCCGCTGCTGGCGTCCCTCGATCCCGCCCAGCGCGACGCCGAGGCGGTGGAGCTCCACTACGCCCTCGGCGCCCTGGCGGTCAACCGCGGCGACGCCGCCGCCGCCCGAGCGCGCTTCGAGACCGCGGTCGCCCTCGATCCGTCCTACGCCGACGCCTGGCTGCAGCTCGGCAACCTCGAGGGCCGCGCCGGCCGGCTGGAAGCCGCCCTCGCCTACTTCGACCGCGCCGTCGAAGCCGATCCCGACCACGCCCCCGCCCGCCTCCAGCGCGCCACCACCCTGATGGACCTCGGCCGCTTCGCCGCCGCCATCCCCGACCTCGAACGCCGCCTCGATCTGCAACCTCAAGATCCCCAGGCCCGGCAGCTCCTCGCCATCGCGCGCCAGCGCGCCGGGCGGGG